>NZ_AVQI01000034.1 GCF_000468115.1 Treponema socranskii subsp. socranskii VPI DR56BR1116 = ATCC 35536
GATATGACGCGGGATTTAAATTGTTAATTTGTAAATTGTATGCTCGTTTGAACCGATATCATCGCATTATCGATTATTAATTTATTCAAACCTTCCGCTTCATGCGCTCTTCAAGTATCGCAAGGTATGCCTTTTTTTCCGCTGCCATATACTGACAGTGCCCGTACCCTTTATGCAGTGCGATATGCACAAAAGGGTAGCGGCGCAAAATCGTCTTTGCTTGCCGTGCATCTATTTCTTTACTGCCGAATTCAAAATACATACGCTGCTGCACATCTTTCGGATACGGATAAAAATCGAAGCGGCTGCATGCCGCTATGATATTTCGCAGGCTTTTTTCACACATGCTTTCAAACGTGCTTCCCATTACTTCGCCCGCTTCACCGAACAATGCGGTCATTTTCTTTTGAGCAAACCCCTTGCATTTTCGCGCCTTTTTCCATTTGCTTAAAAAGACGGCGGTATACACAAAGCGCAAAAAGCGGGCATTTTTGTATACCGGCGCACCGTCCAAAACAATGCATTTCCAGTGTATGTCGTCATCCTTCAACAGTTCCAGCACAATCCGCGCTCCCAGGGAAATACCGAGCGTCAATGCAATATCCGTATAGCCTTTTTCTTTCAGATAGCAAAGGATTTGCGCAGCTTCGTTTTCGGCGGAAACAAACTCGCTCGAAGATGCTTGCCCGTGAGCCGACAAATCCGGCGCAATAATACAGTACCGATCGCTTCGCGGCGCAAACAGCTTTGCCGCAAAGGCACCGGTCAGCAACATCGGGTGCAAAACCAGTATTTTTTCCGCCTCAATGTTTCCGTATTCGTGTATAACCATATCGCCTGTTCTCCCGCAAAATAATAATGTTTACCAC
>NZ_AVQI01000035.1 GCF_000468115.1 Treponema socranskii subsp. socranskii VPI DR56BR1116 = ATCC 35536
GATAAACAATCATTTAGAGCAGATAGCGCAGGCGATTTTTAAATCGTGGTTTGTGGATTTTGAACCTTTTGGCGGAAAGATGCCGAAAGATTGGCGGGAAGGTACTTTTAGTGACCTTCTTTCTACGATCATTGGCGGAGATTGGGGAAAGGACACTTCGACAAGTAATAACACACAAAAAGTGTATTGTATTCGTGGTACCGATATTGACAACATTAATGCTGGTAATAAAGGCAAAATGCCTATTCGTTATATCTTTCCTAAAAATTATGCTGATAAACAGTTAAGCGTTGGAGATATTGTAGTTGAAATTTCTGGTGGAAGTCCTACACAATCAACTGGACGCTGTGCACTGATAACACAGTCTCTTCTTGACCGATACGATTTCGGAATGGTATGTACCAATTTCTGCCGAGCTATCAAACCACTGGAAGGGTATTCATCCTTCGTCTACTTTTACTGGAAGTACCTTTATGACCGGGGTATAATGTTTTCCTATGAAAATGGTACGACTGGTATTAAAAACCTTAATATTTCTGATTTCCTTAAAATAGAGCCGATTATTATCCCTCCTATAAAAGTTGCCTTTTATTTTACCGAAGCAGTCGGTATTCTTATTGACATGATCTTTTCGAATAGTCTTGCGAATGAAAACCTCGCAGTAATTCGCGATACTCTCTTACCTCATCTAATGTCCGGCGAATTATCGGTAACTGACCTTGAGGATGATAAATGATTGTTTATCTTTTCATTGATAGCAATTTTATCGTCTAATAGACAAAGAATTGATGCAATAGCTCGTTGCTCGTCAAGAGAAGGTAAATCAATATCTATGTTTTTAACAGTGTCTGATTTCAGATTATTTACGACTGATCCTGTTGCAATTGCTTTGAACTGGTTCTGTGCAAATTTGGACGATAAAAAATAATACAGATATTCACGGTCAAGTAGATTTTCGTTATTTCTTAATCGTAACCAACCATCATGAATGCAACCATCAATGAGGGTTATGAATACTCTACCAAAACTCATTGAGTTTGACAAAATCAAATCACCTTTTTTGACCGCGCGGGATTTTGCTGTTCCGGCTTTTATTATGCGTTCAGCAGAATGGGTGAAATATTTATCGTGTTCATTGACATCCCCTATTTTTAGCCAATTTACACCATATGGACTGGTAGTTACAAAGTCTATAATAGGGCGTGGTGACCCGCCTCTTACAACCTCACAAACTTTTCCTAGTTTGACAGTTTTCCAATTTCTCATATCATCCCTCTCCTCAGCCGATAAATTTTCTATGCGAATTTTTTACATTCGCCTGATTGACCATTGCATAGGTCATTGTCGTATCTATTTTTACATGGCCGAGTAAACGTTGTACTTGTTCAATGGGCATGCCTTTATCGATTGCCCGCGTGGCAAGGGTGCGCCGGAATTTGTGCGGATGAACCTTTTGTATATCCGCACGCTTACCGATTTCGCGAAGCCTTGTCTCTACACCGCCTATCAATAAGCGCTTATACGGCAGGGCAAGCGATACAAAAAGAGCGGGATTGTTATCGGCACGGCAATCGAGGTAGTTTTGCAGATGAATTTTTGTTCGCGCATCGAAGTAGACCAATCGTTCAGTTTTGCCTTTGCCGAACACGACGCATTCCCTTTCATGAAAACTGATGTCTTCCCGATTCAAACCGACCAACTCGCCGACACGCATCCCTGTAGAAGCAAGCAAGTCGATCATTGCCAAATCGCGGACTTCGTCACAGGCATCACGAAGCAGTTCCAATCCTTCGTCGGAAAAAGTATCTTTGATTATTTTATCCGCCTTTATCTTATGGATTCGACGGACGGGGCTTTTGAGGATATAATCCTCGTCCTCCAACCATCCGAAAAAGCTGCTAAAAATCCGCCGCATATTGTCTATTGTTACTTTACTTGATTTTCGTTCTTTTTGATAGTCGGCAAGGTAAACCCGTAAATCGTCGGTAGTAATCTCCCGTACGGGTTTTTTGACGCTGTTTTGCATTTGTCGTATAGTTGAATCATAATATTTCAATGATTTTTCCGAACAGCCCTCTACCCCCTTTGCCGCAATAAACATTTCAAGCAACCCTTCTTTTTCCTGTTGATCGGAAGCTTGCCGCTCAATAACATCCACATCGTGAAAGTAGTATGCCAGCACCCGCTGCAGTTCCGCCTGCTGTGCTGTGTCGAGCAGCGGTGCCATACGCATTTGTATCGCCGTAATCAGTTTGTCCTTCATGTATTCCCCCTGTCTTTCGGTAAGTAATTGATTTATAATGACAGCAAGGGGAAAGATAAACAATCATTTAGAGCAGATAGCGCAGGCGATTTTTAAATCGTGGTTTGTGGATTTTGAGCCTTTTGGCGGAAAGATGCCGAAGGATTGGAAGAAGGGCCTACTGGGACAATTTGTTGATGTTAGACGTGGATGTTCTCCAAGACCAATACAGAATTTCTTATCGGATAAAGGTTTACCTTGGCTGAAAATATCAGATATTACCACTTTACAGACACCATTTGTGTTAGAGATTAAAGAACATATTAAAGAATCTGGTTTGAAAAAAACAATATTTCTTAAATCTGGTACACTCGTCCTTTCGAACAGTGCAACACCAGGTATCCCCAAAATTCTAGGTATAGATACTTGTATTCACGATGGATGGCTCTATTTCCCGTTTTCATTGTTTTCTAACGAATATTTATATCTTCTTTTTAAACATATTCAGAAAGACTTAATTGCCCTTGGTAATGGAAGTATATTTACCAATCTGAAAATAGATATTCTAAAAAACTACGTCGTTAATGATCCTGATAAACAGACTCGTTGCCGATTTGATAAGTTAGTTCGCCCTATATTTCGAGAGATAGAATATCGAACACAAGAGTCCTTAAGCCTATCGAAATTGCGCAACGATCTACTCCCTAAGCTTATGTCGGGAGAAATTGATGTTTCACAGTTCAAAACGGACTAAAACGCAGTAAAACGGATAAAACTAATTTCACCAAGATCTCACTTGTGTTATCATTACAATGTACTTGCAAAAACACTTTTTTATAGTATAATACTATAATAGAGGTTGACTATGGCAAGTACTTTGGTTCAAATCCGTGTTGATGAAAAGTTAAAAGACGATGCGGCTGCCGTCTATGAAAACCTCGGACTTGATTTATCGACCGCGGTACGTATTTTTTTTAAGCGCAGCGTTGCCGAAAACGGTATTCCTTTTAGTATGAAATTGGGAAACTATGATCGGGATGCCGTAAGAGCACGGATTCCGCAAAACGTACTATCGGCAATGCAGGCAATGGCACAAAGCGCAGCTTCAAACGGCATTTCCGACATGAGCCTCGAAGAAATCAATACCGAAATCGATGCCGCTCGCAAGCGATAACGGGATGCTTTTGTACGCCGTCATTGATACGAATGTTCTTGTTTCCGCATTCTTAAAAGAAAATTCCGTTCCCCGTTATATTATTGACTATATGTACGCCGGAAAAATTATCCCTGTCTACAATGAGGAAATCATTGCCGAATATTCCGCCGTGTTGCATCGTTCGAAATTTTGCTTTCCAACGGAATCGGTCGATATTGCAGTGAATGCGATACAAGAAATAGGCTTAAAATTTGACGGCATAAGTATAACAGAGCCGATACCCGATCCGAAAGATATTGTTTTTTATGCAGTTACATTGAATGCACGGAAGCAGTTTGAAACCTATTTGATTACGGGTAATATAAAACATTTTCCTGCAAATCCTTTTGTCGTAACGCCGCGTCAATTTTTGGATATATTCACACAATAAGCCGATAAATGATTGTTTAC
>NZ_AVQI01000036.1 GCF_000468115.1 Treponema socranskii subsp. socranskii VPI DR56BR1116 = ATCC 35536
GACATCTTCAACCTTGCTGAAGGCAAGGAAGTAGCCCCCTATGGAAGTAAGCGATGAAGGAATGTAGACCGTTTGTAAATTCCTGCAAAAGTGCAAAGCAAAATCTTCTACCGTTGTAAGACCGTCCTGCAAAATAAGGGAAGTAAGATTGTGACTGTCGGTAAAAGAGCTATCCCCCAATACTTTGACGGAAGCAGGCACCGTATACGGGGTGCCTGCCTTACCGGTCGGATAGCGAATCAACTTTGTTTTAGCTTTATCGAATAAAACGCCGCCTTCTACGCTGAAAAAGTTACTCGGACCGCTTAACGCAAACGCTTCTAACGACCCCCAACCGCCGAAGTCGCTTATACATTGTTTGCTGAAACCGGTGAGGGTGTATGTAATACCCGAATATTCGGGCTTTACATTGACGGTATAGACAGTGCCGCCAGCATCGCTTTCCCGCTTTGTCATTATTACATGCTTTTGTTCCTTGTCGACTACCTTGTACTCTGCACCGTTTGAGAGCGTAAAATTATCGGGAATAGCTACGGAAGATATAAAGGATACCCGTATATTCGCCGCCTGTGTTACGGTGTGCTCGTAGGTGGTTGAGGTATTGCCCGGTACGGCCGTGCCGTTTACCGTCCATTTTTCCACCTTGTAGCCCGCAGCAGGAGAAGCCGTAAAGACGAGTGCAGTGTTTTCGG
>NZ_AVQI01000037.1 GCF_000468115.1 Treponema socranskii subsp. socranskii VPI DR56BR1116 = ATCC 35536
GTTTAGAAATTTTTTCTTACAACATACACCGCTCCACCGGTGACCGCGGCCACTCCCATAAGAATAGAAAAAAAGTAAATATATCTGCTATAATAGCCACATGAAAAAGATACTCGTTGTCTCATCGAATGAAAAGATTATCGACACGGTACGGGAAGGCTGTACCGCATTTTCGGACGACTTCGGCATCGACATCAAAACGGATATCGATGATATCATCAGCTATATCAATTATGAACTGCCGGAAATAAAAATACTCGACTACACTTCCGCAAACATCGACTGTGCTAAAATTCTTTCCGAAGTGAACGACGATCCGTGGCTGCACTACGGCGGTATCATCGCAGTCTGCAAAGACAGAAAGCAGATGCGAGAGCTCGAAGAACTGAAAGATTCGAACATCCTTTCAATTCAAACGATAAACGATTTTTCAGTTCATTTTATTCACCTGCTGCGTATCCTGTGGCAAAATCAAAAGTTTCTGTTGAGCCGCGGCATGCAGGAGGATTTCGGCGGAGAAGAAAACGGTACTTTCGTCTGCGGTAATGATCCGCTCGATATCAGATTTTACACATCGTTTCTTATTAATTATTTATACAGCACGAATCGCATAAACAGCGACGACCGCAGCGATCTCCAGATGACGCTTACCGAACTCTTAACAAACGCGCTCGAACACGGAAACTTACATATCTCGTACGATGAAAAAACAAAATGGATGAAAGAGCACGGAGATGTATTCAGCCTCATCACGGAGCGCGCCGCCGATCCGCGATACGCGAATAAGCAGATTACGATCACGTATGCGATCGGAAAACAAAAATCGACCATATCGATTCAGGACGAAGGAGACGGTTTCGATTGGCGAAAATATATCGGCAACAAAAACGTGCCCGACGGAGAATTGCACGGCAGAGGCATCAGTCTCGCGTCGGAGCTCGTTTCGAAAATCGCGTACAACGAAAAAGGCAATCAAGTGGTATTCGAAATCGCCAACAGAATCGACGAATCGAACACGGTGCCGCAAGCCATGTCGAATTTCGAAACGGTGACGTACACCGACAAACAAATCGTCTGCCGTCAAAACGAGGCGACGACCGACCTTTTCTTTATCGTATCGGGACGTTACGCCGTTTATTCGGGACGCAAGCTCGTTACCGTCATGTCGCCGAACGACGTGTTCATCGGCGATATGTCCTTTTTGCTCAACGACAAACGATCGGCAACGATCCTCGCCGTCGGCAACTGCAAACTTATTAAAATTCCGAAAGGCGATTTTCTTCAAATGATACGGAAAAATCCGCACTACGGTTTATTCCTTTCACGGATGCTCGCACAGCGCCTCGAAAAACAAACGCACCGGACAATTCAACTGAACGAACAGATTGCAAAACTGCAGGGAAGCGAAAAATAGTTTTTCAAATTATACTACCGTATCACCGGAGAAAATACCGTGTCGCTCAACTGCAACGAAATAAACGCAATCCTCTCGGAACTCGACCTCGAAGGTACTTTTATTCAAGACATCATTCAGCCCGGTTACGATACGCTCGTGCTCTGCACGTATAAAAACGGAAGGGCGCTCACGCTTTTTATCTGCACCGCGCACGCTTCATGCCGCATACACGAGACGAAACGGAAAATCACGCGGAACGATAAGCCGCTGCGCTTTATGGAATTTTTAAAATCGCACATCAAAGGCTCCCGGATTACATTCTGCGCTCAAGTCGGTTTTGAGCGGATTATTAAAATGACGCTTACGCACGCCGACGAAAATTTTATCATGTACATACGTTTGTGGAGCGGAGCTGCAAATATCGTATTGTGTACGGAATCGAACATAATCCTCGATACGATGTATCGCCGTCCTGCAAAGGGCGAAATCGCAGGCGGTACCTTTGCGCTTCCCGAAGGCGAGAGAGCGTCCCTACAAAAAGAGCATCCCGTCCGCACGTTCGGCGATGTTGAAGAGCGCTACGCAAGGGAACATCCCGATGCCGCCCCTCTTTCGTTTAACGAAAAAGTCGATATGTGGTACGGTGAGCATGCCCGCTCTCTTTCCCGCGCGGCACTTTTGGCGCAGGCGGAAAAATGGTATGCCGCACAAAAATCGAAAAAAGAAGGGGCGCTCGAACGGCTGAAAGCAAAACGGGAATCTTTTAAAAATGCAGGGCAATACAAACATCAGGGCGATTTGATATTATCTTTCGGACACTTGCTCGACGGCAAAAGCGAATTTCTCGAATGCGAAGATTACGATACCGGAGGAAGGGTTAGGATCAAAATCGATCCGAAAAAAAACGCGCAGGAAAATGCGGCGGCATATTACGAGCGCTATCGGAAAGAAACGAGAGGAGCGGAACAGCTCATTCACGATATCGAAATCGAAGAAAAGGAGATCGCAGCCCTCGACAAACGCTACGGCGACATCATACGCGAACAAAATCCCGTAAAGATAGAACAGATGCTCAGACGGAACACAAAACCGGAGCAGCAAAAGAAAAAAGCGCATCCGGGTCTCGACTACACGGTCGACGACTGGTACATCATCGCGGGGCGCGACGCGAACGAAAACGACGAACTTTTACGCCGCCACGTCCGAGGTGAAGATATGTGGCTGCACGCACGCGACTTTCCGGGCGGCTACGTTTTTATTAAAAACCGGCCGGGAAAAACCGTACCGCGCGATGTGCTGCTCGACGCGGCAAACCTTGCAGTCTACTATTCGAAGGGACGCAAAGCGGGAAAAGCCGACGTCTATTATACGAAAGTAAAATATCTCCGCCGCGCGAAAAACGGGCAGAAAGGGCTTGTGCTTCCGACACAGGAAAAAAATATTTTCGTCGCACTCGATCAGAGGCGGCTCGACCGCCTCGACGATATCCGGCGGGAATTGTCGCACGAATAAAACCGCCGAACGACGCGCACAAAACGAACGAAGTTCTCGCCGAAAACGCAGCCGTATCGATTGCTATTTTTAAAAATCGACGTTCGACCTAAAAGCGTTCCGCCCTTCCAGACGATTTACGCCTATACAAACCTGCGCTTCCGCTCCGCTCCGTCGGCGTATGTACGTTCGGCCTACCGTGCGCTCTGAATTTTTTTTCGCCGAAACCGCCCGCGCTCCTTTCAAAACGTCCCGCTTTCTTTTTTCCGCCGAAAGATTCGCCTGTGCTTCGAAACGATGAACGCGATTTTTTTTCAAAGCCGCCGGATTTCGAATCGACGTGTATGTGCGGAACGTCGCCGCCCCTTTTGGACAGTTCGAGCGCTTTTTTTGCCGAATCGGCGGGAAGACTCAACAGCGTAAAATTTGCGGCCATATCGATGCGGTCGACGAAGCGCCCCGGAATATGCAGGAGATCGCTGAAATAATCCGCAATTTCGCGCGGACCGTATCCGTCGCGCCGTCCCATCTGCACGTAGAGGCGCACTTGATCGCCGGCCTCTCCGAACGAAGCGCGGTTTCGCCCCGCTTCGCCTTTTTGACGTGCAATCTTTCCGTAGCGGGAAACATCGAGCGATGTGCCGTAGAGTACGGACATAACCGCCGCAAGCACGTCTTGGGCGTCGTTGTCTTTGCACAGCTCTTTCGCCATTTCCGCAAACAGAGAATCGGCTTTGATGAGCGCCGTCTTTTGAACTTCCGCATCATCATGCGTTTCCGTATCGTTCTGCGCGTTCGCGTCGGCTGCCGCAGCCTCAACGGACACATCGTTTTGCCCATCCGCATCGGGCACACCGTACATATCGCTTTCGGCATTCGAAGCGGAGATATCCGTCTGTGCATCGGAATTATTAATTATTAATTTATCGGCATCATCCGATTCCAAAATGCGATCGTGCCGCGGAGACAAGCCGATATCGCTTTTAAGTTTATCGAAAAGCCGCTCCCGTTTTTTTGCGACGACTTCTTCGACCGTCGGAACGGCTTCTTCTTTTAGTTCGCCCTTCGTGCTTTTTCGGATCGCGTTTTGCATATAGCTGAGTTTGCGCTTCCGCTCTTCGGGACGGACAAAGGTGATCGCCGTTCCCGCAGCTCCCGCCCTGCCCGTGCGTCCGATACGGTGCACGTACGTCGCACCGTCGAACGGAAGGGAATAATTGACGACGTGGCTTAAGCCCGTGATATCGATACCGCGGGCGGCGACGTCGGTCGCGACGAGAATGCGCGTTTTTTTTCGGCGGAATCTCGCGAGGATCTTTTCGCGCTGGCTCTGCACAACGTCTCCGTGGAGAGCTGCGACTTCGTAGCCGCGTTCGTCGAGTTGGCGCGCGACGGTGTCGGCGTCCATCTTCGTCTGCGTAAAGACGAGGCCGTAAAAATCGTCGGCAATATCGATGAGGCGCACGAGGGCGTCTATCTTTTCGCTTTCGCGGAGCACCCAAAATTTCTGCTCGATGAGCAGCGGCTCGTCGACGACGCCTTCTTCTTCGACGATTTCGTATTCGCCCATAAATTGAGAAGCGATTTTGAGAATCGGAGCAGGCATCGTCGCGCTGAAAAGCAGGATGCGGCTCGCGGGATTGGCTTTTTCGAAAATCGCTTCGATATCTTCGATAAAACCCATATCGAGCATTTCATCGCCTTCGTCGAGGATAAAATAATCGATTTTGCCGATGTCGAGCGTACCGCGTTCGATGTGATCCTGAATACGGCCGGGTGTACCGACGACGATTTCAACGCCGCGTTTCAAATCGCGTATCTGCGACAGCATCGACGCGCCGCCGTAGACGACGCAAGTGCGCGGAAACGTTCCGTCTGTGAACGACTGCATTTCGGTGCACGTCTGAACGGCAAGTTCCCGCGTCGGCTCAAGGATGAGCGCTTTGACGTGATCGCTTCCGCCCCTCAAGCGCTGCACGAGAGGCAAGCCGAACGCGGCAGTTTTTCCCGTTCCCGTACGCGCTCTCGCGATGACGTTTGCGTCTCCGTCCAAAAGGCGCGGGATTGCAAGAACTTGAATCGGAGAAGGAGTGATAAAGCCTTTACGGGCTACTGCGGCCAGGGTCTGTTCGTCCAGACCGAGGTCTTCGAAAGAGATGTCTTCTGAATCCATGTGTATACCTGTACCCTGCGGGCAAACGCCCGCCCGTTATTCGTGCGGAGGGTTTAATACCCCGACGCTCTGCGTCGTAACAAAGGGTATTAAAACCGACTGCAACCACTTTATGAGAACAACATACCCCGATGCCGCTTGAAGCTTCGCTGCGAGGCTACGTCGGGGTTGTTGATTTGTGTGACGGGACTGACAGGAAGCACTATACAGGATCCGGAAAATCGATAGATGCGGCTTTACACGCCGCGCATGCGTCCATCAGACACAGCACACATAATGACACAATAGCGTAAATGTAAAACTATTACAAGTGAAAATCGTGATATAATTTGAAATATTTCGCATTTATTGTTGTTTTCTGCCGGATTTTTTGTTAAAACCTGACGACGGCTTGAAATCCGTTCGGAAGTACGGTAAGTGAAGCGCCCCTTTTCTTTTTCGCAGACGAATCCTTTGTGCCGATGCCGATCCGGTGCAAAAGCGGCACGCCGATACCGAAAACCGTACCGAAAGCGGCACCGAAAAGCACGTCGGTTAAAAAATGATTGCCGCTGGAAAGACGCAGCACGGCGACCGTCGCCGCAAGCGCATAAGATCCGGCACTCACGGGAATATTCCACAGCGAGCGGGGAAAATACATCGCAAACACAAAGCTCGTAAACGAAGCTGCGGCAAAGGCTTGCATCGTGTGTCCCGACGGAAAAGAATTGTTCCAATCTCCCGAATCGACGTACTTTTGCGGATAACCGTCGAAGTACATATAGGGACGCGGACGAAACGTAAGCGATTTTATCAAATCCTTTACGACGTGCGTGAGGAGCATCGTTTCGGCGTACATGAGACCGATCGTAATCCATTCGCGCTTGTCGACGGAGGCAAACACGAGCGGCGTCGCCATCGTACATCCTATAAACACATCTCCCGTTATATCAAGCGCGCGCGAATACGGCCGCATCGCCCAGCGGTCGAATGCGCTCACATCGTCACGATCGTACAGAGCGCCGTCGAAACGTCGATCGTTTTTTAAACGATGCAGATTGAGATCGACAACGAAAAGCCCGATACCGCTTCCGATGAGGATCGGATCCGTTATAGGATTTAATACGAAGTAATCGCCCGATCCCACGAGATACGGAAAAAAGCTGTTCGGCGAACGTTCGGCGTTCGGCGTTTCATTGTCGGAAAGGCTCGCTTCGGGCAGCGCAAAAAAAGCGTCGTCCGGGTATGCGAAAGCGCACGAAAGCGCGGTAAAGACACAGATTGCAAAAATCGACTTCATCACTCGCGCATTATACGAAAACACGGCGGCGCTGTCCACTAATCGCGCACAACGGTTTCGGATAATACGCGAAAGTATACGCAGGCGGTTATTATGGAACACTATTGCAAACATATTGAAAAAAAAGTTCGTGCGCGCTAAAATCGAATTAATTTTTATTAACACGTCCGCAGCGGCAAAGCGGCGGCGCATTTTGGAGCGTGGATATGGCGACGATAAAAGCGGTAAAAAAATCGACAAAGACGGCGACGGCCGGTGCTAAAAAAGCGGCGGCATCGAAAGCGACGGCAAAAAAAACGGTGAAACAGACGGTAAAATCCGCGGCAAAAAAACAGACGACGGCAAAGCCTGCGTCAAAAAAATCGATTAAAAAAATCGACTGGGCAAATCTCCCCTTCGGCTATATGAAGACGGACAAGCGTTTCGTCGCCGAATTTAAAAACGGCAAGTGGAACGCCGGCAAACTCACTTCCGACGATACGGTTTCCCTTTCCGAATGCGCGGGCGTCCTGCAGTATGCGCAAACCTGCTTTGAAGGTCTCAAAGCGTACACGACCGAAGACGGCCGCATCGTTACGTTCCGACCGAACTTAAACGCCGAACGCATGGAGCGCTCGTGCGAACGCCTCGAAATGCCCGTGTTTCCGAAAGAACGTTTCGTCGAAGCAGTCCTCTCCGTCGTAAAAGCAAATAAAGCTTACGTGCCGCCTTACGGAAGCGGCGCGACGCTCTATATCCGTCCCTATATGTTCGGTGCAAATCCCGTCATCGGCGTAAAGCCTGCCGACGAATATCAATTCCGCATCTTCGTCACTCCCGTCGGCCCGTATTTTAAAGGCGGCGTCAAATCGATCGTCGTACGCATTTCCGACTCCGATCGCGCAGCACCTCGCGGAACGGGCGACATTAAAGCGGGCATCAATTACGCGATGAGTTTGCACAACATCGTCGACGCGCATAAAAACGGATTTGCCGAAAACATCTACCTCGATCCCGCCACTCATACGTTTATCGAAGAGACGGGCGGCGCAAATGTTCTCTTTATCACGCATGACGGTAAAATCGTCACTCCGAAATCCGATACGATCCTTCCGTCGATCACGCGCCGTTCACTCGTGTACATCGCGGAAAACATCCTGCACATCCCCGTCGAAGAGCGGAAAGTCGACAAAGGCGAGCTTGCATCGTTTGCCGAATGCGGCCTGTGCGGAACGGCGGCGGTTATCTCTCCCGTGTGCAGCATATACGATCACGGCAGGAACATACGCTTTCCCTCCTGCGAAAACGGCATGGGCCCCGTACTCAAAAAGCTTTACGACACGCTTACGGGTATACAGATGGGACATATCCCCGCGCCGAAAGGCTGGATATACGAAGTAAAATAATCGAGTCTTATATAGTAGGGGCTGTCTCAAAAGTCGGTTACTTTTTCAACAGCCCCTTTATTAATAATTATTAATTACCGCACGCTTGCGTTCAGCGTATTTTTCGAATAAACGCATCCTTGTAACCGTACGATTTAAAGCGCTCCAAAACGACCGCGTATTCGTCGACGGAAAGCGGTCCGATCATAACCTGCGTCGCGCCCCCCGATGCGAGAGGTACGAGCGTTACGGGATAATCGCGGCCGTACTTGCCGAGCGTTTCGCGGATATTGGACGGAGCCGAAAAAGCCGCTATCTGCACGTAATAGGTTCCTTTGTCGAGCGACGAAAGATTTTCCGCAGTACGTGCGCCGTACTCGTGCGCTATCGAAGCTGCAGTCGCAGATGCGAGCGCAGCGCCGGATGACGAAACGGAAACCGAGCTTTCGGCGGCGACCGTCGTGCTTTCGACTTCGGTTTGTACGGTTTCGCTCGTTTGACTTTTGACAGACGTTTCATCCGTACTTTTCGTGCTGCGATCGTCATCATCTTGTGTAAGCACGATTGCAGTATAGGAATTGTCGTCGGCGGGAGGTACGCTTTCGACGGGTTCGGCGATAAGTGCTTCCGCTTCGTCTGCCCGAGCTTCGTCGCTTTTTTGCGCCGGATCGCTTGCGATATCCGCTATTTCTTCAGGCGGAGAAACGGCTTCGATCTTTTCATCGGAAATCGCTTCTTCGACGGGAGATGCGTTTTCGGCAAGTGCGGCATCTTCAACCGCCGCGGGCGTTTCATCCGTTTCCGCTTCCGTTACGACGGGCTCATCCGTCACTCGGCTTTCGTCTGCCGTTTCCGATTCCGTCGGTATGTCTTCCGCTATCGCTTCCGAAATTTCCCGTGTATCTTCGGGCATATCTTCTGCGATAATTTTTTCATCGGGCACCGCTTCTTCGGTCGCGCTTATCGTTTCGGGTACGGCTTCGCTTTCATCGGAAGCTTCCTCTTGCACAGCCGTTTCCTCGGCGATGCGTTCGCTCACTTCATCATCGGCTTCCGTCACAATCGGTTCGTCGCTCACGCGCTCATCGGAAATCGCCTCAGCTTCCGCAATATCGCTTTCAGCCTTAGCGAGCTCCGAGCCCGCGCTTTCAAGGCCGGTTTCCGCCCGTTCCGTATCGTCTTCGGCTTCGGCAATCAATTCCCCCGCTTCCGGTTGTTCCGTATGCTCTTCGCCGGCATTTTCATCCGCACTATCTTCACGTCCAGCGTCGGCTTTAGGCTCCGCACTCGACGAAAGACCGGATGAAAGCGGCACCTCCCCTTGGGCGATAACGGCCGTTCCCGAAACCGCTTCGTCGAGCTGCCCGCTCCGCTTTGTGATTTTTACGATGACGTTCGAATCTTTTACGATGCCGAGTTCCGCCGCTGCTTCCGGCGACAACAGAATCGCAACGCCTTCCGATTGGTCGAGCGAACCTACGACGAGGATATCGAGCGTCTTTTCCGATGCGAGGTTCGACACTATAATGCTGTCGCCCGGAAGATAGCCGACCGTCTTTGCAAAATAACCTTCGGGCAGCGTACCGGGATCGGCGACGACGGCGCGTCCGTCGAGCGAAGGGCTGAACGATGCAAACAGCAGACAGCCGATCAATAAAAAAAGCAGATTGATCTTTTTTACCATGACTCTATCCTTATCGCTTGTCAGCGTTTCGATTTTTTATCGATGTCCTTACGTATCGCTTTCCGCATCGCTTCCGCGATCGAAGCCGCGTATTCTTTGACGCCTGCGGCATCCGTCTTTCCCGATGCGGGTTTTCGAACTTTCGCTTTCGCCTCCGCGATCTTTTTTCCCGTCTTTACGTCGGCGATCGTCCAACTCACGCGCTCAAGATCCTTGAGCGATATGTGTGCCGGATCGCGGGAAGCTTTGCCGCTGTAAAAAAGCCGCAGCTCGACAAAATAGTCAGCTCCTCCCGTGACGGCAAACGCATACGCCGTCCTCCACAGGTTTTCCGCAGCTTCCGGAACGATCACGACGGCAGGCTCGTTCGTAACGATATCGCCGAAATTAAAAAAGTAATCGAGAATTTGATCTTCGATGACGAGCGTCTGTTCGCGTACCGTATCGAGCGCATCGTTATGCTGGACGACTTGAAACGAAATATCGGTTCCCCACGAGCAAACGCCGCACAAAAGCGAACACAGCGCTATCGATAATTTTTTCACGGATTCCTCCCTGTGTCTATTATCCACACTCTTATCATCGGAATAAAAGAAGGGCGTGTTTAGATTTTTTTACAGGCGGGGGAAGTCTCCCCCTCGCTCCCGCCCTTTTCACTCCACGAACGTAAAACTATCGTTTTCCGCCGCTCCGTTCATGCACTCGTCCGCTACCCCCTCCGGTAAGGCAAAACGGAATGCGCTACTTGTCAATCATTATTATATGCCGTATACTAAACTTATGAGAGAGCGCATACCACATCTTTCCTCCGCTTCTCCGCTGAGGACTGATTTCGCTCATCCGCCGCACACCGACCGCCCGCACATAATGGGCGCACAATATACACACCGCACCGTACGCACGAAGGACATCCCGTCCCCGTGCATTTTTTTATTTTCTTATCAATTTTCACTGAAAGGAGTTGTTTATGAAAACAAGCAAAAAAAAGGCGCATGCCTTTAAGAGAGGGGCGGCGCTCGCCATAGCCGTAGTTTTGTTCGCCGGTCTGGCGATAAGCTGTTCGAACGGCAGCGATTCCGGCGGAACGCCGAGTATCACCTATGTGCAAGTGCCCTACGACAAACTGGATGACTATCTTACAAATCAGGCATCCGAAACGGGGATTAACTACATCGAGATAACCGGCGCCATACCGGCTGCCGACTTAAAAGGTTCTGCGACCGACGCAAGCGCCTTAGGGAAAAAACTTGCCGGTGCTTCTCCTAAAAAGATAGGGCTTAAATTGCCTGAAAGCATTGAAGGTCTTACCGATATGTACCGTTGCTTTAGCGGCTGCAATAATGTGGTAGGCCTTGCGGCAATTCCTCACGGCGTTACGAGTATTGAAGACTGTTTTAGAGGCTGCACCGCCTTACAAAACGCTCCGATAATTCCTGAAGGCGTTACAGGTATGGGCAGCTGTTTTGAAAGCTGCACCGCCTTACAAGAAGCTCCGGCAATTCCTAAAAGCGTTACGGGTTTTAGCGGCTGTTTTTTCGAGTGTTCAGCCTTAAAAACGGCTCCGATAATTCCCGCAAAAGTTACGGATATGACAGAGTGTTTTTACAACTGTACCGCCTTAACGGAAGCTCCGGTTATTCCGGCGGGCGTTGTGAATATGGATAACTGTTTTGAAGGCTGCACCGCCTTAAAGACAGCCCCAATAATTCCTGCAAACGTTGCAGAGATGGCAGAATGTTTTAAAGACTGCGCCGCCTTAACGGGCGCGACGCTCAAGTGCGATTACAACGACGGACACTTTAATAACGACTTTGCCGGCTGTACAAGTCTGACGACAGGCAGCATACGGGTAAAACTGACGCAGCTTACCGCCTACAAAAATAAAGCCGCAAAGATGGGCACGCAGGCGGATAAATTTGTCGGATACACCGATGAAACCTACACGGCAGGCGGCGTAAGCTTTACGATGAAAGGCATAGAAGCCGTAACGAACGGAACTCTCGGCCGTGACGAAGAAGACCAGAACAAACCGCACACGGTAAGCCTTTCCGCTTATTACATCGGAGAAACCGAAGTAACGCAGGAGCTGTGGCAAGCGGTGATGGGCGGTAATCCGAGTCATTTTAAGGGAGCAGGAAATCCTCCCGATGAAGGGGAAAAACAGGCAAAGCGCCCTGTAGAAACCATAAGCTGGTACTTCTGCATTGCCTTTTGCAACGAGCTTACCAAAAAGGTAAACGGCGGCGCCGGTAGCGAATGCGTGTATTGGATAGACGGGAACGTCTACGACATACGCAATGCAGCGGCAGGCCAAGTACCCAACATGATTGATTGGACTAAAAAAGGCTTTAGATTGCCCACCGAAGCCGAATGGGAATGGGCTGCCAAAGGCGGTATAGATTACAAATGGGCGGGAACCGATACCGAAAGCGAACTCAAAAACTATGCGTGGTACTCTGAAAACAGCAACAACAAAACCCACGAAGTAAAGAAAAAACAGCCGAACGACTACGGCTTATACGACATGACCGGAAACGTATGGGAATGGTGCTGGGATCGGTACGGTAGTTTGTCCAATCCGCTGCCGCTAGACTATACCGGCGCTGCTACGGGTGCTATGCGTGTCTATCGCGGTGGCGCTTATGCGCACAACAAAGATAACGCCCATCGTGCCTTTCGGAACGGCGGCTTTCCTGATAAGATGGAAGACCATAGAGGCCTTCGCGTAGTGTGCAGGCCGTAATGCGATACGGGCTGTCGAAAAAGGATGCGCTTTTGAGACAGCCCTATTGCCCGAATCCGTTCAAATCATGTAATTCCCCTGTACGGACACAAAAAGCATTTTGTGCTATACTCGCATCATGTCGTTACGAAAAACAAAGATCGTCTGTTCGATAGGACCCGCAAGCAATAACGATGACATTGCGGCAAAGATGATACGCGCGGGTATGGATATCGCGCGCTTTAACTTTTCACACGGTACGCACGAAAGCCAAAAAGATATGATGGAGCGCATCCGGCGCCTGTCGCGCGAAATCGGAAAACCGGTCGCGCTTATGATGGACTCCAAAGGCCCGGAAATCAGAACGGGTATCGTGCCGGACAATAAAACGATTACGGTAAACAAAGGAGAGCGCGTCATCGTCACTGCCGACGACAGTCCCGTCACCGCGGCAAACGGAAAGGACGCGGCGCATATTTCGCTTTCGTGGCGCGACTTGCCGAAGCGTATTCAAAGCGGGCATAAAATCCTCATCGCCGACGGCCTGCTCGAATTGGACGTCGAATCTTCCGACGGAACAAAGGTCGTGTGTACGGCGGCGAATACGGCGACTATCGGCAGCAAAAAAAACGTCAACCTCATCGGTCTGCACGCGGGGCTTCCGATTATGAGCGAACAGGATAAGGCCGATATCGCGTTTTCGGTACGGATGAACTGCGACTTTATCGCCGCAAGTTTTACGAGCTTTGCGAGCGAAGTACACGAAATACGGCGCTATATCGAATCGCTCGGTTCGAATATGAAAATCATCGCCAAAATCGAAAATGAAGAGGGTCTCGACAATATCGCCGAAATTGCGCAGGCGGCCGACGGCGTTATGGTTGCGAGGGGCGACATGGGCGTGCAGCTTCCGATAGAGCGCATTCCGCTTGCACAAAAGCGCATCATCGAAGAGTGCCGCAGGGCGGGAAAGCCCGTCATCACCGCGACGCAAATGCTCGACTCGATGATAGTCAATCCGCGCCCGACAAGGGCGGAACTCACGGACGTCGCGAACGCCATTTTCGACGGCACCGACGCCGTCATGCTTTCGGGGGAAACGGCAAACGGAGCATATCCGGCCGAAGCGGTTGAAACGATGGCGCGTATCGCACAAACGGTCGAAGACAGCGAAGAATACTGCTCGCGCATCAAAGCCGCTCCCCCGATCCCTGAAGGCGACGTAACGATCGGCAGGATTATGGCGCAGATGGCGTATGAAACCGCCGACAAAACGAAAGCGCTCGTCATCATCGTCCCGACGATGAGCGGCAACACCGCTCGCATGATAAGCACGTTCCGCCCCGAACAGGCCATCCTCGCCGTCACGCCGAACGAGCAAGTACAGCGGCAAATGCTCATCGACTGGGGCGTTTTCCCGCTCGTTTCGAAAACGGCCGACGACAGCGAAGACATGGTGCAAAACGCGGTAAAGATCGCCCTCGACAACGGCTTTGGCCGCCAAAGCGACAGAATCATCCTGTGCGCGGGCATCCCGCTCGTAAGCCCGATCCCCGTAAACACGATCCGAGTTCTCCTCGTCGGAAACGTACTGGCGCGCGGCCGCTCGGGAGGAGAAGCATCCGACGTGTCCCGCGTTTCCGGAAGAATCGTAAAAGCCTCTTCGCCCGAAGACGCCGTTTCGATGCTCCGCCGCAAAACGGGCGAAATCCTCGTCTGCCCTTCCCTCGACGAAAGCTGGATCCCGATCCTCCGCCTCGTCGACGGCGTCATTTCGGAAGGCGCGAACGAAATCCCCGCCGACACGATGAAAATGATAAACACGAATATCGTTTGGCTGAACGAAGCGGGAAAAGCCGCCGGTGCGATCGAAAACGGACTGACCGTGACGATCGACGGAAAAGATCTGCTCGTGTACGAAGGGAAGATGTAGCGGGCGGAGCAGGTGAGCGGCAACAGTATGGGAAAGACGCTTCACACCGAAGAGTTCTTCATGTTCTATGTCATAATAAGCCGCTTTTTTTGTCTTTGGATTTCGAACAATGTATATATGGTCATAATCTCCGGTTGATATGTATTTATTTCTTTTATCATGCAAAAGCTTTTCAACAATTAAATATTAGCTATAATTATACTGTTTTTAAGATATTTTCCAACCTCATTTTTTGATATACTAGCTGAGTAAGCAAAAAATGAAAATCAACAAATAGCACTTAATAAAATAGGCGATTAAGATATGAAAAAATGGAAGAACAGTTTGATATAGAAATGTTAGTGAGGAATTAGAAATGATGAATCAAAAAGAGAGAAAGAATGAAACTTGAACGGCTTCTTGAAATAATTATCCATTTATTGAATCATGAAAAAGTCTCTGCAAAATACTTAGCTGAGCACTTTAACGTATCGGTCAGGACTATTCAGCGTGATATGGTAAGCATAGCCGAAGCCGGTATACCCGTGTACACCTTGGGCGGAAGGTATGGCGGCTATGCCGTTTTGGAAAATTATAAAATAAAAAACATCAACATCAAAAACAGCGAACAGCAAATTATTATAAGTGCTTTGGAAAGTCTTGCTACTTCATATACAAATGACAAGCTCAATTCCTTAATCGAAAAATATAATGCCATTATCGAAAAGGAGGGCGGGCAAAAAGTCTTTTGGGATTTTAGCGTTACAAAAGAAAATAAAAAGGTGCAAGATTCCAATATGCTTTTGGAAAAAGCCATCGGCGGTAAGAACTATATCGTTTTCGATTACCGCAATTCCGAAGGAAAAAGTTCGCATATTTGTGCGGAGCCCCTTGCAATTCATTATAAATGGTATGCATGGTATTTGTTTGCATACCTTAAAGCAACAAAAGAGTATCGAACCTTTAAGGTTGCTCGGATGCAAAACCTGGTCCTCTCAAAAGAAAGATCATTTATAAAACACGGCGATATACAACAAAAGATGAAAGAAGCCGAGCTGGCGTATTATAAAACTTGCATCAATATAGAAATCATTTTTTCCGAAAAAGAAATTCCGCTCATCGAAGAATACTTTCCAGACTCCGTTATCGAAAAACTTTCTTCACAAAAATGTAAAACCCATATTCATGTTCCTGCAAAAGAACGGCTGTGGAAGGCCTTACTCCTTAGCTTCGGAGATGCTGTAACCGTCGTATCTCCTAAAGATTATAAAGAAGAGCTTATAAAAACCGCTAAAATTTTTTTATCTAATTACGACATATAGCTGTCGCCGTCCTGTGATAATGTATTGGGTATAGATTATTTTTGGACGGATACAGTGCGATGAAAAAATATCTTTTAATATTAAAAGCCTATTTTAAAGGTTCTCTTATGAACTTAATGGAATATAAGTTCAATTTTATAAGCGGCGGAACCTTTGAACTCGTATGGCTCTTTATGTATCTCATTTTTATAGATACGATTTTTATTCATACCGAAACGGTAAACGGCTGGGATAAGTACCGAATGCTGATGCTGACCTTTCAAGGCGGACTTATGGATTCCGTTTTTACTTTTTTGATAGTGCCTGGATTAAAAAGATTGCCAGAAATGATCAATACCGGCACCTTGGATTTTATATTATTAAAACCATTGAATCAGCGTTTTACCATTTCATTTAATGAGTTTGATATTCCGCAAATAAAAAATATTATCATAAATATTACCGGTTTGACATATTGTTTTATAAAACTGAATATACGGATGACTTCTTTAAAATTATTACTGTATATTTTACTTTCGTTGAACGGCTTTTTTTTGATTTATTCGATTATGTTTATATTGATGAGTTTGGCTTTTTGGTTTATGCGGATGGATATTGTTATGGGCATAGGTTCCGAGCTGATTACCATCGGAAATAAACCTATGCAGATATATCCGCGGTTGCTTCAAAAAATTCTTATCTTTGTCATTCCGCTGTTTGTGTGCTTTAATTTTCCTATTTTGTTTGCCGTTAAAGACTTATCCGTGAGTTATATTCTCTATTCTTTTGCGGCAAGTTTTATATTTTTTTTATTATCGAATTTTATTTTTAAAGAAGGAGTAAGGCGTTATGTCGGATCAGGCAGCTAGTAACGAAAAAATTATTGTTGCAGAAAATATCTGCAAAAGTTATGCATATTATCAAAAAGATGCAGGACTTAAAGGCAGTATCAAAAATTTGTTTAAACGTAAAAAACTATATAAACCTGCGGTTAAAAATCTTTCCTTTGAAATTGCTCAAGGTTCGATAACGGGCTTAATCGGTTTAAACGGTGCAGGCAAAACGACAACACTTAAAATGTTATCCGGTTTAATATTGCCGACAGAAGGAAGTCTTACCGTCTTACAGCACAATCCTTTTGAAAAGAAAAAAGAATACCTCAGGCAAATTTCGATGGTGATGGGAAACAAGAGTCAGCTCTGGTGGGATTTGCCTGCCGTTGATTCTTTTGAGCTTAATAAAACCATTTACGAGGTTGAAGATGCCGATTACAAAAAAACGCTGCATACAATGATTGAAATACTCGGCGTACAAAAACAGGTGAATGTTCAGGTGAGAAGACTGTCTTTAGGAGAGAGAATGAAAATGGAATTGATAGCGGCTTTAATTCACAAACCGAAACTTATTTTTCTTGATGAACCGACAATAGGTCTTGATATAATTACGCAATATAACATAAGGGATTTTCTAAAACATTATTGCAATAAATATCATGCAAGCCTCATACTGACAAGTCATAATTTTAACGATATTGTTTCCCTTTGTACGGAATTGATTTTAATAAATAAGGGAGAAAAAATATATTCCGATTCTTTTATTAACTTTAAAAATAAATTTTTAAATAAAAAATATTTTATATTAAAATTAAAATTCTTGAAAGCGGATAAAATTATAAAAGCCTTGCAAGAAAAAGGTAATTTTTTTGCAGAAAAAACTGCAGAAGATACGGTTAAAATTTCTGCTGACTCAACTGCGAGTTTGGATATATTAAAAAATATTTCCAATGATTTTATTGAAGAGTTAAGCGATATTACCATTGAAAATATTTCGATGGAAGATGTTATCAGAAGATTGTATACATCGAGTGAGTCTATACTATGAATGCATATTACAAAGTTTTTAAAATAAGTTTGGCAAATCAATTGGAATATAGAGTTAATTTTATTTCCGGATTTTTATTTTCACTGTTTCCTTTTACAGTTAATGTATTGTTATGGATTGCCGTCAGTTATCAAAGTAAAGATATGCCTTTTAAAGCAGACGGTATAGTATCGTATTACTTTTTGACTTTGATAACCTACAATATTACTTCAACGGTTTCCGTATTTAAAATTTCCGATGATATAAGGCTCGGCACACTCAATCAGTATCTTATAAAACCGTATAATTATGCGCTGTATCAACTTGCTTCCGATTTACCTCATC
Organism: Treponema socranskii subsp. socranskii VPI DR56BR1116 = ATCC 35536; assembly: GCF_000468115.1. Classification (GTDB taxonomy): domain Bacteria; phylum Spirochaetota; class Spirochaetia; order Treponematales; family Treponemataceae; genus Treponema_D; species Treponema_D socranskii. Next base: position 17,528 of record NZ_AVQI01000037.1, read on the forward strand.
GTTTTATTTTCATTGTTATGAATGCCCTTCCGATTACGGTTTTATATTTTTTGCTGCAAAGATATTTTGTGTTTACACTATCATTATGGAAGGCTTTATTTTTTGTGCTCTTTTTGATCGCAGGTTATCTCATCAATTTTTTAATCGATTTTTTGATAGCACTCTATAGTTTTTATTTTTCGCGTGTTTCTTCACTCTATACATCGATACGGGTACTTAAAAATATTTCTGCCGGTATTATTTTCCCGCTTGCCCTTTTACCCGAATCGGTGTTTAGTCTTTTAAAGAACTTACCCTTTGCCTTTATTTCCCATATTCCGGTAAGTCTTTTGCTTGATGACATGCCGATGCACACCGCATTTCTTTCTTTATGCAAAGCATTCGGCTGGATAACAGCGCTCGGTATTTTTTGCGCAATACTGTGGAAAAAAGGAATGAAAATCTACTCTGCTTATGGAGGATAGTGTTTTATGCATACGGTGTAAGCTGTCGGCAAAAATCAAAAAAGCTGAAATAATTTTATCACAGCGCCGGCAATATGACAGAAGCGCTTGCTGCGGCAATCTACCGCGATTTACAAAAGCGGATATTCGCGTTATAGTATGCGTATGACAATCGAAGGATACTTTGACGGAAAAACCTTTGTGCCGCTCGAAAAGCTTTCTCTAAAGCCGAATCAAAAAGTGCAGATTACGGTTCTCGACGAATTCCTCACGTCCGAAAAGCAAAAACAGATCGCCCGGAAACGGGACAAAGAGGGCGATAAAAAGGCATCGCTAAAAATCTAACCGCGTTTTTAGAGCTTTTCCCAAAACAATGAAAAATCGGCTACTGTCCGCGGATCGGTTTTCCGAAATAATCCGGCAATGCGATGCGCACGATCTTTTCTTTTCCCGAAAGCGGCAAAGAAAGCTTCGATGCGCATAAGAGCAGCCGTTTCGTACCGCAGTATTTTTTTAATAATTTATTTTTTGCAAAGTTTCCGTGTTTGTCGTCGAGCGCGATGGGACATCCTTTCTTTGCCAAGTGGATGCGTATTTGGTGCATACGCCCCGTTTCGAGCGTCAGATGAACGAGCGAAAGCGAAAGCTTTTCTCCGCCGCAGTCGATTTCGAAAACTTCGCTTACCGCATATTGCGTCACCGCCCGTTTTATCTCTCCGTGCTGCACGACATCGTCCGTTATTACACCCTGTCGCTCCGAAAAAGTTCCGATGCAAATCGCATCGTATTCTTTTTTTACCGCACGGGAAGCGACGAGCTTTGACCACTTGGCGGCAGCGCTCTTTGTTTTTGCCGCGATCATAAGACCCGACGTATCTTTATCGAGGCGGTGTACGAGAAAAATTTCGTGCCCCGTCTGTTTGGGAAGCTCTTTATCGAGCGGATGAGCGATACCTTCACCGCCCTGTACCGAAACGCCTGCGGGTTTGTTTATAATGATGATCTCTTCGTTTTCGTATACAATGGGGATCGTATTCATTTCGATAACTATAGATGAGGTACCGTAAAATGACAAGAAGCTTTGCCCGTTTTTTTTCCGCAGTCTGCACGGCTTTTATCTTCTTCTGCGGCATATCCCCCGTCGCTTCCGAAACGGTCGTCGACAACACATACGGCTGGGCGCTCGATATGCCGGAAGGTTTCAAACTTTCGGACGCGACGGACGACGGCACGTCCTACCTCTTTTCATACGCGAACGTTCCGGTCGTCACTGCGATAAAGCTCTATAAAAGCGGTACCTATGAATCGAGCGGTCAAGCTTTCGACGGTGCCGTCGGAAAACTGCCGGACGGAAGGGGCGAAAAAGAATCGTTCGAATGGCGCGGCACGGATTCGTCGCTCGGAACCTTTTCGATGACGCTCGGCGGAGTAAGCTATAAGGGCTGGGCGCTCGCGGTCGAACTTCCTTTAAATGGAACGCACATCGCAGTTTTGTGCTATGCGAACGAACGAAACGAAAAAAACTGCGAACCTTTTATCTTATCGATTTTAAACTCCCTCGCCGTCGACCGCGGAAGCTATAGGGGAGCAGGCATCGTCGCGCGCTATGCCTATCCCGCAGCCGAACGGAAAGATATAGAGCTTTCGATCAACGGACGAACGATTCGCACGAGCATCGGTGCGGAAGACGAAGAGGCAGCCGATTTCGTCATCGATATGGAATTTGCGGTTTTAAAAATGTACGCGGCAAGTCCGCTGTGGAAAGAAGCGTGGCAGCGCTATTACCGCGCGATTTTCCGCGACAGCTGCGGCCGCCTAAAGCGGACGGCCTTCGATGTGCAAAGCGCGCTCATGGAAGATGCTGCGGCCGTAAATCCCGAACATCCCGATACCGCTTTTGCATCGCTTCTTTTGACTTGGGTGCAGGGGTTTCGCTATGAGCGCAAAATAAATGCCGCGGATTTTACATCCCTTCCCGCCGCCCTCACCGGAAGCGGATCGGATTGCGACACGCGAAGTCTTTTGCTCTGCACTCTCCTGGAAAACGCGGGAACGAAGTGTGCGCTTTTCGTATCGCGCGATTACAGCCACGCTCTTTTCGGCGCCCTCGTTCCGTCCGTATCTCCGAAAGAAAATGCGCGCATGAGCTCGGGCGGAAAAGATTTTTTACTCGGAGAGACGACGGCTCACGTGTCCCTCGGTTTAATCGCTTCGGATTTCAGCGATGCGAAAAAATGGATTGCAGTGGAGCTCCCGTAAATCGCCAATCGCGCTTACGCTTCGATTAATAATTTATATACGTCGTCGGTCGTCGCGGCGTTTAAGAGGCTGTCGCGGAGCTCCTTTTTTTTGAGCTTTGCCGAAAAATACGAAAGCGTCTGCAAATAGTACGAATGCTGATTGTACGCCGCTGCTATCATAAACAAAAGGGAAACGGGTATATCGTCAATGGGTTGGAAATCAGTGACGGGCGTTTTGCACACGCCGACCGCCATAACCAAATCGGTGACGGACGAAAGGCGCACGTGCGGGATTGCGATGCCGCGCCCGATCGCCGTAGACATAAGCTCTTCCCGCTTTAAGATTTCGGAAATAAGTTCGTCGGAATGCTTTACTTGCGGCGCGCTCGAAAGCGCAGTCGCCAGTTCGACGAGCGCGTCGTGCCGTGAAGCTTGCGAAATAAAAATGATGCGGTTCGGCGCGAGTATGTTTTTTACCTGCACGACATCATCTGTCATACGTCCGATCGAAGCAGAAGAGAGGCGCTCGTTGACCCACTTTTCGACTTCCGATTTTTTAAATCGCCACACGGTTCCGATCTTGCCTGCGGGGATTTCACCGCGCTGCGCCCAATCGTAGACGGTACGGTCGGAAACGCGGAGGTAATTTGCAACTTCTTCGATGGTGAGGATTGTGTCTTCCATAGTTAAATAATTCTGTACTATTTGCGATATCTTGTCAATATTTTACATCGTTTTCATAAAAACAGCATTGTTTTATATTACACCATCTCCGAAACTGCGGGTTTCAGCTGCCACCGCCGTTCGACGCGAGTTCGTGCAAACTGTCGTAAGGATACAGCACGCCGAGCGTCGTTTTGACGCAGCGCTTCCAGTCCGGGCCGAATACGACGGGCGTTTCATCCGGCGCGAATTCGCTGAGCACTTGCCGGCACGCGCCGCAGGGGCCGACCGGATAATCGGATGCGGGCGTCGCAATTGCGATCGCGATAAAAGCGCGCACGCCTTGAGAAGCGGCGGTAAAAATAGCGCTGCGCTCGGCGCAGTTCGTAAGCCCGAAAGATCGGTTTTCGATATTTGCTCCGGTAAAAATTTTTCCGTTTTCCGTGAGCAGGGCGGCTCCGACGGGAAAATGCGAATAGGGAATGTATGCATACTTTGAAGCTTCGAGCGCTTTTTCAAAAAGAGAGTGCAGCTGTTCGTCATCGATTGTCATAAAGCCTCCAATAAAACTACGCATCAAGTCATTGACTTGTTTTCCGTATTATTATAGCATATTTTCCATCATGAAACATAAAAAAGGCGTCGCTTTTTATGTCTTTTTGGGCATCGCTTTCAGTATCGTATATATTATTTTAGCTGCACAGCCGATCGGTAGAGAACATCAGTTTATACCGCAATGGAAACTCGAATTAAACGCGCAGATGCAAAAAGCGGACGCCTCAGGCGAAAAGCCTCTGTATTTTAAGCTCGGACAGACGATGGGCTATTTTACCGAAAGCGGCACGCTTTTGTCGGTTGAAACGTTTCCGTTTAAAGCCGCAATTTCCGAACGGTATTATGCCCCGTACAATACCTACGGTTCATCGATCGATTTTTTTAAGCCGGACGGAGAAAAAGCCGGTACGATAAACGAAAGCGGTTTTCCGCTCTTCGACGAAGACCGCATCTTTGTCTTTTTAGCCGGCGGTGCTTCGTTCGTCGAGTGCAATTCCGACGGAAAGCGTATGTGGGAATACAACGGCACGGTTCCGATCACCGCTTTCGATTCGTCGTCTTCCGGCTGCGTTGCGGGATTTGCCGACGGAACGGTGAGGCAATTTTTCGCCGACGGAACGATGATTCAAAAATTTTCTCCCGGCGGGAGCGACTATCAAGTAATTCTCGGCGCCGCCCTTTCTTCCGACGGCTCGATGATCGCTTTGATTTCGGGACAAAACCGGCAACGCTTCGTGTTGATGAAAAAATACGATGCGCAGACGAAAATCGTCTTTCACGAATACATCGCGCAAAGCAGCCCTCTCCAACGCCTCGTGCAGTTCAGCAAAGACGGCTCGGTCGTGTGGTACAATTATAAAGACACGCTCGGCATCGTCGATACGAAGGGCGGCAAAGCTTCTCACCTTGCGATTCGCGGACAGGCGATTTCCCTTCAAGAATCGGGCGATCTCGTGTTCGTGCTGACAAAGGACGATGCGAAGTATACGGTATACATAATTGAAAAATTCGACACAATGAACGGATCCTTTTCATTTGACGCCGAAACCGCGTTTATCCGTACGGACGGCGACAATCTCTTTGTCGGAAAAGATTCGTCCGTTTCGCGAATACGGATTGCAAAAAATTAACGGGAAAACTATGAAACGAAAATCGATGTTTGTTGTACCGTTGCTTGCGGCACTGTTCCTTGCAGCTTTGCCGCTTACGGCGTTCGACTGGCCGCAGAACGAAGTGATGTCGGATACGTTTTATTCGTATTTCGGCCAGCTCCGCGGCGGCATAATCAGCACTTCTCTCGTCTTCGCCGACGCGTCGGACATAAAAGCCGCCGACAACGGATACGTCGTCGCTGTCATAAACGAATACGACGACGATTCGGTATTTTTCCCGTCGACGCTCGGAAACGCCGTCATACTTGCACACGACGACGACCTCATAACGGTGTACGGAAATATTGACAAGGAAACGATCCCTCCCTCTCTCTACACATCGGAAAAGGCGACAACGGGAACCGTTTTCGGTTCAAGCGGAAACGCAGGCTGGCAGCAGGGGCGCTCAAGCCTCGAATTTCAAACGATCGACACGGCGAACGGCAATGCCGTAAATCCGCGCGTCCTCATGCCGAGAATCGGCAAAGAACTCGCGCTTTCCCTCACCGGCATTACGCTCGAAAACAAGGGTATGCGTTACGATTTGCTCGTACAGAGAACGCTGCCTGCGGGATTATATCGCGTGTACCGCCAACGGCAAAGTGTCGCGATTCCGTATAAGACGCGCGTCGTCGTAAACGGCATCGTCGCCGACGAAATATCTTACGACCAGCTCATCCAAAACGGGGTCTCCGTCTATGCCGTAGGGCGAAAAAATTATCCGAAAGAAGCGCTCTACCCCGACGAGCGTCTGCAGCTTTTGGGAGAAGCGACGTTGACGCCGGGGAAAAATACGCTCGGCATCGCCCTCACCGACATCTTGGGTGCAGTAACGGCGACATCGTATTCTCTGACGATTTATTAAAATACCGCAATAACTTCGCCGTTCGGATAATGTTCGGCTATGTAATCTTTTACCTTTTGGCTCGTCATCGCTTTGACAAGCGCTTTAATGCGTTCGTCGTTTTGTAAGCCGTCTTTGACGCAGAGTATATTGACATAGGGCGAGTCCGCGCCTTCGACGAGGAGTCCGTCTTTCGAAGCGGTAAGTCCCGCGGGAAGCGCGTAATTTCCGTTGATAACCGCGGCGTCGACGTCGTCGAGCGTGCGCGGAAGGGATGCCGCTTCTATTTCGCGGAATTTGAGATTCAAGCGGTTTTCGATGATGTCGGCGGGAACGGCGGTGAGACCGGCTTTATCGTCGAGTTTGATCAAACCTTTCGACTGCAGCAAAAGCAGCGCGCGGCCTTCGTTTGTCGGATCGTTCGGAATCGCGATCACCGCTCCGTTTTGCAGATCGTCCGCACTTTTTACTTTATGCGAATACAGCGCAAGCGGTTCGATGTGGATGCCCGCAACGCTTACGAGATGAAAGCCGCGTTCTTTATTGAACGACTCCATGTACGGAAGATGCTGAAAATAATTCGCATCGATCTGCCCCGATTCGACCGCTTCGTTCGGCACGACGTAATCGGTGAATTCCTGTACTTTCAGCGTAATACCTTCTTTTGCAAGATCGTCGACGAGCAGATTGAGGATCGCCGCGTGCGGTTCGGGCGTTGCGCCGACCGTCAGCACTTTCGATTCCGATTTTTTCGAGCAGCCGACCGATACTGCGGCGGCCGCTGCAATCGCTAAAATACTCTTTTTCATAGTATTGTCTCCTAAGTTCAGTCATGGCGACTGTACAAATTATTTCCTACTTTGTCAATAGGTTAAATATCAATTTCAAACCGAATTCGATCCCTCACACATCTTTGTCGGCTCTGCGGATAATGCCGCCGCCTGCGATAACGCCGTCGATGTAGAGCACGGTGGACTGACCCGGCGCTGCGGCGTGCGCGTTCTCCGCGAACGAAATACGGTACGGCTTTCCGGCAAACGACTCCCCCGTTTGCGCCGCATAGGGTTCAACGCGAGCCCGTATCGGACGGGAAGCGAAGCGGATTTTTACGAGCGCATCGAACGGAGCATCCGGCACGACATCACCCGGCCACACGAAGTCGTCGGCGATGAGAGAGCGCGCATCCAAATCTTCGCTTCCCGAAAGGATAACGAGATTGTTTTTTGCATCGATCGAATGAACGTACAGCGGTTTCCCCGACGATACGCCGAGCCCCCTCCTCTGCCCTATCGTATAGTGTTCGATGCCGCGGTGACGGCCGAGCACGCGCCCGTCGAGATCGATGATATCGCCCGGAAGCGATTCTTTATCGGAAAACAGAGCATCGAAATATTCGGGCGAGATAAAATCTTGGCTTTCGGCTTTTTCCGAAGCAGCGAGGCGATTTTCCTTCGCAATACGGAACACGTCTTTTTTTCCGATCTCCGCGAGCGGAAAGCGCACGCGTTCGAGCGTCGCTGACGGAATCCGATACAAAAAATACGTTTGATCTTTTACGCTGTCGAGAGCCGTCGCTATCATCGCGGGTTTCGCATCGGTGTGCCAAAGCCCCGCATCCGGCCGCACGATACGCGCATAGTGACCGGTACAAAAATAATCGTAGGCGATGCCCTGCTTTTGCACGCCTTCAAGCAGCGCACCGAATTTAATAAAACGATTGCAGCGGATGCACGGATTCGGCGTTCTGCCTGCGCGGTACTCCGATTTGAAATAATCGATCACTTGTTTTTGATATTCGTCTTTAACGTCGATGACGCGATAAGGGATGCCGTTTTCATTGCAGAATTTTTCACACTCCGCTATATCTTCCGATTTATCGATACCGTAACACGAAGGACGCGATTTTTTACCGCCGGAAAGTTCGAGCAAATTACCCTTTCCTAAGGACATCGTCACGCCGATGACATTGCAGCCCCGCTGTTTGAGGAGCAGCGCCGTAACCGTCGAATCGACTCCGCCCGAAAGCCCGACGACAACCGTATCGCCCGCTTTCGGCAGCCCTTGCGCAATATAATTCATAAACGCAGTGTAATGAAAAAAAAATATTTAGGGAAGAACGAGCAAATCCGAGCAGTGCGCGACTTGCAACGAGCACGAAGTGCGAAGTTCCCCGCGCAGGATTTGCGAGTGTCTCCCA
>NZ_AVQI01000038.1 GCF_000468115.1 Treponema socranskii subsp. socranskii VPI DR56BR1116 = ATCC 35536
AAGAAGGCATACAACAGGGTATACAACAAGGTTTGCGGCAAGGTATACAACAGGGTAAATCCCTCGGTCTTGCTGAAGGTGCCCGTCAAAAAGCACTTGAAACGGCACGGCTGATGAAACAGGCAAATTGCGAAATTCCATTTATAGAGAAGATGACCGGTCTCACCCAAGAAGAGGTGGAATCGATTAGCTAACTACACATTACCCGTTGATACGATAAGCGTCTTACCGTTTGCTCATAGCGGCGTACGGCGGCATCGGCAGATATCTTCCAAAATTGCTTCAAAAAACTCCGAAATTGCAACATCTCCGCGATATATATAGTGAATATTTTGCGGGGAGACCTGTATGAGAAAAAGCTTTGACGACTTAACCATCGCTGATGACTTTATGTTTTGCAAGGTTATGCAGGATAAAGGCATTTGTAAAGAGTTTCTCGAAATGATCTTGTCAGATAAAATCGGGAAGATTGCCTGCCTGTCGCCGCAAAACACTGTAGCAGCCGGCATTGAAGCAAAATCGGTGCGGCTCGACCTGCTCGTAAAAGACGAGGCGGGAAAATCGTACGACATTGAGATGCAGGTAAGCAACGAACACAATATCCCGAAACGCATGAGATATTATCAGGCGGCGCTTGACATCGCATTCTTGGACAAGGGTGTTCACTACAAAACATTAAACGACAGTTATATCCTCTTTATGTGTTTATTCGATGCTATCGGAAAAAACAAGCCGCTTTACACGTTTGAAAATATTTGTATCGAAGACGGGCAAACACCCTTACGCGACGGGACAAAAAAGGTTATAATAAATGCAGAAGCTTTTGGAAAAGCCGAAGGTAAAGAACTCAAAGGCTTTTTAGAGTATGTCAAAACCGGAACGGCGAATACGGAATACACAGA
>NZ_AVQI01000039.1 GCF_000468115.1 Treponema socranskii subsp. socranskii VPI DR56BR1116 = ATCC 35536
TCGTAGAAAAGAACGGTGAAGTGGGCGGCGACACGCTCGTGTGCGGTGCCATCTACAATACGCCCGATGAAGCGCTGCAGAAAAAAGTGACGATGGGCGATGCGGTAAAACGCACGATCGAAGCGGCCCTCGCCGAAGCACCGAAAAGCGGTGAACACGCCGCGCTTCAAGCGCAGGTGCGCTCGCAGTGGAACGCGTATAAGGCGAGCGGCAGAACCGACCTCTTCGATTCGAAAGAATGGTTTGCACTGCAGACATGGAACGGCGGCGATAAGGTCGGTAATTTGAATCTCGTCAAAGTGTTGTGCTACAACGCATACGACGGGCTTAACTGGATCGACGATTTGGGCATGAGCTTTTCCGACGTCATCAGCCAGGGAGCGGGTTCTCTTTGGGAGCGCACGCACACCAGTACGATGAAGATGGGAACGGGCTTTATTTCGACCTATGTTGAAAACATCGCCAAGATGAATAATGTTACCATCATGGTTGAAACGACGGGTAAATCGCTCGTAAAAGACGGCGACAGAGTTACCGGCGTCGTGTGCGTCGACCGCAACGGCAACGAGTTTACCCTTTCGGCAAAGGTCGGCGTCATTCTCGCAACCGGCGGTTTTGCCGCAAACGGTGCGATGGTGCAAAAGTACAATACGTCGGGTAAATGGCAGGACTTGAGCAAAGTCGCGACGACGAACCGCTTTTCGTGCTCTCAGGGAGACGGTATCGAAATGGCGGTCGCAGCCGGCGCTTCACTCACCGATATGGAACAACTCCAGCTTTTGTATCTCGGCAACTTAAAAGACGGACAGCTGACGAAGTATCCGCCGAGAGACGTCAACGGCACCGATCAGATTATCTTTATCAATAAAGAAGGCAAACGCTTTACGAACGAAGGCGGCCGCCGTGACAATATCTGTCTTGCGGTTTTTGCACAGCCCGATAAAGTGTTCTACATGCTCGAATCCGGCGACGGCGACAAATACAAAGACATCAAAGATCCCGATTGGAGAAGCGCGGACGGCTTTACGTTCGACTATCTCGAATCGAACGGTTATATCTACAAGGGCGACACGCTCGAAGAACTCGCCGGAAAACTCGGTATGAATGTTGCGACGCTCCAAGCGACGATCGACACGTTCAATGCGAGCGTTGAATCCGGCCGCGACGAATTCGGCAGAACGCTCTATTCGACGAAGCTGACGAAGGGTCCGTGGGTTGCAACTCCGAGACAAGCCTGCGTTCACCACACGATGGGCGGCGTTACGATCGACACGAGCGGACACGTTATCGGCACGAACGGTAAAGTTATTCCCGGTTTGTATGCTGCAGGTGAAATCACCGGAGGCATACACGGTGCGAACCGCTTGGGCGGAAACGCCGTCGTGGATACGGTCGTATTCGGCAAGCTCGCAGGCGATACGGTTGTCGCAGACGCGCGGTAAACAATAAACTGGTAGGAACCTCTAAAAACTGCAGTTTTTAGAGGCAACTTTGAAAATGTGATGTTGTAACTCGCGATAATACGGCGAGTTACAACTCATCGAAATCTTGAAGAAATCGCTAAAAGCGAGCTTTTCGAGATGTCCTAGCGCCTTACGGCATGTACACCGTAGGGATCTTCCCAAACGCCGCCGCCGTCGTATTCTATTTTGCTCACGTATAAAAAATCGATGTGATACGTTTCATCCTGCATTTCTGAAATATAGTCGTCGAGGCCGAACTCCGTCCGTACTGCAGTACGGGGAGCGACGTTTTCATCGCATTCGAAAACGATACGGTTTTCGTTCGAAAATGAAATCATTTCGTCGCTTCCGCTTAAAAAGACGACGACAAAAAATTTTCGTACCGTGCGTCTGCTTGTATTGTAAAACGTCAGCACAATGCCCGTATATTCGTAAAACGCCGTATCCGTACCGACGGACACTTCGCCCTTTATGCGGTACGGAGTGTGCGCATAGAGCGGAAGTGCAAAGCAAAGAACGCACATCGCAGCGAACGCGAATTTCAATTTTGCAAAAACGTGAAGTCCGTCGGTTTCCTTCACGCTGCATCCGTTTTTCGATCCGGTTTTTTCGGCCGCAGCTACGCTTTCCGTTCCGATTATCGATTTGTTTTTCATCTTGCCGCCTCGTGCATGAATTTCTTTCCGCACGCTACAATCGATTCACCCGATACGGCCGGTTTTACCGTACGCGGCAGACGCGAATGCCTTTTCAGCGATTTAAGTATTTCGGCGGCGACATTCGTACAATGCGTAAACGAATCGTCCGTATCGGGAGCGGGCGATCCGCCGTTTGATATTATTTTAAGCGGACATGCCGGAAATGCAATGTCGAAAAGCAAATGAATATCGCTTCCGTCGTACAAAAGCTCGTGTGCGATAATACAACGTAAAAGCCCCGCGATATCGCCGGAAGAAGCGCGATATTTTTTCAGCTGCATAAAAGCGGACGTGACATCGGATGCGGCAAGCAACGCGAAAACAAGAGTATCCGTACGCGCCGTTTCGATCGCCGTATTCACGCTCTCTTCGCTGTGTAAGTGCAGTATGCACGGCGGTTTTACGCAGAACGCTTTTCCCGTTCGCCGCATATCGGAAAAGATCGATACTGCAGCCGTCGAAATACGGCGTTCATCCGGCAAACAGAAAATTATAAGACCGCTTCGCTGTGCGCTCAATTTTCGAAGCGCTTCTATCTGTGCGCTGCACAAGCCGAGCCCTTCAAGCGGCGGCAGAACACGCGGACAAACAGGTATGCGAAGCACGATACCGCCCTGTACGACGACGGTATATAGCAAAAAGGGATGTACACCGCGGCGGATAAATCTGCCGCACAATTTTGTCCTTCCGTCCAAATGCGCAAGGGACGCTATATGGTCGGCGAGGCGCCGCGCGAAAGGCGGCTGCAGAGTCATCTTTTCACAGAACGCTCCGTGCGTTTTAAATGTGACGGCCGCTTTTCCGATAACGATTTCTTCGGCGGAAAGTACACGCGCCTGTCGTAAAATCGCACAGAGCATTCCGTCCGCATGTAAATCGGTGCACGCGGCAATATCCGCCGCGCGTATACTGGTGTCCGTTTTCATCACAGTATAAATCGTCGCAGAGTGTCAAAAAGCGGAAGTTTTTTGCACAATTTTTTATATTTTTATGATATGCCGGCAGGAAGCGGTTCTTAGGAGAGCGGTAAAAAAGGCGGATTCAAGTAAAAAAAACATGGGCAGGGAAAGATTGTCGGAAACGTTTGATGAGCCGAAAAAAAAGCTATCATATACTTATTTCATAGCATCGGCTTTTTTCTGATGTTCTTCCATTATTGGATTCCAATATTTATGATAATTTTTCTCGTAAGAAGTTCCATCTGCTGATATTCCCCAGCTTATAGCTTCCATAATTATTTCTTCGATCGATCTAACATTATAAGGACTCCAATCTTTAATTCCGGCATAATAAGTTATGTAATTTCCTTTACTTGTAACAGAATATAGCGACCAGTTTTTTTTGCTAAATCCTGGGTAACAATAATTGATACTTTTTCCGGAAGAATAAATTAAATGAACCATCTTTTTCAAACTTAAAAACCAGTTCCCAAGAACTGTCTTCCTCATATTCCATAACATAACTTGTATGAAAGTAAACTTTATTTTTTGAAAGAGTCTTCCAATTACCACCTTCGCCTATATCAGAATCTTCACCACCGTGCCAGGATCTTCCGTTCAGAAGATCAAAATTAAATACATAATAGTTTGTTTTATTATTTTCATATTCATCCCAATATTCCACAGATGATAAATACTGTTGTAATTCAGCTGCATTTTTTGGAGGGACAAAATCAGGCTGTTTTGATGACAGATAACCGCCAAAAGCCCACCCGTATTCGGCTTTATCACTTTTCCATTCATAGTATCAATTACTTTTCCATTTTCATAAAAACGATTTTTATCTGCAAAAATTGAACTTACTATAGCTGAGAATAAAAATAATATACAAAATATTTTTTTCATTGTTTACTTTCCTTGCGCCGTTGTGCGGGCGTCCGTCTAACTAACGCTTAACCTGTAAACGGACTCGGTCCCGTTTGTCGGCTACGAAGCGGGGGGCTTTATTTATCATCTTGAATTTATTTCTTTCTTTTTCCTTTCCACAATTATTTCTCCTTCTTTTATCTTATTGCTCGATGGTGTCTACCTAACTGCCGCTTAACATGCATTGTCAAAAGCAATGTCAGACTGAAGCGGGTGTTAGGTGAGTTTATTTTATAAATTTCCACATATCTTCTACAAGAAAATTATCAAAGGTTCTTATTTGTTCATTTAAAAATGCGTCTTTTGTAATTGCCGGACGTAAATCTAAATAATAAACTCCATCTAATGGATTTAAAGCAACTGTATATGCCTTGAAATGTCCCGGTAAGAAAGTGGAATTAACTCCATATAGGGCTTTGTTTTTATTTTCTTTTCTCTGTACATCATTTAGAAAGATAGCAAAATGAGGAATATCTACTTCTTTGATTTTATTATACATATATTTATCTAAGAAAATTTTATCGATTCTGTCTTTTGAAGATGTTTTAAGTTGACCAATAGCTTTTTCTTCGTTTTCAGAATTAAGCAGTATAATATCATGTTCAAATTTCATTGTTTCTTTACTATCCGGTAATAAAACAACTTCGTCTTTATCATCAATATTTATCCCACAAGCTTTTACTGTGTTTCTTATAAGAATTTCAAAATAGCTTCCATTTTTCTTTTTTGCTTTATTTGAATTGTTTAGAGCATCTAATGTACACCCAATACATTGCTGACAGGTGTAAATTATTTGATTTATTATTTTTCGTGCATCAGTATCATATTTGATTTCTTTTATGTTGGGTAGAGAATATTCAAATATCTTACGGGCAGTTGAAAATTCTTTTGCTTTTAGAAAAATATCTGAATTTATTGGTCTTGTAACACAATGATGTCCGTCATCTTTATACTGAATAAAGTGATAATTACTTTCATTTTGAGAAACAATATCTGCCTGAATATTAGGGGTAAAAGCTTCCCCGAAATTTGTAAAATTTAAATATTCATCTGCAATATCTAGAAACCATGTTAAACCTTTCATAGTTGTATCGTTTTCTACTTTTTCGAGCAAACTATATAAGGTCATTTTATACTTTTTCTCCTTTCTTCGGTCTTTTTATCAAATAAAATCCATTCATTAATTGTTTTATGTTCCAAATTATGAAGACGTTTATTTGCTATTTTGTTGTATTCAGAACAATTATCACTGACTAAAAATTTCCTATTCAATTCAATTGAAACAACGGCTGTTGTTCCGGATCCGGAAAAAGGATCAACGATAATTTCATTTTCATTTGTTGACGCTAATAAAAGCTTCCTTAATAAGGCTTCTGGTTTTTGAGTAGGATGTTTGGTTTTTTCTTCCATTCCATTACAAGTGGTAGGGATATTTATTACATCTTTGGGTTTTGCTCCGTTAGGATTTGGTGTCCAAATTTTATTACACTCTCTTCCGCCGTATTGACTGTTTTTTCCATTTTGGTTTCTTTCTGGATATTTTAATGTATGCTTATTATATGGAATTCTTATTGAGTCAATGTTAAATGTAAAATCTTTTGATTTTCTTAAACATAAAATGCTTTCGTGGCTATGCCCCCAATCATTGCTTAAATTTGCTTTGTTATCATAACACCAAATAAGCCATTTACATTTATAAAAGTATTCTAAGGCAGGACGTTTTAAATCAGCAAGAATTTCTGTAAATCCACAAATATAGAGTGTTCCATTTTCCTTTAAAACTCTAGAAGCTTCTCTTATCCAAGATATAGACCAAGCAACATATTCGTCAATAGTTCCTAAATTATCCCATGAAGCTTTTTTTATGTTATAAGGAGGATCTGCAAAAACAGTATTTATGCTGTTTGTTTTAATTTTTTTTAAGAAATCAATACAATCTTCATTAAAAATAGCACCATTATCAAAAATAAACTCTGGCTTTAATCCAAAAGTATAGTTTTGATAGTCAAAAAGAGTTTTCATATCTTCAAGTTTTAATGCTGGTAATCCACCCATGATAGTTACTATATCAAATTTTTACTCTTTTGTGCAGATACGAATAAAGTTCTTGCGTTTTTATGAAAAACGTTTGTCACATAGGGCAACCATCCATGTAACATCCGCTTAACCTGCAACAAGGCTTGTCCGCAATGTCAGCGCTAAAGCGGGTGTTAGTTTGCTGACTTTCTATAATCTTTACGGATAAACGGCTCTTGTTTCTCTTCCGATAATAAAATCTTATATTTTGTCGGCTGCCGGTATGCGTTGCCGTGAACTTCTCTACTTCTATACTTTCTTAATTCCTCTATATCAAAAGTTGCCATATATATTCCTTCTTCTTCCCCGGCTTCTATTATTAATGTATCTCGCGAATATGGTTCATCAATATTATAGGCAATACCGTCAAATGCTGTAGAATGACCATTACAATCAGGTTTTCCTTTTGGATAATTAACAGTTGCAACGCCAACCATATTTTCAAATGCTCTTGCTCTTAATTGTGAAATTCTATTAATTTCCATTGGACATGCATTCGGAACAAGTATTATTTCTGCACCTTTGAGCATGAGTATTCGTGCACTCTCAGGAAATTCTCTATCATAACAAATCATTGAACCTATTTTTACACAACCATGCTCTGTATCTAATGCAGATACATAAAAGTCATTACCGGGCATTAAAGCTTTTTCATTTCCAAAAGAACATGTATGTACTTTTGCATAGGTATATAGTTCTTTTCCAAATCTATCAAACAGACATATACTGTTTCTTGGTAACGGCTCATACTTTTCAAGAAATGTTATGCCGATAGCCATTTGTAATTCTTTCGCTAAATCCGAGAATGAACGTATAAACGTATCATTTTTATTAATTGCTTTAGTCTTTAATTCATTTACAGTTTCAGGTATTTCGTAACCGATACTCCACATTTCAGGAAATAATGCTATATCTGCCCCCATATTTTTTGCCTTGCGACAAGCTGCTATACCGATATGCATATTTTCAACAAGAGAGTTTCCCGGCATTAATTGTAGTAAAGCTATTATAATTTTGCTCAATTGCGTATTCCTTATTGTATTAAATCTTGTCAACCTAACAATTGTTTTAAACCACAAAAACGTGCCGCAGGGTTGGCGCGGAACTTGTAACCGCAAGTTTCCGTGACAAAGGTTTTGTCGGCTTTGAAAACTGTGTTATACGTTTATTCTAACCAAGCATTTATAAATTGCTTAGTAATCATAATTTTACCATACTCCGTTACTGTAGGATAGGCATCACCAAAATCTACGCATTTTTCAGAAGCATCAAATACTTTCCGACCTTTTACAATTAAGTTTATACATCTGATATTTCCATTTTCAGCTATTTCCATAATCAAAATATATTTTTCATCAGAATTATATAAATTTTTAGATGTTAGTCGGACTTTTACGCCTTTCTTCATTTCAATCCAAATATTCAATACAATATTTTCCACAACAATTCCGATAATTAACAGCCTTTAGCAATTTCTATAAATCCTACTATTTTTCCCATGAAGAGTTTTTCCCGTCTGAAATAATCTTCTTCTGAATCTGTATTTTGATTACAAACCTGTAAAATCAACTCTGAATAATTTTTAGGCAACTTTTGCAAACTGTGCGAATAATAAATTGCCCGATCTTCTGCAGGAGAATAAAAACCATTCAAATAAAACAAAGAACGGATTCCGGCACGTATTGCAGTATTCAGATTTTCATGTAGTTGAATAAATGCATCACGGCGATACCAGCGGTCTTTTTTATAATCAGAAATGAGATAATGAATGTAGCCCAATGAATTATTCAGATTATTTTTTAATTCCTCTTTTATTATAAACTGATTTATTTTTCCAAGTTCATTTTTATAGGAATTATTATGATCATACAAAATCTGAGATTCCAATACAGAAAATTTCCTTGGTTCTTCATACTGCGAAAATTTGTTTGTGTCTATAAAATCTGTAAATAAAACGGCAAACCAGACATTATCAATTTTTACACAATGATATGGAATTGGTGGATCCTGGTCTGGACCGAAAATATCTTCTGCTTTTATATTACTTCCCTTTTTGCGCATTACGATTAAATCGACCATTCCATTATATTCACCGTTTTCTTTTTTTGCAGGAAAAAAATCACCACGGGAAACACTTCCGGAAAGAAGAATAGCTTCGATTTCTGCTTTATCCACTGAATTTATAAATTCTGAAGTTTTGTTTTTTATATCCTGAATAAAATCTTTCTGCTGTTCAATTATTACTTCTTTACTTTTCATTTTATTCCTTCCAGCGCAGTACGCTGTACGTATAACATTCGCCTAAGCTGTAAACGGGCATAGTCCCGTTTGCCGGTGTTGAAGCGGGTGTTAGACGATTTTTAATATTTTTTATCTTTAATCTGTTTATAATTATTTCTAAACATTATTGTACCGATTATCATTACTAATATTCCACCAAAAGAAACGCCCCAAATTGAGCCTCCTACCCATGCATAGCGTATCATTGCTCCAAATTCATCCGGAACTCCAATAAATGTTTTTTTATAAAATTCAGGACTGAGAACTGATAATAATATCGCAATAATTCCACCTAGCACCCAAAGTGCGATTGTTATAAGACCCATAAATAAAATCCATTTTATGCTTGAAACAACAGCTAATTCTGCTTTGTTTGAAATAATATAAACACAAGAAAATACTAATGAAAAAAACATTCCCTGTATTATTCCTTGATATATACCTTGAGCTATCGCTGTTTGTATAATATTTTTTATACTTTCCCAATGCATTATTTTAATAAAGTAGTCCGGACTTACAATAGAATTTATTAAATTAGTAAGACCTCCAATAATGCCAGGTAGTATAATACAACTTAAAAATATAACACAAATTCTAATCATTTTTCTCATTTATATCCCCTTAACAAGTTAAAAAACACTTAGATAAAAGTTTGTTTTTCCTTACTCAAATAGCCATTATAATAATAAACTTTATTCAAAAAACCAAGCTATTAATTTGGGTTTTAAGCTTTAATTTATAAAAATATACACCATTTTTCAAAGTTACAGTTTATCGTGCCGTAAGGCATCCGTCTAACCTGCATTTGCGGTTCGTCCGCAATGTCAGGTTGAAGCGGGTGTTGGCATTTTCTTGTTATGAAAAACTATAGTTATTCATAACACTTTTTAAATTATCGAATTTTTCCATGTTTCAATAATCGTTCGACATCCTTTCTTATTTTTTCATACTCACAATTATCATATTCGTTTTTTTTAAATACTAAATGGGGAACCTCGTCTTGTCCCGGTGATATTCTGTATAAACTTATCATTGCATAATCATCCATTAAAATAACGGCCATAGTTGTATATAAATTTTGTGTGTAAATTTCTAATTTATGATCCCTATTTATAGACTCTTTCTTCAGTTCCTTAATAAATTCATTAATTTTATTTATGTAATAATCTCCTTCATGATCATTTTTCCTTGTTAACACAGAAATTGAGTCCGTTGCATCAGGATCCAATAAAATAAATCTTGTCGTTTTATAACTTTGATTAAATCTTTTTCTGAATAATTCAACATTATTAGCAAAAAATCTTTTACTATCATTCATTATTACTGTAACGATTTCGCTTTCGATAAAATTCTTTTCATAAATATCGTTTTTTAGTGGAAAACCTGATTCAAAACCTTCTAATCCTTTTTTTTCAAGTCTATCTAAAAAAGGAAGATTTTTCTCAAGCAAGGTTCGCAATGTTTCCTCAAAATGATTTCTTTTTATAATTGTGAACAAAGCAGCAGTAATTATAGAATAAGCAATTGATTTGCATATTTCAATAGCAATTGGGTCCTGTATATAATTATAGGTAATATATAATAAGATAGCGCTTACAATAATTAATATCAAAGCAAAAACAATTGTATTTAGTTTATAAGATTTTTTTACCTTCATCTTAATTTATCTCCTTATTATTTTCGCGGTCACGGTCAAAATAACTGTCGTTTTTTTGTCTTTACTAGAATAGAATTTTATTTTTTCACAGTATGAACAAAAATTTTCTTTCTCTTCTGAGCGCCAAAGGCATCAACCTAACCCCCTTTCGCCCCATCCTCATTATATCATAAAAATTACCAATTTTCAGTCTAAAATGACAAAAAAAGAAAGTAACATCTTTGCTACCTTCAAATATCAGCCGGAATAAATCAACAGCTTCATGTGGAGTACGCTGAATAACCGAAGGATCGATATGATACCGTCCCTGCTCGTCGGTTTTTTTGTTACGCATCGGCGAGCTTGGGGAAACACCCACTGCCGGACCTGAGTTTTACTGGCATTGGGATATCTTTTGCAAGAGCAAACGAAAGCGGCACCGAACCGAAACCATCCTTACAGTCTGAATCATACTACAGCTGTTTTTCTTCGCTTAAAATTCAAACTACTCTTTTTTGAATCAACAACCCCGGCGCAGAGTGTCGGGGTATTAAACTCTCCGCACGAATAAAGCATTAAAAATTTGAAAAAAAATATTTTCTTTCGGTTTTTCGTCCATTGTTTTTTTACTCATAATTGAAATACCGAGTATTTCTTGGGAATTTGAAATTATATAAGGGGCAGAAAGTATTCCAAAAGCCTTTAAATATGTATCTTTCCCTTTTCGAGAAGAAAGGGATTCCAGTTTCTTTTTAATATAGTCTTTTACAACTATAAATGCCTCATCGTAGTCATCGATCAAAATGTATAACTTTATTTTAAAGACAGTAGTTATAAAAGTTGAAGTACCTCCATAAATTTTATTTATATTTTCACCTTCAACATAAGTTGGAATTTTAATTGAAGCTAAAATACTTCGAATAAGCATACAATCTAATTGAGAACTGAGATTTAGAAAATGCTGATACTTTTTTCCTTTTCTGACATTTTCGAAAAAAGATTCTTCAAACTTACTGTAATCGATATTTTTTTCATTTACATTTGTTTCATCAATATTGTCATCCATTTTTTAATCCCCCAAGCGGTTCGGTAAGCCGTCACATTCGCTTAACCTGTAAACGGGCATAGTACCGTTTGTCAGCGTTGAAGCGGGTATTAGATGAAATTTTTTATGTATTTTTATTCTTTTTCCACGTTATATAATCTTTTTTCGCTTTCATATCTTTTAGCTTATTCCATGCTTCCAAAGCGTCTTCTCTTGTTGCATTTTTTTCATTTGCCAGATAATTACTTATAAAGTTATTAAATTTACAGGATGGAATTTGCGGAAGCCTTCCTTCAATTTGGTTTAACCGAGTATATTCACAAATAACATCATCATAAGTTATTTTCTCACCATGGAAAAGTTTATCTTCAATCCAGCGATTAAGCCAATATTTTGCACCCGATTTCGGTTTTAATCCCCGAACTCGTTTATCCATTTCACTGTGTATGAATGCCCATGTTTCTTTTTTGTTGCTAAAATTTTCAACATAAGTATGATTATTCAATATGTCTCTATTCCGGCTTTTACTCCGATAACTATTTTTTTTATTCGCCGTTCCGGTTTTCAAAAATTGAATAATCAACGCCTCAAGTTGATCTTTTCGTATTTTTGAATCAACAGGTATTTTAAGCGATTTCGCCAATGCTTTGAGTTCACTCATGTACCAATATGTATTCTCAAATTCTTTTATTGTCATAGAGTCTTTTGCTTATGTGCCGTAATTATTATGTAACCGTATGCATTAACGATGATAATAAAACTATTCATAATAATTTTATACCCTCATATTACTATACCACAGCATCGCCCGAAAAGACAATATTTTATATTGCCGCATTTTCGTTCATTGCGCTTTGCGCTTTTTTCTGCTAAGATTTCACCCGCGATGATTTCTTATTGGCAGCAAAAAAACGGACAATTCGTCCGCGTCCCCGGAAAACGATTGAATACCGAAAACCGCACGTGGGTCGACGCCCGCAACGTTTCGAGCATCGACGCTTCACTTCTCGAAACGAGCTGCGGTATAGACTACGACCACATCGTCGATATCCTCGACCCCGACGAACTTTCGCGCATCGAAGAGGGAGACTCGTACGTGCTCGTCATCATACGGATGCCGGTGTACGATGCGGCTGCGGAAGTGTCGTTTTATACGATTCCCCTCGGCATCGTGATCGAAGGAAATACGATCATCACGATCTGTTCTTCAAGTTGCGACATACTCGGCGGTATCGCGTCGGGACAGGTAAAAGGGATCACGCTCGACGATTTTCCGGCTTTTATCATCAAACTGATGAGCCGCGCCGACACGACGTTTTTGCGTTATCTCAAAGAAATAAATCGTCAGACGACCGCCATGCAGCGCGAACTGCAGGGACCGATCGAAAACAAAGAAATCGTCAAGCTTCTCAATTTGCAAAAGTCTCTCGAATATTTTACGACATCTCTTACAAGCAATCAGCTTTTGCTGCAAAAACTTCGCAGAACGAAATTATTAAATCTCGACGAAGACGATTACGATTGGCTCGACGATGTCGACATCGACAACAAGCAGGCGATCGGTATGGCCGAAACCTACAACAATATCCTCGCGGGTCTTATGGACACTTTTACGTCGGTCATTTCGAACAATTTGAACGTCAGTATGAAACGCCTCACCGTCATCAACCTCGTGCTCATGGTGCCGACGTTTATCACGAGCTTTTTCGGTATGAACGTACCGCTGCCGTTTTCAAGCAACGGGTGGGTCGGCATGTTCGTCATTTCCGGCGGCTGTATTTTAACGACGATTCTTACGGCGCTCATGCTCCGCGATCGCACGTCGATAAAAAAATAATCGGCACCGCATCCGCGCTCGGCCTGCAGGTTCATTCGGCGAATCGAATTACGTTGAAACCTTTCGTAATTTTTTATATTTTAATAACGAGAAGATATGATAAAAAAACGCCGTCCGAAATATCGTCGTCGCTGAGGTGGGATGCAAAAATCGCTTGAGCGTTTTCTTTTGGAGAACTTATGAAAAAATATGCTATCGTACTGATTTCAGTAATTTTTTGTACGGCATTTCCGCTCTGCGCGAAGGGCGGAAGCGATACATTCGGCGGCCTCGATATGACGCGGCCGACCGACGGAAACGCCGTCCATACTTTCATCATCGGCGAAAACAGTCAAACCTATACGGCCGAACGTACCGTTTTGCCGTTTAAAATCAATAAATTCGAAACGACATACGCGCTTTGGTACGCCGTGCGTATAGACGCGGAAGGGCGCGGCTATGTTTTTGCAAACCCCGGACAGGGCGGCTCGGAAGGCAGACGCGGCGGAGAGCCGACGGACGAAGATAAATATTTTCCGGTTACGGCGATAAATTGGTACGATGCGATCGTGTGGTGCAATGCGCTCAGCGAAATCGAAAATAAAACGCCGTGCTATTCGTATAAAGGAAAAGTGCTGCGCGATTCGACCGATACCGCTTCGTGCGACCTGTCCGTATGCGACTGGAACGCCGACGGCTATAGGCTGCCGACGGAAGCCGAATGGGAGTACGCCGCCCGTATAACGAAAAGCGGCATGCAGCGAGGCGATAAGGCGAGCGGCGAAACGGGGGGTGAAGGGAGAGATGACGCGTCGCTTGTCGCATGGGACTGCAGCAATGCGGATGCTCCTCGGATCGTCGGAACGGCAGGCACGGTATTTACGCCGGAAGCGCCGCCTGCTCCCGGATCGGGCAATGCAAACGGAAGCGGCATATACGATATGAGCGGCAACGTGCTCGAGTTCTGCTGGGATTGGTTTGCCGATTATACGGAGCAAAAAAAGGGAGCACGGTATACAGGCCCCGCATACGGTTCAAAGCGCGTAAGCCGCGGCGGAAGCGTTTCGGAATACACACCCTTTATCAACGCGGGCGATCGCTACGCATTCGATCCGAACGAATCCTATACTTACATGGGCTTCCGAATCGCATCGAGCGAATAACGCAGATGATCGGAAAATTCGAGTTTTTTCGTGCGGGATCTTGTCTCACATACCGCACCGGAGTATGTTGATTGAACCTGAAATCGAATTTAATAATTGTTAATTTTTCGTTTCCACAGGATCGCCGCTATCGCTCCGTCTTTCGAAGTTCCGCGTCTGCGACGCTCCACTCGCCGTCGTTTTCGGCGATTTCCATAACGGCATAATTTCCGTCGAGGAGTGCACCGGGGTTGATCACCGTCGTCGCTCCGATTTTATCGATCGCCGCCCCTTCGTGAATATGTCCGGTAATAACGGCGAGCGGTTTTATCCGTTCTATAAATTCGCGGAATTTTTGCGAGCCCGCGTGCAAAGCCGGATTTACCGCATCGCACTTTGTATCTTTCGGCGGATTGTGGGAAATGAGTATGAGATTTTTCCACGTGCCGCCGCTCTTTGCCGAAGCGCGTTCGATGACGTCGAAATCCGACAGGAGTTCGTCTTCCGTTCGTTCGTTCGGCGTCGTACCGGTAAACTTGCTGCCGCCGCCGCTTCCCGCGATGCAAATGCCGTCGTGGTAGACGAGCGCGCCTTCGACGCTGATGTCTTTTTTTTCGATTTCGTGTAAAAAATCCGGTTCGTCGCAGTTTCCGATAACGGAAAAGATGACGTCGTGCTTTTTGCACAAAGCTTCAAGTGCGGGCAACCCCGTTTCCGAGTGCTTAAACGCAGCGAAATCTCCACCGAACAAAACCGCATCGACCGCTTTAAACTCTCCGTCGAGTTTTTCGAGCGCCGAAATATTTCCGTGTAAATCGGATATGACTAAAAACTTCATACGCTTCTCCCGTTTTCTCAGAACAGTATACACCTGTTTTAATAAAAAAGACAGCGGTATTTCGGTTAGATTTTTACGTGAGGAAATACGGCACCCTCATTGCACACGGATTGCAGGTCTCAGAAAACTGCGGCACATAGCATTTCACCGGAGACCGTGACGCAGGATGGGCAGTTCCGTTTATTTTCCTAAAAAAACGCGTATTTTATCGCTTTGTAAACGATATATATTGCAGCGGTTTGCCGCACTATCTCAACAATCGAAGGTGTACCAATGGAATATACTCATAAACCCGTCGAAGAACTCGCCTTTACCGACGACTTTATGTTCGGTGTAATTATGAAAAATAAATCGATCTGCAAAGGTGTCATCGAACGGCTCCTGCATATCAACGTCGGCAATATCGAATATCCTTCGCTGCAAAAAACGATCGCACCGTTTTACAAAAGCAAGGGCATACGCCTCGACGTCTACGTTTCCGATTCAGACCGTATCTTCGATATCGAAATACAAACGTCGATCCCGCCTTTTCTTTCCAAATGCACACGTTATTACCAAAGCCTCATGGATGTCGACAATCTCCTGCGGGGACAAAACTATGCCGAACTGAAAGAGAGCTATATCATCTTTATCTGTACGCAAGATCCTTTCGGCAAAGGCTTACCGGTGTACGAGTTTCGCAATATCTGTACTGCTGACGACAGTATTTTTCTTGATGACAAAAGCGTCAAGGTGTTTTATAATGTCGGTGACTGGGGTAAAGAAAAAGAACCTGAATTGAGCGCGCTACTGCAGTATCTTTGCGAGAGGAAGGCGACGAGCGGTTTTACACAGCGGATCGATGCGCTTGTCGAAAAAGCGAAACGGAACG
>NZ_AVQI01000040.1 GCF_000468115.1 Treponema socranskii subsp. socranskii VPI DR56BR1116 = ATCC 35536
CCGTCTGAAAACACTCTCGTGCGGACAGTATCCTCCGACGCATACGGTTTGCGCGCGTACACTGCGCGTCCCTCTTCCCTTGGAAAAGGAGGTGATCCAGCCGCACCTTCCGGTACGACTACCTTGTTACGACTTCACCCCCCTCACAAAGCGTACCTTCGACAGCGTCCCCCTTGCGGTTGGACTGCCGGCTTCGGGTACCCCCTGCTCGGATGGTGTGACGGGCGGTGTGTACAAGGCCCGGGAACGTATTCACCGCGCCGTGCTGATGTGCGGTTACTAGCGATTCCAGCTTCATGAAGTCGAGTTTCAGACTTCAATCCGGACTACGACCGCTTTTCTGCGTTCTGCTCCGCCTCTCGGCTTCGCCCCGCTCTGTGGCGGCCATTGTAGCACGTGTGTAGCCCTGGACATAAGGGCCATGATGACTTGACGTCGTCCCCGCCTTCCTCCTGCTTGTCGCAGGCAGTTCCGCCTGAGTCCTCAGCGCTACCTGTTAGTAACCGGCAGTAGGGGTTGCGCTCGTTGCGGGACTTAACCCAACACCTCACGGCACGAGCTGACGACAGCCATGCAGCACCTGTCAAGAGCCGTATTGCTACGCTCACATATCTCTATATGATCCCTCTTGATGTCAAACCCAGGTAAGGTTCCTCGCGTACCATCGAATTAAACCACATGCTCCACCGCTTGTGCGGGCCCCCGTCAATTCCTTTGAGTTTCACCCTTGCGGGCATACTCCCCAGGCGGTACACTTATCGCGTTTGCTTCGGCACGCACGCTCTTGCGCACACGCCCAGTGTACATCGTTGACTGTGCGGACTACCAGGGTATCTAATCCTGTTTGCTCCCCGCACCTTCGCACCTCAGCGTCAGTCGTCCGCCGGTATCCTGCCTTCGCCATCGGTGTTCTTCCGCATATCTACAGATTTCACCCCTTCACGCGGAATTCCGGATACCCTTCGGCAACTCTAGCTCGCCAGTTCTCAATATAGCTCCGGAGTTGAGCCCCGGTATTTCTTACCAAGCTTGGCGACCCGCCTGCATGCCCTTTACGCCCAATAATTCCGAACAACGCTCGCACCTTACGTGTTACCGCGGCTGCTGGCACGTAATTAGCCGGTGCTTATTCCTGCCCTACCGTCACCGTCCCGGCATTTCCTCCAAAACTTATTCCTCGGACAGAAAAGAACTTTACAACCTTCCGGCCTTCTTCGTTCACGCGGCGTCGCTCCGTCAGGGTTCCCCCCATTGCGGAATATTCTTACCTGCTGCCTCCCGTAGGAGTCTGGGCCGTATCTCAGTCCCAATGTGTCCGTCCGCCCTCTCAGGCCGGATACCCGTCCTCGCCACGGCGGGCCTTTACCCCGCCGTCCAGCTGATGGGCCGCAGACCGATCCCGTCGCGGAGCCGAAGCTCCTTTCCCGCTGTCTACCTCACGTAAACAGTGATCTATCCGGTATTACCCTCTATTTCTACAGGCTGTCCCGGACATCGGGGTACGTTATCCACGTGTTACTCACCAGTCCGCCGCTCTCGGCATTGCTGCCTGCCGCTCGACTTGCATGGTTAAGACGCGCCGCCAGCGTTCGTTCTGAGCC
This sequence comes from Treponema socranskii subsp. socranskii VPI DR56BR1116 = ATCC 35536, assembly GCF_000468115.1. Lineage (GTDB taxonomy): Bacteria > Spirochaetota > Spirochaetia > Treponematales > Treponemataceae > Treponema_D > Treponema_D socranskii. The sequence continues at coordinate 1,602 of NZ_AVQI01000040.1, forward strand.
AGGATCAAACTCTCCATCATTATTTTTCCCGGATTGCTCCGGGGCTAATTCCGTCTCGTTTGTCCCCGCTTGCTCTCGCTTAATTCGGGAGACTTGTATATCTCCGCATGCGTCTTGCTTTCTTTCCTTCCCTCTACCTGTCAAACAGCGCACCCGTGATTTGAGCGGGTAGCTAATAATTTACTAC
>NZ_AVQI01000041.1 GCF_000468115.1 Treponema socranskii subsp. socranskii VPI DR56BR1116 = ATCC 35536
CATTAATAATTCATGGCAACCGTCCCGGAAACTATGCCTTTTAAAAGATAGCGTGCAATGTAAAAATCGGCTGCTCTCCCGGCAGCAGCCCTGCCGTTCACCGCGGCTGACCGTAATCGGAATCGGACTGCGCAATCTTTTTTAACAAAAAGATTGCTTGCCATCGGTCAGAGCGGTTCGGCGGCACTGCCGCTGCCTCGCGTTCCGCCTTTTTTGTCTGTCTGTACACTATTTTTATATGCACGCATTTCCAGGACGGTTGCCTGCATTAATAATTTGCATACTGCGTACAAATGAAAAAAAGGCGCCGGCTTCGCAAAGGAAGGGGCGCCTCTTGCCGTACAAAAAAAGCCTTAGGGATTGACCGTCGTCTTATACACGCTCGTCAATTTCCCATCGCTTCGCACGAGTTCGAGCATGACCGCGGACTTGACGGGATTGTGCCGTGCATCGAAAGTCAAATGCCCCGTAACGTAATCGCCGTCCGTCTGCTCAAGAGCCGAACGGACGGAAGCGACGTCGAGGGTTCCGGCTTTTACGATCGCGTCGCGCAGCATGTACACGCTGTCGTAGCCGAGAGCCGCAAACGCGTTGGGCGCGGAATTGTATTTTGTCTTAAAGGCCGAAACGAATTTCTGCACCGCAGGAACTTCCGAATCGACCGCATAGTGATTCGAATAAAATCCGTTGAGCACTTCGTCGCCTGCGTTTCCGGACAGTCCGTCCCATCCGTCCCCGCCGACGATCGGCGTCGTTATGCCCTGCATGCGGAGCTGGCGTGCAATGAGCGCAACCGTACCGTAGTAATCGGGAATATAGACGACATCGGGTGCCGCATTTTTAATTTTCGTAAGCTGCGCGTTGAAATCCTTATCACCGGTCGAATACGATTCGCGCGCGACGACCGTTCCGCCGCCGGTCTCAAACGCTTTGACGAAATTTTCTTCGAGCCCGACGGAATAATCGTTTTGGATATCGTACAAAACGGCGGCGCGCTTTGCACCGAGCGTATCCGTTGCGAATTTGCCGCCGACCGTTCCCTGAAACGGATCGATGAAGCACGCGCGGAAAATATAATCGCCCGCATCGGTGATCGCAGGAGACGTAGCCGCCGGTGCGACTTGAATGACGCGGCCTGCCTGCGCGAGCGTCGTCACTGCCTGTACGCAGCCTGACGTCAGCGAGCCGATGACGAATTTCACTTTGTCTTTTGTCGTCAATTTTTTGAACGCGTTGACGCTCTTGTCGGGCTTGCCTTCATCGTCTTCTCCGATGAGAACGATTTTTTTACCGTTTACGCCGCCCGCTTCGTTGATTTCATCGATAGCAAGATCGATGCCTTTTTTGCATTCGACACCGTATACGGCGACGTCGCCAGACAGCGGAAAGATACCGCCTATGTTAATCGTATCGCTTTCGCTTTTGGAACAGCCCGACGCAAAAAGCGCCAAAGCCGCAGCAAGCACAAAACCTGCGTATTTTCCGAGCATTTTCATATCGAATACCTCCGAGGTATGATCTTAAACATGAGTAAATATATTCAAAAATATTAAAGTTTGTCAAGCGTGCCGCAAGTGCGTTTCGCAGCAATCCGCCGGGGCTTGCACACGCGCTACGATAAGCTGCCGCATCCCGCCGTAGCGATCACCGCCGAGGCTACACGCGTTTTGCCGATTTTTTTGCGGCGGGCTTCGACGCGTCTTGGATCGCTTTTGCGTGTGCTTCCGCTTTAACGATATCTTCGAATTCTTTGCCGTCCATCGTTTCTTTTTCGAGCAGATACTTTGCGATGTATTCGAGCAGCTCGCGGTGCTTTTTCAAAAGCGCGACGACGGATTTATAGCGCTCGGCCATGACGCGCGCGATTTCTTCATCGATGTATTTTTGCGTTTCTTCCGAATATTCGCGCACAAGCTGCGGTTCGGTAGCCCCGTATCCCTGCCCCGATTTTCCGAGCGTAACGTTTTTGAATCGGTCGCTCATGCCGTAATCGGTGATCATTTTGCGGATCGTATCGGTTGCACGCTGAATATCGTTTGCGGCTCCGGTCGAAATCTCATCGAAGATAACCTGTTCGGCAGCCCGTCCGCCGAGCAGGACATCGACTTCGTTGATCAGATCGCGTTTCGTCTGCAGCGTTTTTTCTTCTTCTTCGCGGTACTGCGTAAAACCGCCGATACCGTGCGAGCGCGGAACGACGGTAATCTTGTTGACCGGCGGATAGTCGGGCGTAAAAGCGCCGACAAGCGCGTGCCCCGTTTCGTGAAACGCGACGATCTGCCGCTCTTTTTCGTTTTCCTTGCGCGTCTTTTTTTTGAGACCGATGCTCACTTTGTCGATCGCATCGTTGAAATCGGACATCGTCACTTTCGCGTGCCCGTTGCGTACGGCGAGGAGAGCCGCTTCGTTTACGACGTTCGCGAGGTCGGCCCCCGCGAAACCTATCGTGCCGTGGGCAAGGGATTCGAAATCGACGTCGGAATCGAGTTTGACGTTTTTCGCGTGGATGCGCAAAATCTCTTCCCTGCCCTTGACGTCGGGACGTTCGACGGGCACTTGGCGGTCAAAGCGGCCGGGTCGTAAAAGCGCGGGATCGAGTATGTCGGGGCGGTTCGTCGCCGCTAAAATGATCAATCCTTTTTCGTTGTCGAAACCGTCCATTTCGACGAGGAGCTGATTGAGCGTCTGTTCGCGTTCGTCGTTGCCGCCGAGGTTGTTCATACGGCTTTTGCCGATCGCGTCGAGTTCGTCGATAAAGACGATACACGGCGCTTTTTCACGCGCTTGGCGGAAGAGATCGCGCACGCGGCTCGCACCGACGCCGACGAACATTTCGACGAAGTCCGAACCGGAAATGCGGAAAAAGGGCACCCCCGCTTCTCCCGCGACAGCGCGCGCAAGGAGGGTTTTACCCGTACCCGGAGGTCCGACCAAGAGCACGCCCTTGGGAATCTTACCGCCGATGTCGGTATATTTTTTCGGCTGCTTTAAAAAATCGACGACTTCGATGAGTTCGTCTTTCGCTTCGTCCACGCCCGCGACGTCCGAAAAGCGCGTCTTCACTTTGCCCTCTTCGACGGCTTTTGCGCGCGACTGCCCCGCACCGAAAATGCTTCCCATACCGCCGCCCAAGCCGCTTCCCATCTTTCGAAGCACTAAAAAGTACATGACGAAAATAAAAACGATGGGTATGAGATTGGCGAGAATCGGAAGCAGATAACTGTTTTGCCGGAGCACGAATTTATAGTCGACGCCCTTTTCGTTCATCAGTTCGATGAGTCCTTCGCTTAGGCCCAGTACGCCGAGCGTTTTATATTCCTGTCGGCTGCGTGTTTGAACGGGAAAAAGCATATAGCCTTTCGCGCTCTGCTCGGAAGACAAGGCGCGCTCGGGGCCGTAACCGGTAAAATACGTTTCGCCGAGTTCGACCGAAACGATCTTTCCGTCTTCGATGAGGCTGCGGAATTCCGAAAAATCGATGAGATTATCCGGTTTGGACATGACGAACATATTGACCAGCGCGAGGACTGCGAGCACGAGGAGCATAAGCGCCCACAGCGGAAAGCGCGAACGATTATTGTCGTCGTCTTTTTTCTTTTTATTATCGTTATTGTCCGGCCCTGCAAATTTAAAAAAATTGTACGGATCGTCTTTATTGTCGTCTTTTTTATCGTCGATTTTGTCGCTCATGACAGCCCCATTCATAAAAATATCGAAACACTAAATCGGTACTCTCTTAAAATATAAACATTTCAGCCGATTTAGTCGAGTGATTTTTTCGAGAATTCGCTAAAATCGATTATTATCAGAGCTACAAGTTATTTATACATTTTTACCTTGTTTATAATACGACGCCATTTCATTTTTCGGAACCATACTGCCGCCCGTTGCCCAAACCACATGCGTACCTTGGATCATTAACGCGCGCAAATTTTCTTTTTCGATATAGTTGCGAAATTGCGGAGATTTTTCCGTCAATACGGGACCGTACATACCCGCCAAAGCGCTCGGCTCCAAATATATATCCTCCGTATCGGCAAGAGCCGTAAGCATATGAAACAGACGCTTATCTTCAAGGGAATAACAACCGCTTATAAAAGGAAGCATCAATGCACCGACGAATCCCGAAGCCCTGCCGACCGCCAAACCGTCCGCCGCAGTACGATTGTCCAATCCGAAATCCTGTACACTGATACGGTTGTTTTCACCCGTCGCCATACCGAGCAGCATACAACAAGAATGCGTCGGTTCGGCAAAAAAACAATGAACGGCATCGCCGAAAACCGTTTTTAAGCCGAAGGCGACTCCTCCCGGACCCCCGCCCACCCCGCAAGGTAAGTAGACAAACAGCGGATGTTCGGCATCAACCGGTATTTTCCGTTCTTCCAATTGTTTTTTTAAACGCAGTCCCGCTACGGCATATCCCAAAAAGAGCGTTTGAGAATTTTCATCGTCTATAAAACGGCAACAGGGATCGTGCTGCGCGGCTTTTCTCCCTTCGGCAACCGCAATGCCGTAATCCGATTCGTATTCAATAACTTCGACGCCTGCTTTACGGAGCATATCTTTTTTCCATTGTCTGGCATCGGCCGACATATGCACCGCCGCTTTAAAACCGAGTTTTGCGCTCATGATACCGATAGAGAGTCCCAAATTACCGGTCGATCCGACCGCAATAGTGTATTGGGAAAAAAGTCTGCGAAACGCATCGGTATCGAACCGCGTATAATCGTCGCTTTCACGTATAAACCCGTTTTCCAGCGCGATATCCTCCGCAATTTTTAACACTTCGTAAATACCGCCGCGGGCTTTAATCGAACCCGATATGGGCAAATGGCTGTCCAATTTGATGTACAGCTTTCCGGGAATTTTGATATCTTCTTCTCTCTCCAATAACGCTTTCATATTCGGTATTTCCCGTATCGGAGATTCGAGGATACCGTTTGTGCTTTTCGTTTCCGGAAAGGCCGATTTAAAATACGGCGCAAAACGTTCCAATCTTGCTTCGGCATCTTCAACATCGGTTATGGAAAGCGGACATGATAATGCGGCTTTTTCAAAAGGCTCTTTGTGCGGATTACGCCAAACCGTTTCTCTGCAGGCACATATATCTTTTACGATCGGGTATTCTTGCTGCCATTCCCGTATCGTTTTTCCGCAAATTTTTTGATCCGATACACACATACGATTTCCTCTGTATATTCCTTAGATGTACGCTTTGAAATGCGTCGTTACATTATTAAAAATTACAGTATTCCCGGTAAGACATGCGCAAATGCATTGAGAAGCAATAAAACCGCAAATCCGGTTAAACTCGCAAAAGTTGTCGGCCAGGTTGTAGCGGCGAAGGCTTCTTTTACCGTTATATTGCTGTAACGCGCCGGAAGCCAAAAGGCGGCGTCTGTCGGCAAAGTAAGTCCGACCGTTCCCGTACAAATTGCCAAACCTATGATAATCGGGGAATATCCCATTTCGACGGCCGACGGACCTACAATAGCGACCGCCGTGAGCATTGCCACCGTTGCGGAACCGACGGCAGCGCGGATAATCATAGCGAGCATAAATGCCAACAATAAAACGGGAATATTCATCCGTGAAAGCAGCTCGATTAAAGCCGTATCGAGTTTGCTTTTTTGCAATATGGTACCGAAACAATTACCGCAGCCGATGACCATTAAAATATTTCCCATTTTATCCGACACTCTGTCTATATAATTCCAAAGCGAAGCTGCATTGGCGGGAACCAAATATTTACGCAGTACGATGCCCGTGACCAACATAGCGATAAAGAGCGCCACATTGTTGTTTCCGACAAATCCGAAAAAAACGACGAGCGGGAGTTCTGCCGGCAATACTGCCTTAAAAACCGAATTAATAATTATTAAGACAATGGGAAACGCAATCAACGCGAGCGTCAAACCTGCAGAGGGCTTTGTTTTATCGGCTTTGAGCAATTCTTCATTCTTCGACAATATCGCGGCTTCTTGCTTCAGCGCTTCTTTATTTTCGGGTAATGCCCGCCTGTTGAGCATATTCGCATATTGCCATCCGCACAGCAAACTTGCGGGAAGCGAAACGACAATACCGTAAACGATAAACCACCCTATATTGGCACCCAATTGCCCCGCAACGGCTAAGGGGCCGGGCGTAGGAGCTACGATACAGTGCGTTAAAAGCAATCCCGTAAACAAAGCCGCAACATAAGCGCCCGTATTTTTTTTAGTAAGTTTTTGTAAGCTGTTTACCAAGGGATTAAGCGTTATATATGCCGAACCGAAATATACCGGAATGGATACGATAAAGCCCGCCAAGTTGAGCGCAAGCATATCGTTTTTTTTGCCGAAAGTCCGAAGCAGACCTTTGGCCAATTCTTCCATTCCTCCCGAATCTCCGAGCATCATACCGAATATTCCGCCGAATAAAATCAACAAACCTATCGCGGTCATGATATTTCCGAATCCGCTCGTAATGTAAGAGAGAATATCATGTAAAGGCAGCCCGCACAACAATGCCATTAAAACGGCGCAAGCAAAAAGCGAAACGCCCGGACTGACTTTAAACGCGATAAGCGATACCAATAAAACCGCCATCGTAATGACAAAAGCAAGCAATACGTTCATACAATTCCTCCGTTTTATCAATTATTATCACGCATTATGGCGCAGCATTCGACCGGGCATAGCACCGGTAAATTGCTTATCTTTATAGACCAGACTGCCGTTCACAAAAACATAATCGATACCTTCGGTGATACTGTTTGAATTGCTGTACGTAGCCGTATCTTGCAAACGGTCATAATCGAAAATAACCAAATCGGCATCATATCCGTCTTTTATAAAACCTTTATTTTTTACGAGTAAATATTCGGCGGTTAATCCGGTCATCTTTCGGACGGCTTCTTCAAGCGACAAAATTCCTTTTTCCTTGACGAAATAGGTGATAACATGGGGAAACGTACCGCTCGCACGAGGATGGCCTTTTTCTTTCCATGTTCTGGTCAATCCGTCGCTTCCGACAACGCAATAAGGATCGCGGATAATCTCGCAAATATCTTCTTCACACATACTGCTGTATACGCCGCCCGTTTCACAATTATTGGCAACGCACAAGTCGAAAAAAACATCCCACGGATCTTGATGCAGCGATTCGGCATACTCGCTGATAAAACGCCCCTCGGCAGCAGGCGTTTTCGGAGACGAATATACATATACGCCGTTCCAACCGCCTGCGTTCAAATAGTAATTATCGTATGCGGTTGCGGGATCTTCCATCTCGGCTTTAAGTTTTTTTCGAAAATCCGTATCTTTTAGTTTGTCCGTCATCGCATGAAAACCGTCTTGGAAATACCACGGCGGCATACACGCATTTAACGTAGTCATATTGCATGTATAGGGATACTGATCGCATATGACGGGAACGCCTTTTTCTCTCGCTTCATGAATAAGTTTCAGCGTTTCTTTTTGCTTTCCCCAGTTCGGTTTTCCCAGCATTTTATGATGGGAGATGTCGACCCGTACTCCCGCCTGCACGCCGACATTGATAGTTTCTTTTACGGCATCGACGATTTTATCGCTTTCGTTACGCATGTGACTTGCATAGATACCGTTAAAAGGCGCAATAACTTTTGCAAGTTCTATGATCTCTTCTTCCGTCGCATAACAACTCGGCGTATAAATCAATCCCGTTGAAAAACCGGCGGCACCCGCTTCCATCGCTTCGCGTAAAATGCCTTTCATGGCATCCAATTCATTTTTCTTTGCCGGCCGATTTTCCATACCCATAACGGCTATGCGGAGGCTGCTGTGTCCTATATACATTTTCGCATTTGCCGTAAGCTGCTGTTTGTCGGCATATTTCAGATATTCCGAAAAGGATGTCCAATTTTTCATATCCGGCGGAAAATACGTCGTTCCCATAGATAACATATTTTGAATAGCCGTCAAATTTTCGGGAGCGATCGGTGTCATAGAAAGACCGCATTGACCGGTTATCTCCGTTGTAACGCCTTGCGTTGTTTTAAATAAACGGGCATCTTCGGAACCTAAAATCAAATCGCCGTGCGAATGCGCATCGATAAAGCCGGGTACAACGTATCTGCCGGCAGCATCGATTACGTCGGCCGCTTTTTCCGTTTCTCTTACGACGGCAATTTTTCCGTCTTTAATCCCGACACATCCGGTAAACGCAGGCCGGCCGCTTCCGTCGATGATCTTTGCATTTTTGATCAATACGTCTAACATATAGAACCTCCGCTTTACAAAATAGGTTGCAAGAAAATTAATATATACTAAACAAATCAATTAAAATACAATTATATTTTACATCCACTATATTCAACTGTCAAGTTTTATTTAACTTATTTAAATAGAATTTAACACAAATTGAGATAAACACTATAGGCATATAGGCATATAGGCATAATCGTACGCTTTTATTTTCAAATAAAATATGATATACTTTTATGCAATTTTATCAGGAGAATATTCCGTTGGAAGAATTAAATATAGGTAAAAAGATACAAGAATTGAGACTACAAAAAGGATTTACGATGCGGAAATTGGCTTTAAAAGCGGATATCACCGCATCCATGCTGAGCCAAATAGAAAACGGACAGGTAAATCCTTCGATTAACACTTTGCGAAGTATCGCTGAAGTTCTGGAAACACCTTTATATTGTTTTTTTAGGGAAGAATTTCGTCCCGAACCGCTGGTTACCCCTGCTACAAGAAAGACAATAGGCCGTAAAGATAAACCGGATGTCGTATACGAATTGCTTACCGCAGATACGAAGGGCAATATAGAATTTTGTATGATGGTTATCCCTCCGTACACGAGTTCAAATACCGATAGGCAAAGTCATTTGGGAGAAGAAACCGCATTTATGTATTCGGGCGAAAAAGTCGATTTGGACGTAGAGGGTACTTTTTTTGAACTGCATCCCGGCGACAGTATCCGTATTCCGGCACAGGCAAAACATGTATGGCACAATAAAACCGATATGAAAGTACAGGTTATTTTTGCCGTAACACCGCCTTCATTTTAAAGCTGCAAGATACGATTTAAGAATTTATTTCAAATACCGATACTGATATACGGATGACTGTTATCCCGACGGAATATCTTGCCGATGGGTACACGGAGGCTGAATATGGGCTACAATCAGGCGTATAATGCATATAAAAATACGAATATCCGCACGGCGAGCCAGGGGCATCTCGTCGTTTTGCTCTATGAAGGAGCGGTGCGGCAGCTCTCAAGTGCAGCCGATATGTTCGATTCGGCGAACGCCATAAAAGCGCACGATATCGAAAAGTTCAACGATTGTCTGCAAAAAACGCAGGCCATCATCACGGAGCTGCAAGTGTCGCTCGATATGGACAGGGGCGGAGAAATTGCAAAAAATCTCATGTCGCTCTACATATATTTCAACAACGAACTCATGTCGGCCAACATCAACCGCGACAAAAAAAAAGTCGATTTTGTGCTGTCGATGATGACGGAACTTTCCGACGCATGGCGGCAGGCGGCAAACAGCACGGCAAATGCACCGGCGGCGACGGTCGCAAACTCGCTGAATATAGAAGGCTGAATCGAGGGGTGATCATGCAGGAACTTTCACAAAACGAAATAGACGAACGGGTTGCCGTACTCAAACGATTTAAAACGCTGCTCGTACAGCAGCGCGATAAATTCCGCGAATACCTCTTAGTGCTCGAAAAACAGCAAACGTCGATTGAAGAAGAAAACACCGACGCTCTCATCGCGCATACGGAGCTCGAACAGCAAGTCGTTTCGAATATCGCCGGTCTGCAAAAAGTGATCGTACCGATGTCGGAAATGTATTCGGCGATCAGGAGCTCCGCTCCTGCAAACGAAACCCTCGCGCTCGAATCGATTCAAAAAGACCTCGCACACTTGCAATCGCAAGTCCTCGCCCAAAACGAAAAAAACCGCAGCATGCTCCGCATCCACATCGCAAATATCAAAACGCAGATGAACCGTATAAAAAATCCCTACCACGGAAACAGGAGCGTGTACGCGCAAAAGCAAAGCGTCGGCAGTTTCGTCGAAGTACAGGCATAAGAGGGCATGATCGCACTCATCGCGGCTTACGCAAAAAACCGCGCGATCGGAAAAGACGGAAAGCTCCCGTGGAAATTAACAAACGAACTGCATCATTTCCGTGATGTGACCGCAGGCAATATCGTAATCATGGGGCGAAAGACGTTCGAGTCCATAGGTAAGCCGCTTACAAAGAGAACGACTATCGTCCTTTCGAAAAGCAAACGATTTTCCGAAAAACAGCCTGCGGACGCAAAGCTCTACGGAGCGCGGAATATGCAAGAAGCGCTTTCACTCGCCGAAACGCTTGCGGTAAAAAGCGATCCTCCCGCCGACATTTTTTTCGCAGGCGGCGAAGCGGTTTACGCCGAAGCGCTGCCGCTTTGCAGCGCGCTCTACATAACGGAGATCGACGCATACGTCGACGGCGACGCATTTTTTCCGGAATTCGACGAAGCGCTCTTCGATAAAAAAATTATCAAAAAGATAACCGGCGATACCCTGCCCTGCACATACATCCTGTACACGAAAAAACGCGCGATTGATTTTTCCGCATAAGCGGGTTCAGCGAGTTTGCGCCCGCGATACAGTACCTGCCGAAAAAAAGCTTGTCAATTTATATATTTGCGTATAGAATAATATAATTATGAAGAACGTTCTGCTGATAGATGCATCCCCGCTTTTTAGAGAGTTTTTGAAGGACAAACTTTCTGCAGAAAAAGTTTCGGTTACGGTAACGCAGGGAAAACGCGACGCGTTTATTAAAATGATTTCGATCCTGCCCGATCTTGTTATCTATGAAATACAGGACGATTTTACCGAACTGTTTCGGTTTTTGGAAAAAAAGCACGCGAATCCGAATGCCGTCCGCATTCCCATGATTGTTTCGGGTCCCGTCGCTGACCGTTCAAAGCTTTCGCAGTTTGCACAGTTCGGCGTCACCAAATATTTTACCAAGCCCATAAAATTCGATATCTTTTTCGAATCCGTCGGGCAAATCCTCTCTCTCGCGTTTTCCATGGATACGACGCAATGCGTACTCGATATCCACCGAAACGGCGATATCATTTTCGTAGAAATAGCCGAAGGTTTGAATCGGGAAAAGCTCGCGCTGCTCAAATATAAACTGACGGAGATGATCGACGCGGGGCAGCTGGATGCTCCGAAGATAATCCTGATGATGACAAATCTCGATCTCACGTTCGTCGACGGCGCAAATATCGAATTGCTGCTGGACAACGTGCTTGCCGACCCGAAAGTTTTAACAAAAAACGTTAAAGTGCTCTCGTTCAATTCTTTTATCCGCGATCTGATCGCAGGTCATCCCCAATACGACGGCATCGAAGTCGTAACGGAGCTTTCGCACGTGCTCAATTCGCTCATCGACAGCAGTACCGCTTCGAGCGTTTCCGAATTGGTCGCGGAAAAGCTTTTGACGCCGGCGAGAGAGCAAACGCAGGATTCGATCGACACGCGGTTTTATTCCGACTGGGGCGTCAAACAGGACGACGCCGAAACCGTCGGAAACGTTTTGCGCATCGCGCTCGTCGACGACGACAGCGTTATTTTAAAGCTTTTGGAAAGCGCATTTAAATCCGTAAGCGCGACCTGCGATCTGTATTCCAGCGGGGCGGAATTTTTAACGGGTATCAACAAACACCGCTACGATCTCGCCGTCGTGGACATATTGATGCCCGGCATTTCCGGCTTCGATATTTTGGCGCGGCTCGGCAACAGTGCACAGGCCGTTCCTATCATTATCTATTCGCAGACGACGAAACGCGAAGATGTCATACGAGCGCTCAGCCTCGGCGCAAAGCACTATCTCGTCAAACCGCAAAAACCCGAAGTTATCGTACAAAAGGCGATAGAGCTGCTTCATGGAAAAATCTAACATCGATCCCGATCAGCGATTAACGTTTCTTGCAAATACCGTGCACGAAATCCGCACGCCGGTGCAGACGATTATCGGTACGCTCGAACTGCTTTCCGATACGAAGCTCAACAACGAACAACAGGAATACGTGCGCCAGATTCAATTCAGCACAAACGTACTGCTCTCGCTCGTCAACGACATCCTCGATTTTACGAAAATCAAATCACGGCAAATCACGCTCGAATCGATACCGTACGACGTCGTCGCGCTTACCGAACAGGTCGTCGACCTCGTCAGTATGGAAGCGTTCGGCAAGGGCATAGAGCTCGTCGTCGATTCCGACTACGAGCTGCCGCAGCTTGTCATCGGAGATCCGACGCGCATTCAGCAAGTGCTTCTCAATATTATTAAAAATGCCGTCAAGTTTACGCAGTCGGGCTATATTCACGTTGCGCTTACGTGTAAAGATAAAAAAACGCTGCTTTTCGAAACAGCGGATACCGGTATCGGCATTCCGAAAGAAAAGCAAGGGCAGCTCTTTACCGATTATTATCAAGCGGAAACGTCGACGACGCGCAAATACGGCGGGACGGGTTTGGGGCTGGCGATATGCAAGGGGCTCGTTTCGGCGATGAACGGCGAAATAGGCGTACGCACAAATCCCGACGGCGGATCCGTTTTTTGGTTTACCGTCCCTTTCGTCGCGGCGCAAAATCTGCCGGCGCCGAGCACCGTAGCGGCCATCCCTCCGAATACGCGCATCCTCATCGTCGACGACAGTCTTCTCGCGGTAAACAGCATGCGCCGAAAATTCAATTCGTTCGGCTTGTACAATATCTCTTATGCGAAAGATGCGGCGGAAGCGCTGCTGAAAATGAAAAACGCAAACCATCTCGGAAAACCTTTTTCGCTCGTTTTTATCGATATGAGTCTGCCGAAAGTGGACGGCTGGCACCTCGCGTGGGAAATCAAAGAATGCAATTTTAACAATGCAAAACTGTACCTGCTCGTTCCCGAAGGCCAGATGGGAGCCGAAGCGAAGATGAAGCTCATTAACCTCTTCAACGGTTACCTCTACAAACCGGTGAAGCGCCATCTTGTGCAATCGCTGCTCAACGACATATACGACGTACCGACCGATCTCGAAACGCTCGACGCAAAGCAGTCGAAAGCGAACGAAGCGGCGGTTGCCGAAAACGGGACAAGCGTCACGGAAGGCATGACGGTACTCGTCGCCGAAGATCATCCGCTCAATAGAAAACTGATCATAACGTTTTTGACAAAATTGGGCGTGCCGGTCATCGAAGCGGAAAACGGAAAACAAGCCGTCGAAGCCGTCGAAAAAAATCGCGCGATCAACATGATATTTATGGATATCCAAATGCCGATCATGGACGGCATCGAAGCGTCAAAAAATATCAGAGCGAGCGGTTATACCGGCATCATCGTCGCATGTACGGCAAACAATGATGAAGACGATTTCGAGCTGTATCGAAAAATCGGCATGAACGATATCCTTGTCAAACCGTTTAAGCGGGATGACATAAAAACGCTTATAGAAAAATGGCATGCGGTCATAGAACTGCCCGTCGCGCCGAAAATCACGATACTCGACAGTATGATAACATCTGCGGATGCCGCATGGAATCAAAAGGATTTTGAAGACACGATCGGAGGCGACAGTATCCTCGGTCGGGAGCTCATCGCCGAATACCGTAAACAGCTTGCATCCCTTTTGCACGACGCGGAAAAAGCCGTCGCCGAAAAAGACTTCGATGAACTGCGCCGCATCGGCCACAAAATCAAAGGCAGCTCCGCCGCGATTTCCGCAAAGGCACTCGCAAAGCGAGGGGCGCGCATCGAAGAAGACGCAAAAAAACACGACATCGAAAACATACGAAGCGGCTTTGCGGCATTAAAAAACGAATTGGCCGTTTTCGAAGTCGATTCGGATATATGGCAGCGCGAGCACGCAAAAACACGGCGCACATAGTACGGTGAGGAATGCGATGAAAACGAATTACCACATGCACACGACATTTTGCGACGGAAGCGATACGGTCGAAGCGATGGCGCTTGCCGCATTTGAAAAACAATTCGACATAATCGGCTTTTCAAGCCACAGCATGTACCCCTTTGCGGGCGACTGCCACATAGCGCCGCGCGAATTTAACAATTACGTAAGCACGGTGCGGAACGCGGCAAAAGCATACGAGGGACGCATGCAGATACTGCTCGGCTTCGAAGTCGAATATATGCCCGGCCTTTCAGTCCCGCGCATGAGCGATTATGCCGCTTTTCAGCCGGACTATCTCATCGGCTCGGTGCACTATCTCATAACGGAAAACGGTACTTTTTCCGTCGACGATAAAACCGAAAAAGTCAAAGAGGGACTCGAACGTTTTTTTAAAGGAAACGCAAAAGAAGCGGTGTGCATGTATTTTGCACTGCAGCGCGAAATGCTGCAAAAGGGCGATTTTCTCATCTGGGGACATCCCGACGTTATCAGAAAGCGCAACGGCATCCTGCATTTTTTCGACGAAAGTGAAAGCTGGTACCGCAGCGAACTCGTCGCGACGGCGAATTCGGCAAAACATTCCGGCATCATCGCTGAAATCAACACGGGCGGCATCGCACGCGGCGCGATCGACGACGTTTATCCGTCCGCGGATTTTCTTTCGCTGCTCTATGCGTCGGGCGTTCCCGTCATGATCAACTCCGATGCACACAAAGCGGCCGACATCGACTGCGCATTCGACAGAGCCGAAGCGGCGGCAAAAAAAGCGGGCTATACGGAAGTTTCGTTTTTGGATGCGGGCTTTATAAAGCGCAGGAAAATTTAGGCTGAATAAATAATTGGTAATGTGTAATTTGTAATTAAGCAGGCAATTACCAATTATTTATTATCAATTAATTCAGTGCTTCTACTTCTTCTTGGGTGAGGCCGGTCGCCTGCATTATCTTTTTTACGGAATCGCCGAGCTGTTTTAAAATCCGCGCCGTTTCGAGCTTTGCTTGACGGGAGCCTTCAGCAAGACCGAGGGATTTACCTTGTTGTATGCCTTCTTCT
>NZ_AVQI01000042.1 GCF_000468115.1 Treponema socranskii subsp. socranskii VPI DR56BR1116 = ATCC 35536
GAACTTCGCGCTTCGCGCTCGTTGCAAGGTTGCGCGGGGAACTTCGCTCGATGTACGGCACGGTGTCGCTTCGCGTCCTCATTGAAATGGAAAACTCTAGACCGCCTCATTGCCCATTGAAAATTAAAAATGGATTTCCGTGACGCTTGTATCCGCCGGTTGATGGATTCCCGCCCGGTTATAATTGTTTGACAAAGGGGGAAATTTGCACGAAAATATCGTCTATGAATATGAAAGAGAAGACCGTTTACATAATCGGACATAAAAATCCCGACACCGACTGCGGCGTTGCGGCGACCGCGTATGCGCGCTTAAAAGAGCTGCTCGGTCAAAAAAATTATGTCGCGTGCAGAGCGGGGCATTTTTCTCCGCAGACGGAATACGTGTTTAACCGCTTTAAAGTGCCTTATCCGAAATATATCCCCAACGTCGTTCCGAAAGTCGCCTACTTTATGAGCGGTTCGTGCGATGCGGTCGGGGAAGACGAATCGGTGTGGGATGCCATCAGCGCGATGGACAGGTTCGAAAGCCGCGTGCTGCCGGTCGTCGACGAAAAGGGCGCGTATATGGCGATGCTGCATTACAATATATTTGCGCAAAACGTGCTCGCCGTTTTAAATCCCGAACACAAGACGGCATTTCCGGCGAGTATCGCGCTCATCGCGCGCACGATACACGCGCAGCCGGTAATCGTCAAAGACGAAAACGCCGTGTTTAAAGCGTCGGTACTTGTCGGGGCGGCGTCGCTTGAAACCTTTACAAAAACGCTTTCGGAGCACAACAACGAAAACGCCGTCGTCATCACCGGAGACCGTGAAGACATACAGAGTGCGGCGATCGATGCGGGTGTCAAACTCCTTATCGTCACGCTCGGAAAGGCGCTGAAAAAAGAGCTGCGCGAAAAAGCCGAAGAGAGGGGAGTGTCGGTTATCATCAGTCCCTATGCGACGTCCCCAACGGCCATGCTCATTCCGTATGCTGCACCCGTTTCGGTTATGGCGGACGCCGACGTTCCTCCCGTGCATCCTGAAGATACG
This sequence comes from Treponema socranskii subsp. socranskii VPI DR56BR1116 = ATCC 35536, assembly GCF_000468115.1. Taxonomy (GTDB): domain Bacteria; phylum Spirochaetota; class Spirochaetia; order Treponematales; family Treponemataceae; genus Treponema_D; species Treponema_D socranskii. Next base: position 1,038 of record NZ_AVQI01000042.1, read on the forward strand.
GTAGCTAAGATACGACCGCTCATTCAGGAGTCTCCGTGCCGCTGCCTTCCCGTCATCGACGACGATAAAAAACTCGTCGGTTTGATTTCCGAACACGATCTCTTGCAGGAGCCCGGCATCGAATTGATATTGGTGGATCATAATGAAGCTTCTCAAGCAGTCGACGGCATCGAGCATTACCGCATACGCGAAGTGATCGATCATCACCGGCTCGGAACTCTTTCCACCGATTATCCGATTATGTTTATTTCGAAACCCATCGGTTCTACGTCAACACTGATAACGAATCTCTACCGTGAAAATAAAGTATCGATCCCGCGCGAAATTGCGAGCATTTTGCTGTGCGGTATCCTTTCGGACACGCTCATCCTGCAGTCGACGACGACGACCGACGAAGATCGGGAGACGGCAGCATACCTTTCCGACATCACCGGTCTCGACGTCAAGCAGCTCGGCAAAGACGTGATCGCCGCCGGCAGCCGCATCAAAGGGCGGAGCACGCACGACCTTGTCGGACAGGATATGAAAGAGTATGTGCAGGGCAAAGTGAATTATACGGTGAGTCAAATCGAAGTCGACGATACGAAAGAGATTTTCGACCGCAAAAAAGAATTCATCGAAGAGCTCGAAATCGAGCAGCGATCGCGAAAAGCGCTTTTTTCGGCGCTCCTCGTTACGGACATCACGCAGCTGTCGAGTATGCTGTTTTTGGTCGGAGACGAAAAATTTTTATCTCTCGTTACCTTTCCCCGCCTTGAAGAGCATATCTACTATTTGAAAGATGTCGTGTCCCGCAAAAAGCAGCTCATCCCGCTTGTGACCGAGCAGCTGCACGCATACGAAGCGTGACGGGAGGCTTTGCGCGCAGGTAGTTGCACGTGGGCTTTGCGAGAGGTTTCGCGCGGGCGAATAGCTTTGAACGGGCGGTTGTTTTTCTTCCGACCGCGTGCTATTATAGCAAAATATCCGTGCCGTCGATCGGTCGGAATAATAATTAATCAACAACCCCGACGCGAGCGTCGGGGCACAGTGCTCAACGTTTCGCACTGTGTGTTCTCATAAGGTGGTTGCAGTCGGCTTTAATACCTTTTGTTACGACGCAGAGCGTCGGGGTATTAAACCCTCCGCACGAATAATTTTTAATAAGGGAATGTTATGGGTATCGATAAAAAACTTTTGTGCCATTGGGCTGACCGCGTCGCGGACAATATCGTTTCGGCACGGGGCGAGCGAGATTTATATACCTGCGCTTCGGGTATAACGCCGTCGGGTACCGTGCATATCGGGAACTTCCGTGAAATCATCACGGTCGATTTGGTCGTGCGCGCGCTGCGCGACCGCGGCAAAAACGTGCGATTTATCTATTCGTGGGACGATTACGATGTGTTCCGCAAAGTGCCCGCGAATATGCCGAATCAGGACGAGCTGAAAAAATATCTGCGCTTTCCGATTACGATGGTGCCCGATACGACAGGGCGCGATGCAAACTATGCGCGCCATCACGAAGTCGATATCGAGCGGGAGCTTCCGAGAGTCGGTATACATCCTGAATTTTTATATCAGGCGCAGCGCTACCGTGCAAACCGCTACGCCGAAGGCATGAAAAAGGCGATGCAAAATCGCGAGCTTATTAAATCGTGTCTGAACGAATACCGCGACGACGCGCACAAGATGAAAGCCGACGAAGCGTATTGGCCCGTTTCGGTGTTTTGTTCGAAGTGCGATCGCGATACGACGGAGATCACCGGCTACGACGGCGAATACGGCGTATCGTATAAGTGCGAATGCGGACATGAAGCGGCGGAAGATCTCCGCACGTCGAAGGGCTTTAAGCTCGGCTGGAGAGTCGATTGGCCGATGAGATGGAACGAAGAAAAAGTGGTGTTCGAGCCGGGCGGAAAAGATCACGTGAGTCCCGGCGGTTCTTACGATACGGCAAAACTCGTTTCGAAAAAAGTGTACGGCTGGGATGCACCCGTTACGATGAAATACGATTTTGTCGGCTTAAAGGGAATCCCCGGAAAGATGTCGTCGTCGAAGGGCAAAGTCATCGCGCTTTCCGATGCGCTTTGCGTGTACCAGCCGGAAGTGCTGCGCTATATTTTTGCCGTCAACAAAGTCGATCACGAATTTGCGATCAGCTTCGATCTCGACGTCATTACGATGTATGAAGCATACGACCGCACCGAGCGCATCGCATGGGGGCTCGAACAGGCGAAAAACGACGACGTTGCAAATCACGAAAAGCGCGTCTATTTGCTTGCTCAAGTGGAGTCCGAGCTGCCGCGTGTCATGCCCTATCAAATCGGCTTTAGAATGCTGACGACGCTTTTACAGACGTATTCCGGCGACATCGACGCGGTTATCGCATCTTTGGGCGATGTCCGGGACGAACAAAAAGACTGTTTGAAGCGGCGATGCGAGTGTGCGTGGTATTGGATCACCGAATGCGCGCCGGAAGATTTTAAATTTGCGCTCCGGATCGAAAGCGGGGCGGTCGCGTTAAGCGACGCGGAAAAAGCGGTCGTCGAAAAGATGAAAAGCGATGTGCTGCCCTTTGTCGAATCGAGCGGAGAGCAGGAGCTTTCGCAAAAGATCTACGACGCTGCCGTCGGATGCGGCATTAAGCCGAAAGAGCTTTTCGGTATCATGTACCGCGTGCTCATCGGTAAAGAGCAGGGGCCGCGCCTTGCAAGCTTTATGAAGATTATCGGAAAAGAAAAGCTCGAAAGGATATTCGCCGAATATTGAGGATACAAAGTGCGGCGTTTACGGTGCACTTTGTGAAAGGATATGCTCGTAAATCCTGCGCGAAGTTCCCCGTGCAGACGACGGGGGGGGGGCCGCCGATTTTTTATGTAAATGTCCCGTTATTCGAGCATCGCTTCGCTGAAATTTTCAGGCAGCCCTTCCCATTTTTTTCGTCCGCTTTCCAGTACGATGATTTTGTCTGCGACGGCTTTCGCTTCGGCTATATCGTGCGTAACGAAGATGCCGGTAAAGCCTTCGCGCCTTTGGCTTTTGCGGATATCGTATGCGAGTTTTTTTCGAAGCGGCGCGTCGAGCGACGAAAGCGGTTCGTCGAAGAGGACGAGGGGGGGCTTTGCGATGAGCGTGCGCGCGAGCGATACGCGCTGTGCTTCGCCGCCCGAAAGCGTATCGGGCATCCGTTTTCCGAAGCCTGTAAGAGCGAACTCAGCGATATAAGCTTCAGCTTCGGCTTCCGCCTCTTTTTTGCCGACACCCTTGCAACGGAGCGCGTACGCGACGTTTCCGGCAACCGTCAAATGTGAAAAGAGCGCGGGACTTTGAAAGACCATGCCGATCCCTCGTTTTCCCGGAGCGAGCTTTGAAAGTTCTTTCCCGGCGAGCGTTATGACGCATGCTTTTCTATCGTTTCGACTGCTCGGCTCTTCGAGTCCTGCGATGAGGCGAAGTACGGTCGATTTTCCGCTGCCGCTTTTTCCGACGATGACCGTCATCGTACCCTTTACTGCCGTAAAGGAAAAGTCAACGGTAACCGAATCCCACACGCGGAAGAGATTTTTCGCACAAAAATAATTATCCATAAACGGTTCCGAAATTATTAATTTTTTTCCCGAGCGCAAAGACAAGGGCGCACAAGACACACAGGATCGTGCCGGAGATACACGCATCGGAAAATCGGTATGCCGATGCGAGGCGATAGGTGTATAGCGAAAGCGTGTCGAAGCGCGGTACGGAAAGAACGAGCGGCAGCGCCGTATCTCCCATACTCACCGCAAAGCAAAAACCGAATGCCGAAACGATACCGCGCTTTGCCGACGGAATCATGATGCGGAACACCGTATCGGGTGCGACCGGCGAAAGCATGCGGGCTGCGTCAAGCGTTGACTGCGGCACGGCGCACAGCGATGCGTAAATTTGCCGGAATGCGAGCGGCCACGCGAGGGCGGCTTCGGCAAAAACGAGCGTCGCTACGGATGCGCGGCGCACGGCGATCGTCATGCCGACTCCCATGACGACCGAGGAAAGCGCCATCGGGAGCATGGGAAGTGTCCTGAGCATTTCGGATGTTCCGAACGGATCGCGGATGCGGATATATGCGGCATAGGTAAATCCTGCGGTGATGCACAAAAGGGCGGTACAGGGGGCCGTTATGCACGTACCGAAAAGCGCGCTTTTGAATCCCGCTGAGTTGATAATTTTAATAAAGGACGAAATGCCGCCTTTTCCGGAAAATCCTCCGGCAGCGATACCCGCAAGCGGTGCAAGAAAAAAAAAGGCGATGAGGACGGCGAGGACTGAAGCAAAAGCGCATTCGAGTATTTTCGTGCGTTTTTCTTCATAGGGCGCGTGCCCTATCGGAGGTGAGTCTTTTTTCTCCATATACTCGGCTGTTCCCCTTTCTTGCGTACTTCGACAAGCGCCGTAGACAAAGAGCACGATCATGGCACACATCGTTTCGATGAGTGCGAGGGTTGCCGCCGTTTTAAAATCGAGGGAAGCGCGCGCGGCTCGATATATTTCCGTTTCGAGCGTCGAAGAACCCGCGCTCCCGAACAGGAGTACGATCATAAAGCTGAAAAAGCAGTAAAGAAAAACGGGGACGCATGCCGCGGTTACGGCAGGTGAAAGCTCGTACAGCGTTACGGTAAAAAAGATGCGCCTCTCGTTCGCTCCGAGCATGCGTGCGGCGTCGCGCTTTACGGGCGAAAGCGTTTCCCAAAAGGCGGAAACGACTGCGGTGACGAGCGGAAAATTGTAAAAGCCCTGTACGATGACGATGCCCGCCGTCGAATAGAGGAACGTGAACGGTGCATTTTTCAGATGAAAGATTTTGATTAAAATAGAATTAACCGCACCGTTGATGCCGAATACGGAAACGAAACCGAGGGCGACGATGAGCGACGGAACGCACAACGGAACGGCGGAAAGCGAAAGGATAAAGCGTTTTCCCGGAAAGCTTCTGTTTGCGGTAAAAAAAGCTGCGGGAATGCCGATTGCCGCAGCCGTCAGCGTAGAAAAAAATGCGATGGCGAGGGTACGGAGCGCCGTACGTGCTATATATCCGCCTGCGATGCGAGTGCTTTCGGTTTTTACAAAAAGCGGTGAAAAAGCAGCGGCGAGGGGAACAGCGAAAGCGCCGATTATTAAAATGAAAAGTACCGAAGCGAACACGCATACTCCGTATTCGACGCTTCCGGTGCGGCTTCTCGTCATTTGCCGAGCGATTCGATGATGCGCGGAACGGCAGCTTCGACTTCGCCCGCGTTGTACGTGAGCGTTTTCGACTCTGCAGGCGATGCAAGCGCATAGCATTCGGGAAGGACGACGGTTTTATTTGCCGGGTACATCCACTGCGTGAGCGGGATTGCGTTTTGCGCTTCACTTCCGATAAGGTAGGCGATAAACGCTTTTGCGCCTTTTTCGTTCGGCGCGCCTTTTACGATACCCGCGCCTTCGATCTGTTCGACGTGCCCTTCCGGAAAGACGAGCGCTCGGTAGCGGTTCGTTTTATCGGCATAGATGTGATAGGCGGGGCTCGTCACGTAACTGACAACGAGCGGCGCTTCCCCCTTTGTGAAAAGACCGTAACCGCTGCTCCAGCCGGATGCCATCGTCAATACTGCGGGCTTGAGCTTTTGCCAATAGCTTTCGTAATCGCTTCCGAATACGGCGATCGTCCACGCGGCGAATCCGAGCCCCGGCGTGCTCGTTCTCGGATCCATAAGGATGAGTTTTTTTGCGTATTCGCTCTTTATTAAATCTTCAAGGCTTTTCGGCGCGGGTGTATTCGACTGCGTATCGTAGATGAGTGCGAATTTACTCCAGTCGTAGGGCGTAAGGAGCCAATCGCCGCCCAAGCCGTCCGAAAGCTCTGAAGGGATGACCTCATCGGCGCCTTTGGGCTTAAAAGAAACGAGGACGTTTTCCTTCCGCGCTTTGTTTATTAAATTGTTGTCCACGCCGAGGAGCACGTCCGCCTGTACGTTGTTTTTTTCGAGGACTGCTTTCGAAAGCACCTGCGCGGCGTCTCCGCAGTTTACGTATACGGCTGAAAAGCCCGTCGCTTTTTCAAAGCCGCTTGCGATCGCGCTTCCCGGTCCCCATTCGCTCATAAAGGAATCGTATGTGTAGATGACGACTTCCTTTTTTTGTGCGCTTTGCACGGCCTTTTTACTGCATGCAGCCGATACGAAAAGATTGATGATTAATAAAATTGAAAGAATAAAACGATGAGCGTTCATAGTCTTCCTCCGCCGGCATTATCCGGATCAGGTTGGAATACCATACGGTATTCTGCGGGTATAATCTCAGGTCGCGGCAGTGCCGTTTCCACCCCGGTTATGAGAGCAGTATAGTAAAAGTTTTTTTTTGCGTCAAGGCACGTGCGGTTTTGTGTCAAGGATTTTGTGCGGCACTCAGGCAAGATCTGCGCAAGCTTGGGCACACGCGTTAGGCGCCGGAGCAACGCGGAGCGGCCGTCGGAGCGAGATATGCGAGCGGGACGGCTGGAGCGAAAGCGGAATTGCGCAGGCACCGGCGGGCGAAGCCCGCAACGCCCCGTTTCAAAATTTTAATAATTATTAATTACGGCCCATACGCGATTCGAACGCGTTACCTATTGCTTAGGAGGCAATCGCTCTATCCAGGTGAGCTAATGGACCAAACAACACTTTTTTAATATACGGGCGCGGCAGCCGGACGCATTATGTTCCGAAATCGTAATAGACGCCGCGCTTTGTAAATCCCGCAAAACCGTCTTTTTTTGCGTCGTATTGATCGACGTTGTCGCCGTAGTGGCACAGAAGCATTTTCTTTTTCATGTCTGCCGGAAGCGTTTTCAAGTCTTCGTAATACGCGTGTACTCCTCCGGGGAAAAATTGGCAGTCGTGAAAGATGTATTCGATGTCGTACGAACCGCACATCCAATCGAGGAGCTCCCTGTCAAACTGCGTATCGCCCGGAAAGAGGATGCGATCGTCGATAAGTACGCCGACCGAATAAAACGATGTGCGCCACGAACCCGTTTTATCGGGAATGTGATGCGTGCGGTAGAGTTTGATGTTGATCGATCCGACGTTCGCTTCGTAGAGCGGACGGGGCTGTCGCGCGATTTGGCGCGGCGTTATCTGATCGAAATAATCTTCGAAGGTCATAAAAGCGCCGTCGGTATATTCGCCGTATGCGCAGCCGCCTTTGAGCGATTGGTTCCATAAAATTTTTTTATACTGATCGGTGATAACCATCTTCGGCCGGATCTTCGTCGTATAGCGGCCGACGAGCGCGACTTCTTCGAGCCCCCCGATGTGATCCGCGTGAGAATGTGTGATGAGCAAATTTCTTACGGACGCGATGGACGAATGATACGTGTACATCGCATAAGGGCAGACGGCTCCGCAGTCGACGAGCACGTGATCTTTGCCTTTTATAATCAACACGTTGTTTTGAAAATACTTTTTCGCAAAGGCGCTTCCCGTTCCGATAAAAAAGAAACGGAGACTGCCGTCGCTCGTAAATTCGATTGTCTGCTCAAGCTTTTTGATTTTCACGATAGACCTCATATTTCTATATTATACACGGTAAATGAAATAAAAACAATTTGTCGTGCAAAAATTATTTACACGAAAAATTCAACACATTCGGCAGTTCGTACACGTCCGAAACCCCGTCAACGATGATTCCTCCCATGCCCATTGCAAGCGGCAGAACGATATCGATATCGTAACGATCTCCGACGCTGAGGCATTCTGCGATCTCGGCTCCCGTCTCTTCGGCTGCTTTTTCGAAGGGTTCCCGCGCGGGTTTCGATTTTCCGAACGTATCGAGCCCGATGACACTCGCGATGCAGTCTTCGACGCCGAGCGCACAAAGCGTTTTACGTCCGACACTTACGGGATTGTTCGTAACGCAGACGAGCGCATACGATCTTTTAAGCGTCTGCAAAGCTTCGAGGAGTCTTTCGTCGCGCGATAAAAAATCGGCCGGTTCGATGAGCTCGTTCCTCCACGCGACGCACGTTTCGATCGGGATGCCGAGCGCGGCAAAGGTATTGCTTTCGCTTATTTTTTGTCCGCCGTGCGTTTTCGACCATTCGCTTCGGTAATCGTCGAACATCGTTCGGGCTTCTCTTTCGGATATGCCGCGTACTTTTGCGAAACGGCGGAGCTGAACTTCGCTTTGATGAGACACGTATGCGCCGTTCGTGTACAGAGTCGAATCGATGTCGAAGATAATTGTTTTGATCTTTTCGGGCAGGCGGCAGATTTTCATAGGGCGCTCCGCGGCTTGTATGTTTTAATAATTTTTACGAGGGAAGAAGCGGCTTTTTCGAGCGATCCGTACACGCCCAATCCCGTAAAGGCCGCAGCCGCATCTCCTATAAGCTCCGCGTCGGGACAGGAAGTGAGCGCAAGCGGAATGCCTGCATAATCGCATTTCATCTGCATCCATTGTTCGTTTTTCGTCTGGCCGCCGGTTACGACGACCGGAAGGATGACGCGGATATTGTTTTTTTCGGCAGCTGCGAGCAGGACGGAAAACGACCGGTGCAAATTTTCGGCGATGAGCGACAGGATTTCGAAGCCGTCGCTTTCGGGGTGTTCGAGGCAGTACGCGATGAGTTCTTCGTATGAAAACTCTCTTTCCATAATCGCTTCGACGATTGTCTTGTAGTTGACGAACATGCGCCCGCTTTCGGTCTGCAGTATGGACGCGTTCCAAAGTCCGCTCATGACGGAAGGCAGGGAGCGCACGCGCTCTGCGTGCAGCGGAAAGGGTGTGCAGATATTGACGCCTTCGCTGGAACCTGCGCGGTCGTATATCTTTCCGACGGCAAGGGAATTCGTTCCGATCATCGCGGCGATAAAATCCGGGCCTCCGCAAAAAACACGTACCGGTTTTTTTAAGCCGAGAGAAGCCGTCGCTTTTTCGTGCGTCGCTCCCGCATCGCTTGCGATCGGAACGTAGGGCGGGAGTTTGCTTTCAGGCAGGGATGCCGCTTCGAGCTGTTCGCGCGTCCAATATGCGCTCTCGTAGCGCGCTTCCGGTAAAATCGTCAAATTCGATCCGGTGAGTTTATGAATGAGGTATTCCGGCCCGGAATAGATATACGGGGAAGCGTTCCATTCGGCGGGAAAAAGCTCGCGAAACGCCGCGATGCGCGGGATAAAAAGAGAATGCGCGGCAAGAGTTCCCGCGATCGGTACGGGCTTTATGTCGGCGTTCCACAAGAGCGTCGTTCCGTCTTCGGAAACGATCGTCGGCCCGTTTCCCGAAATGCCGATCGCCGCTATATCGTCTTTTCCGGCCGCATCGATGAGTTTTTTCGACGCACTGCACAGAGCGGGAAACCATCTTTGCGCGATATGCCGTTCATCCGGCTTTTCAAACGATTCTTTCGCAAACGCTTTGACATTGCCCTCGGCATCGATCAGTGCGGCTTTCAGCGATGTCGTTCCGATGTCGGCCGAGAGTACGGTCTTTTTCATCATGTTTTCGGTTGCAGCGGCTGGGTCTGCTTTTCCATCTTTTCAATGAGCGTGCGGTTTTCGAGCAGGCGGCTCAGCGATTGGTTATAGTGAACGCGCATGATGACGTTTGCAAAAAGACCGCTTACGCTCGTGTTGATATACCATTCCCGTTTGCACAGCGCTTCGTGATAGACGGCGTTCGTTCCGATGATGCGGTAAAAAAGCCCCTGTCGGTACGCTTCGTCGAAGAGGTCGATCGCGTTGCCGGTAAAAAACGGCAGGCTGATCGCGGCGATCACTTTCGTCGCACCCTGTTCTTTCAAAAAGCCCATCGCTTTTAAAAGGGTGCCGCCGGTGCCGAGCATATCGTCGGCAAGGAAGGCGACTTTACCGTGCACGTCGCCGAGCAGTTTAATCGATTTGATGTTCGTATTCTTTGCGTTTTGCGTGACGATCGAATAATCGCGTTCTTTGTAGATCATCGCAAGCGGCAGCTTTAATCCGACCGCGTAGAATTTATTTCTGTCGATCGCGCCGGTGTCGGGAGATACGACGACCAAATCCTCCGTTTCACCGGTCAAGTCGACGATCTTGCTCAGCTCGCGGATGATTTGATAGCTTGCGTGCAGGTTTTCGAGATTGACGGAACTGAACGCATTGACGATTTCGCGCGAGTGGATGTCGAGCGTAATGATCCGCGTTACGCCGAGCCATTCGTAAATGTGGCCGAGCATACTCGCAGTCAGTCCTTCGCGTCCCTTTTTTTTGTGCTGCCGGCTGTAGGGGTAGGCGGGCACGACAAGCGTAATGGCCGCAGATCCCGCCTGCCTGACCGCATCGATCGTCACGAGCATGGACATGACGTGGTCGTTGACGGAAAGAACGGCTTTGTTCGTGCCGTCGTTCAGCGAAAGCTCTTCGTGATTTTCTATGTCTTGGAAGATATAGACGTCTTTTCCGCGTATGGATTCGAGCAGTTCGGTTTTGAATTCGCCGTTTGCAAAAAACGTAAAGCGCGCGGGAATTTTAAAAGACGGCGCGCGATATTTCGTCACATCGCCTTTGATGTAGAGTTCGGGCGCGTCGATATCGTTTTCGAAATTGATTTTTTTGACAAGATCGTCTTTATTCAGTTCGTAGCGTTTTGAAATGACATCGTTTTTAAGCGTAAAACGATGCTTGTACATGTGCTTCAGATGCGTGATCACTTCGTCGGCGAAACGTTCTCCGCCCGGACATGCAACGACGGCCAGGTTCATCGGTTCGGAATACGGCATGATTCAAGACCCCTCTTTCGCGATTTCACGCGTGGTTTTCATAGTATCATTTTTTTTGCGATGTGACAATCGGACGATTGTGAACAGGCGGCGATCTGCTGTCTTGAAGTGCGACAATTTTTGGTCTAACGGCGGGATTTCGATTTTTAGCTTACGTTTGCGTTTTGGTTTTCCAACCGTTCAAGGCTATATATCTTCGATTTGCGGCTGCCTGTCATCCGATGCTTTTTGCGATAACAGCATTTCCACTCGTTTTAAGTGATTTTTCATTGCAGCGTACGCTTTGCCTTCATTGCCGTCGAGAACGCTTTCATATATCTGCGTGTGATACGTGACGACTTCGTCGCGCGGCGTCGTATATTTAAGACTCCAAAATTGATGAGCGGAGATCGAATATGAAAGGGTTTCATAGCATTGCTTTAAAAAATCGTTGTATGATGCATTGACGATGGATCTGTGAAAACGCAAATCGGATTCGAAAAAACTATTTGCTTTTTTTAATTTGAGTTTTCGAATTTCATTGATCGAATCGAACAGCGCATTTTGTATTTCTTTAATATCATCCGACGTTCGATTTAAAGCCGCCTCTCTGGCCGCTTCGGACTCGATCACGATACGCATTCTAATGGATTCCAGCAGCAACCGTTCGGAATCCAGCTTGCGTTCTCGTTCGATGCCGTCCATGTCAAAGGAGCCGTCTCCCTGTGAAATTATGACGGTACCGGATCCTCTCGTAGTTTTTATAAAGCCCCGTATCGCAAGCAGTTTGATGGCTTCTCTGACAGGGATACGGCTTGTATTGTAAAACTCCGCCAGTTTGCGTTCTGCAGGAAACTTATCTCCGATATGATATTCCCCCGTCATAATCTTTTGCTCGAGATCATGATAAATGTCATCGCTCAATCTTCTGCGTGTCATATTTTTTAATTATAGCTGAAATTTCGATTTATAGTAACTGGCAATCAGTCTTTGGTATATATTATTCCAATAATTGATGAATATATTACCGGTTGTATTCGGATATACCAAATAATTATATGTAACTTGTTATAATATAAAGAATAAGTAATATTAGGTAATTTTATGCTTGACGGATATTGGTATGTATATTATAATCCAGTTGTAAATTATTTGAAAAGGAGGATTTTGCTGTATGTATCGAGAATTTTTGAAAGCAAAAAACGAATTCCTGCAAGCGGCAGCAAGGACTTACGAAAGCGGCATCCAAACGGGGACGGGCGGCAACCTCAGTGTCCGCATACCCGGGACGGATCTGATGATCGTAAAGCCCAGCGGTTATTCCTATGGACAGTGCAATGAAGAGAATCTGACCGTAACCGATTTCGAAGGCAATCTTCAAGAAGGTACGTATAAACCGACAAGGGAGTCTACGCTTCACGGCAATCTCTACAAGCGTTATGCAAATATCGGCGGTATTGTGCATACGCACAGCCCTTACGCCATTTTGATTTCGCTGAATTTTGACGAACTGCCTTTGGTAACGATGCATTCTCAGCTGAAACTCAAAAAACCCGTACAGTGCATTGATGTCAAAACACAGGCCGTTACGGAAGATGAGCTTCCGAAAGTGTTTGCAGTGATGGACAGCGATCCTGAGACCGCAGCGTTTATTTTGAAAGGGCACGGCATCGTAGCTGTAGCTTCCAACCCCGTTAAAGCCGGACAGATCGCAGAGTTAATCGAAGAAACGGCTCAAATCGCATGGGAACAGATGAAATGAATATCGCAACGACAGAGATATCGTTTCTATAAAACACGGATTAAACGATTTTATTCATCAAGGAGAAAAAGATGACCAATTATACTATCACCCCCATCAATACCGGACTCGTCAATTCCAACAAGGCGACGTACCTGTATCATTTCAGTACGCATAAATTTTACGATGTCACAGGCGACGTAAAACTTCCCGTAACCGTTTTTCTCGTCCAAGGCGGCGGCAGAAAGATTATGGTCGATCTCGGCATGAGCGATACCGAAATTGCCGGTAAATACCACCATCCGGGGTCTATACAATCGGAAGGTATGGCGGTGCACGAACAGCTGACAAAGCTCGGCATCGATCCTAAGGAAATCACGGATGTAATTTTTACTCATCTCCACTGGGATCACGTTTACAACCTTGATAAATTTCCGAACGCAGATTTGTATGTGCAGAGAAAAGAGTACGACTTTGCGGTAAATCCGATTCCGATTTACTATAAGTCTTACGAATATCCGGTAATCGGTCGAGAACCGCAATTCAAAGGGCGTGCATTCAACTTCCTTGACGGTGAAGCGAAAATAATGGACGGCATCTATGTATATCCCAGTCCGGGACATTCCGTCGCCCACCAGACCGTCGTCGTCAATACTTCCGAAGGGCAATATCACTGCTGTGGTGATCTGATTTTTACTTATGATAATTTAAAAGAAATACCGCAGATTCATTATGAAATAACACCGCCGGGCAGATTCCTCAATATCGTCGATGAATGGAACAGTATCGTCGAACTTAAACGACGTGCCAAGAGCATCGAATTCATTCTCCCAACTCACGCGCCTGAAATGCTTGATATTATCGCTTCCGGCAGAGTGTACGGGAAATAAAGTGAGGATCCCATGCGAAAGAAAATAGCACTCATCGCTTCATTGGACACTAAGTTAAACGAAACGCTGTTTGCCAAAAAGGAAATCGAAAGCTGCGGCTGCGAGGGATTGATTATCGATATCAGTGCGAAGACGGTATTGGACGCCGGGGCTGAGGTGACACCGGTGGAAATTCTAAAGCGCTACGGTATGGAGTGGAAAGATTTTGATTTGCTTGGAAAAGCCGATCGCATCGAAACCATGTCGAAAGCACTCAACGCTGCCGTTTTCGATCTGTATCGGGAAGGCCTTTTTGATGCCGTCATTTCAATCGGCGGCGGACAAAATGCCAGAATGGCGGCAGCGGCAATGAAGGCTCTCCCGTTCGGCGTTCCGAAAATCGTCGCTTCTTCGCTTGCGTGCGGGAAACGGACAATGGAGCAATACGTCGGAGACAAGGATATTATGGTTGTCCATACGGTAGCGGATATATCCGGTCTCAACGAAATCACGAAAACGGTTATCTATAACGTCTGTCACGCGGTGATCGGTATGCTTGAACATCGGAAACCCATTGAAAAAGATATTCGTAAAAAAGTTGCGGCAACGATGCTCGGCATTACCTGTCGCGGTACCGAGGGGGTACTTCGCAGACTGCCGGACGATTCGTTTGAAAAAATCTGTTTCCATGCGAACGGTACCGGCGGCAGATGTATGGAGTCTCTTATCCGTGAAGGCAAATTCGATCTCGTGCTCGACATGACGCTTCACGAAATCACTTGTGAACTGTTCGGCGGCTACTGTACGGGTGCGCCGAATCGTTTGACGGCGGCTATTGAAAATAACATACCGATGGTTGTCGTTCCCGGTGCGCTCGATATGCTGGACTTTTTCATCGATGAAGACGGAAAGGGGCTTCCCGACGATATAGACAGCAGAAAAAAAGTTTTCCATAACGCCAGTATCTGTCACACTAAAATCCGTAAAAACGAAGCACTACGACTCGCGCAAGCGCTCGCCGATCGTTTGAATCGGGCAGAGATGCCTGTGACGCTCGTTTTGCCCGACGGAGGTTTTTGTGAAGCGGCGGCGGTCAACGGACCGATGTACGATTCGGAAGTCGATAAAACATTTATCGAAACGATAAAGTCGCTCTTAAAAAAGGAGATTCGTGTCGTCGATGTTCACGGCAATATCAATGACGAAGCCGTTCAAGAAGTGATCGCAAAAGAATTAATACATCTTGCGTAAAGAAATAGGAGGAAACTATATGACAACAGTAATCTCGGTTATCGGATTGTTTTTAGCATTGTTTTTGCTGATTTTTCTTGCATTCAAAGGACACAGCGTTATTATTATCGCTCCTATCGTTGCGACGGTCGCGGTGCTCTTTGCGTCGGGATTCGAACCGCATCTAATGGCGAACTATACTGAAGTGTATATGCGCGGTTTTGCAAATTATGCAAAAAATTATTTTCCGCTTTATCTCTTCGGTGCCGTTTTCGCGAAAATTATGGAGGTCTGCGGATATGCCGATTCGATTTCACAGGCGATAGCGAAGCGGCTTGGTGCCGATAAAGCGATCCTCTGTATTGTTTTGATCTGTGCGATCCTGACCTACGGCGGCGTTTCTCTGTTTGTCGTTACGTTCGTCGTTTTGCCGATTGCCATTTCGCTCTATCGTTCCGCTGATATTCCGAAACGCTTGATTCCCGGAGCGATCGCACTCGGCGCTTTTACGTTTACTATGACCGCGATGCCGGGTTCGCCTCAGGTACAAAATACTATTCCAATGATATACTTCGGAACCGACGCTTTTGCCGCCCCCGTACTCGGTATAATTGCATCTATTATCATGTTTACGGCGGGTATGTTGTGGCTGTCATACAGTGCAAAAAAAGCCCGCACAGCAGGCGAAGGGTACGGCATTCATGACGATGGACCGATCGAAGAAAAAGAAAAAAAAGACCTTCCGGGTATCGTGCATCCTATCATTGCTTTTATTTTGATCGTTGCGGTAAATCTGCTTTTTTCTAAAGTGATCTATCCGCGTATCGATTCTTCCTATTTGGATAAATTTTCTACGACTATCAGCGCCGTATCAGGCAACTGGTCGGTTTTAATCGCGCTGCTGGTAGCGACGGGATACTTGATTTTGGTCAGTATACCGCGGCTGCGGAATCGCTTGAAAAATGATTTGAGGGTTGCCGCCGGAAACTCTTTGCTTCCGCTGATAAATTCCTGTGCTGTCGTCGGGTTCGGCGCCGTCATCAGAGGGCTTGCTATCTTTGCTATCGTCCAATCATTCATTTTGTCAGTATCCGCCAACCCTCTGATTTCCGAAGTGCTCGCCGTCAACCTGCTCTGCGGGCTTACTGCATCTGCATCGGGAGGTTTGGGTGCTACATTGCAGGCTTTAGCACCGACCTTTATCGAAGCGGGAGCCAGGGTCGGAATCGGACCGGAAGTGCTGCATCGCATTGCATCGATCTCCTCAGGTGGCTTGGATTCCCTGCCGCATAACGGAGCGACGGTTACAACGCTTTCGCTGTGTAGAATCAGTCATCGGGAAGGCTACCTTGATATGTTTATGTGTTCCGTTGTCATTCCAATCTGTACCGTACTCATAATCGTATTGCTTGCATCGCTTGGATTACGATACTAGGTTGATTTTCTTGAAAACGCCGGAGATATGCTGTTCCGGCGTTTTATATTGTGGGTTGCTATTGCATCCTTACATGGAGTTGCGTGATGGGAAGTTATTTATCGGAAAACGAAGCGCGAGATGTGATTGTTGATATGGGAAAACGGGTATATATGAAAGGCTTTGTCGGTGCAAATGACGGCAATATCAGCTGTCGCATTGCGGACGATACCATTCTTGTAACTCCCACCGGCGTTTCCAAAGGATTTATGAGACCGGAAATGCTGGTTAAAATGAAAGTGACGGGAGAAGTGCTGGGAGAAGGTAAACCGTCGTCCGAAACTAAAATGCATCTGCGTGCCTACACGGAAAGCTCGGAAATCAACGCTGTTGTACATGTACATCCTCAAGTTGCAACCGCTTTTTCCGTAATCGGACTGCCCTTGGATCATCCTGTCGTCGCAGAGGGGGTTCTTGTAACCGGCAATATTTTGATTGCGCCTTACGCAAAACCCGGCACCTATGATGTACCGGACGGCATAGCTCCGTTTGTAAAAAAGTACAACGGCGTTCTGCTTGAGAGCCACGGTGCGCTCACGTGGGGTATGAATCTGGAACAAGCCGTATACCGCATGGAAGCTCTTGAACATCATGCACATATTCTTTTGTATTCGATGATACTCGCACAATTGACGGGTAGAAAAATCAGAGGTTTTACTAAAGACGAATGCGCCGACCTTGTCTCGATCCGTGAAAGTATGGGTGTAAAGACCGGCGGCGTGCCAAAGGAATGGACGAGCTGATATGGAAGATGTATAGCAGATACGACGGAGCCGGTATGACGTACTGCTTTTACGCGGTCCGGTTCTTCATACAAATAAAAAACGCTTCGAATATTTTCCGAGTTTAGACGTACAGGTAAAGTCGGGCGGGAACCTTTGTGTTCTTGTTTTGCTTAAGTGTATCGATCTGTTATCTTTACCGTGCGCTTTTTCGACACTGCTCGTAAACTGCGCATTGCGATTGCTTCCCGTACGTATCGGCGCTATACTGACCGTATGCGGATGATTTTAACCGGCACCGGTACGAGTCACGGCGTACCTGCGATTTCCTGTCATTGCAGCGTGTGTACTTCGCTCGATCCGAAAGATAAGCGCTTTCGGTGCAGCGCGTACATATCGCATCGAAACGCCGACGGGCGCGAAACGCACATCGTCATCGATACGGGGCCCGAGTTCCGCATGCAGGCGCTCGCACATCATATCGATTCTCTCGACGCCGTGCTTTTGACGCACGCCCATGCCGACCACATTGCGGGACTCGACGACCTGCGCATCTACAGTCACACGAAATCCGAAGGAGCGCTCCGCGGTACGCATCGAGCGGAGACGGATGAATCGCCGGGAGCGGGGCTTCCCGTATATGCGGATGAAAATACGATTTCGGGCATACAAAAGAGATTCGACTATATCTTTAAGCCGACGCAGATCGGAGGGGGAAAACCCAAGCTGCATTTGATAAACGCATCGCGCTTTTCGGGAAAGAAGCCGCTTTATATCGGAGAAGTGCGCGTTATTCCGATTCCGATGTTTCACGGCGAGCTCGAAACGACGGGCTGGCTTTTGAGCGTCCGAGACGGAGCTTTATTCCGTTCGATCGCCTATCTCACCGACTGCAGCCGCATACCCGAAAGCTCGATCGAAACGCTCGTCGTATACGGCGGACACATAGAACACGCGGTCATAGACGGACTTCGCGAAAAACCTCACGCTACGCATTTTTCGTATTTTCAAGCGATGGAAAGCGCAGCTCTTATAAGGCCGCACCGTACCTGGCTTACGCACATGAGCCACAATATGAGCCATGCCGATATAACGCGGTACTGCATACGGCGGACGGAAGATCTTCCGGTTTTGTCGGAAATCGCGAAAGCCGGCGGTTCGGTGTTTCCCGCATACGACGGTCTCGTCCTCGATGTGTAGCGTTCGGAAAAAGCGGTCGCAGGGCGGGTATCCGAAAACTTCCGTGTGTCCCTTTTGGTAAATACGTTTCCGCCGATCGCTGCCGCTTTTTAAAAGAAAAAACCGCCCGAAAGGCGGTTTACGACTGCGATAAAACGATACGGCAAAACGGCTTTTGGGAACCTCTAAAAGCTGCAGTTTTTAGAGGTAACTTTACCCTATTGCGCTTCGGCGGCTTTTTTATCCTGTTCGGCGAAAGCCATGCGCACGTCTTTAGGGATGCGTACTTTTTTGTCGATATAGTCCGAGCGGATGCAGTTTGCGCACACGTTGATCGTGCGCGTCGTTCCGTCGACGATCGCTTTTACTTTGTGGAGATTCGGCCGCCACGTGCGTTTCGTATGATTATATGAATTGCTTACTTTGTGACCGTACATGAGCGATTTTCCGCAAACATCACAAGTTCTGGACATATTTGTACCTACCTTTACCGAATTGTACGATATTTTATCACTCTATCGGAAAAAGGCAATTCTGTCAACAGCTAAACATCAGCTTGAGCGCGTTTTTGTCGAGGTCTTTGCCGATGACGGTAAGCTTCGATTCGCTCATCGCATCGCAGGTTTCGATGTTGTAGCGTTTGTCGACGACGTCGAATTTCGCCCACTGTCCGTTTATCGGGACAAAGCCTTTGACGCGGTAGACGCGGCCGAAGCGCTCGGCGATGAGCGCCGAAAGATAGCTTATCAATTCTTCTATGGACTGAATCGCGATGCCGGTAAAGCTCGCCGTTTCCAAATCGGGGGCGGCCGAAAGCGGAAGCGGAAACAACGCAGTTTTGCCGGTAAACGCATTTTTCGTTATATCGAAAAGTGCTCCCCACCATGCCGCATTGATGGAATCGTAGGGTTGTGCCGTTATATCCGCATCGGGGTTGAGGCCTTTGAGCGTACGGACGGCTTTTTCGATTTCCGCTTCGGTTTTGTTTTCGATTTTGGAGACGACGATATGAGAAGCGTTTTCGATTTGATCGGCGTAAAATTTTTCAAAGGTCGCAAGATACGAATCGATACAGTCGATATCGACTACGGTAACGGGTTTTAAAAGCCGTATGTGCTCATATTCGATTTTATGCAGATTTGCGATGACGGAACTTAACAAGCCGACACCGGTCGGTTCGACGACAAGGTATTCGAAGTCTGCGCCGTTTGCAATCGTCAGTACGGACATGGCGAAGTCCGATTTTTTCGAACAGCAGATGCAGCCTTCGGTGAGTTCCCATACTTTTAAGCGGTTTTGTTCGAGCAGATTTCCGTCTATGCCGGCATCTCCGTATTCGTTTTCCATGACGGCAAAGCGTTTATCGGTTTTTTCGGCAAGCTTTCGGATAAAAGTCGTTTTGCCTGCGCCCAAAAATCCCGAAACGATCAATATGTGCATAGGGTTTTGAAAAAGAGAAGAGGGCGGCTTGAAATCGGATTTGAAATCGCTTGCCGCCCCCTCCGCGTATATTTTCAGATCAGATGATGACGACCGGTTTAATCAAATCGGCCGGTTTGTCTTTCATCAACATCAGCGCTTTTTCAACGTTTTCAAAACCGTTGAATTTATGCGTGATCAGTTTGGAAAGATCGAGTTTGCCGCATGCGACGAGACTTCCGAGTTTTTCCATTCTGAGTCTGCCGCCGGGCATGAGACCGCCGTTGATCTGTTTGTGTCCCATACCGACGCCCCATTCGGCGCGCGGAATCTTGATATAGGTACCTTCGCCGAGGTAGTTTACATTTCCGATTTTTCCGCCGGCTTTTAAGGATTTGACGGCTTCGTCGAAAGTGTCGACCGTACCGCCTGCGATGATGACTTTATCGACGCCTTTGCCGTGCGTTAAATCCAGGATCTGCTTGTCGATCGGTCCGTTTTTGTAGTTGATGATATCGGTCGCGCCGTAGAATTTCGCAGCTTCGATACAGGCGGGGCGGCTTCCGACGGCGTAGAGTTTGGAAGCGCCGCGCAGGTTCGCACCTGCTACCGACATGAGACCGACCGGTCCTATTCCGATAACGAGAACCGAATCTCCGTACTGAACGTCCGCGAGTTCGGCTCCGTGGAAGCCCGTCGGAACCATATCCGACAGCATCGGAGCGTACTGCACTTCGATGCCGTCCGGCAAGTGAGCGAGGTTTCCGTCCGCATCGTTTACATGAAAGAATTCGCCGAATACGCCGTCTTTAAAGTTGGAAAATTTCCAACCGGCGAGCATGCCGCCCGAATGCATCGAATAGCCTGCCTGCGCTTCGAGGGAGTTCCAGTCCGGTGTGATCGCGGGAACCAAAACTTTGTCGCCCGGTTTGAAATCTTTGACCAATGCGCCGACTTCGACGACTTCGCCGCAGCCTTCGTGACCCAAAATCATATTGTGCCGGTCACCGATTGCACCTTCCCAGACAGTGTGAACGTCGGACGTACACGGGCTGAGCGCGAGCGGTTTACAGATGGCATCCATCGGGCCGCATTTCGGGCGATCTTTTTCGATCCAGCCCGTTTCGCCGATTTTGAGCATTGCAAATCCTTTCATATTAAATCCTCCTGTTTTTTTTCAGTATACTTGAAGTATATGAAATACAATAACAGTATATATGAGAATTGCGGATTTTGCAACAAAAAAATACGAGCGTCATGCCTGCGGTAGCGTCAAGCCTGCACTTGTATAATCCGTATACTACAGTGCGAACAGATCGTTTAAACCTTCCGACATCGTCGGATGGGTATAGATAAAATCCCGCAGCGCGGTATACGGGATATTATGGTCCATGGCAAGCTTTATCGTATTGATTATTTCGTACGATTCGGCGCAAAAGAGCGCGGCACCTAAAATCGAGCCGGTTTTATTGTCGATGATCGCTTTGAGTACGCCTTCGCTCTTTTTCAAAACTTTCGATTTCGGGATTGCCGCCGCATTCATCGTTACGACACGATAGTCGAGCTTTTGCGCTTTCGCTTCTTTTTCCCCGAGTCCGACTTTTGAATACGGCGGGTCGATAAAAACCGAATAAGAAAAAGCGCCCCTGTTTTCAGTCGTGCGCTCCTTCGTTCCATTCATATCGGATAAAATAATCCGCGAATCGTCGAGCGAAATATACGTAAACTGCAAATTGCCGCATACGTCTCCCGCCGCCCATATATTCGGCACGGAAGTCCGCAAATGCTCGTCCGTTGCGATCGCACCTCTTTCGGTAAGCGCAATACCGGCCTTTTCGACGTGCAGCGCGGCAAGGTTCGGCCGGCGTCCGAGCGCCAAAAGCACGGCGTCTCCTGCAAGGGTAAGATCTTGTGCGTTTTTCATATTTTTCATATATGAAAGATTCGCACCGTCAATATTTTTTATATGCGCACCCGTTATAAGAGAGACACCTTTGCTTTCCAGTACGCCTTTAATCGCTTCGGCAATGTCGCGGTCTTCTTTGGGAAGAAATTCTTCTTCACGCTGAACGATCGTAACTTTCGATCCGAAGTTTGCGTACATCGAAGAAAATTCCAGTCCGATGTACCCGCCGCCGACGACGGTCAGTCGTTCCGGAAGCTCGGTTAAGTTCATAATCGTTTCGGAAACGAAAACGCGGGTATTGTTTTCCGTTATTAAATTTTCCGGAATAAAAGGAAGCGAACCCGTGTTGATGACGAATTTTTTCGCTTCAAGCGTTTGCGTTTTTCCGTCTGCGTCCTTTACTTCGACGGATGAAGAACTCAAAAAAGAAGCCGTACCGTTTATCACGTCGACACCCGCTTCAATCAATTTATTGTAATTGGCGGCTCGGAGCGTTGCCGTCAGCGCGTTTTTATTTTCGATTGCCGATTTATAACGGATCTTTTGCAGATCGAAGTCGTTTTCGGGCGCAAGAGCCGCTTCCGTTATGAGGCGTTTTGACGGAATACAGCCGACGTTGATACATGTACCGCCGTACATTGCCGGATCTTTTTCAATAAGAGCGACTTTTTCGCCTTTTTTTGCCGACTTTGCCGCAAGGGTTTTTCCCGCTTTGCCGAATCCGATGATAAGGGTATCGTATGTTTTCATACAGTTATTATATCGCTTTTAATAACAAATAAACAGCACCGTGTAAAAGCCGATGGACAGGGGGTGCCGGAAAGGTATGCACGAAAAAGAAGCATATATTAAACGAAATGCGTCAGCGCGGAACGCACGATGCGTACACAAAAAACGGTTTTTATGCTATACTGCAACCATGCCGATGGTTATTTTGAATAATTTGCCGTGGTTTTGGCTCATCGTCGTCGTTCTCTGCATTGTCATCGAATCGCTTACGCTGGCACTCACGACGATTTGGTTTGCATTCGGCGCTTTGGCGATGGTTTTTTTATCGCTCGCACCGATTCCGTTTCGATGGCAGCTTTTTATTTTCGTTGTGATTTCACTTGCGCTGCTTATCTTTACGCGGCCGCTTGCGGTAAAAAAACTCGCAAAAAAAATGCCGACGAACGCGGACAGCCTTATCGGCAAAAAAGTGCTCGTCACGGAGCGCATGACGGAGTTCGATAAGGGTGCGGTAAAAGCGGGCGGCATCGTGTGGGCTGCGCGATCGGAAAGCGGCGAGACGATCGAAAAAGGGGAGGAGTGCAAAATCGTTCGGCTTGAAGGCAATACCGCCGTCGTCGTGCCGATATAATTTTGGGAGGAATTATGAACTTATATGTTGTCATCGCATTGGTTGTCATCGTCATGGTGCTTGTCATCACGAATATTCAAATCGTTCCGCAAGCGCGCGCGTTTGTGATCGAGCGGCTCGGCACGTATATTACGACGTGGCAGACGGGTTTGCATGTAAAGACGCCGTTTATCGACCGCATCGCAAATAAAGTGTCGCTCAAAGAACGCGTACTCGATTTTCCGCCGCAGCCGGTTATCACAAAAGATAACGTTACGATGAAAATCGATACCGTCGTCTATATGCAGATCACCGATGCGAAGCTGTACACCTACGGCGTCGAAAACCCGATGCTCGCCATAGAGAATTTAAGTGCGACGACGCTGCGCAACATTATCGGAGAGCTGGATTTGGATGCGACGCTTACGAGCCGCGACGTCATCAACACGAAGATGCGTTCGATACTCGACGAAGCGACCGATCCGTGGGGCATCAAAGTAAACCGCGTCGAAGTGAAAAACATCATGCCGCCGGAAGCGATCCGTGAAGCGATGGAAAAGCAGATGCGTGCCGAACGCGAACGGCGCGAAAAGATATTGATCGCAGAAGGGCAAAAGCAGTCGGAAATCCTCGTCGCCGAAGGACAAAAGCAGGCGCGTATTCTCGAAGCCGAAGCGCAAAAGCAGGCGACGATCTTACATGCGGAAGCCGAAAAAGAAGCGCAGATACGAAAAGCCGAAGGCGAAGCTCAGGCGATCCGCGAAGTGCAGCAGGCGACGGCAGCCGGATTGCAGATGATCAAAGACGTGCACATCGACGAAGCGGTCGTGAAGCTTCGGAGCCTTGAAACGCTTGAAAAAGCCGCGAACGGACAGGCGACGAAAATCATCGTGCCGGCGGATTTTCAAAATCTTGCGGGCGTCGTATCGGCAATCGGCGAAATCGGAAAAAAGTAATCGGCGGTTGCAAACGGGCGGCAGAAGTGCAAAAGGCGCCGTCCGAAAATCGATTGTTTTTTAACAGTCCGTGCTGATAAACTCAAGCTGGGCAGGTACGTCGCTTGTACGGACATATCGAATTTTTTACAAGAGGGGATTATGACTGCGACGATCAATATTAAAACCGATGCCCGATTAAAAAAGCAGGCGGGGAAACTGTTTGCGGATTTGGGCATGAATATGACAAGTGCGCTCAATCTGTTTTTGCGCCAAGCGGTTCGCGAAAAACGGATTCCGTTTGAAGTGGCGGATGTACCGAATGCGGTAACGCGCGCAGCGATGAGAGAGAGCGAACGTATGTTGCATGATCCTAATACGAAATATTATACCGATCTCGATGAAATGTGGCGAGATATTGAAGAATGAAAGAAATATCGTGTTTCTCAAACTGCACAATTTAGAAAAGATTATAAACGCATCTTAAAACGGAATTATGATATTTCGCTCTTGCATGAAGTCGTTGCAAAATTGGCAAACGGTGACACGCTTTCCGTAAAGCACAGGGATCATGCGCTTACGGGAGAATTTAAAGGCTTCCGGGAATGCCATATTACGCCGGATTGGCTCCTCGTCTATCGGAAATTTGAGAGTACCCTTATCCTTTCGCTTTTGCGAACAGGCACGCACTCCGATCTGTTTTAGCCGTGCAAAAGGCGCCGCCCGAAAATCGATTGCTCATCGGCGGCCTGTGCCGATGAGCGAAAACTTGCTTTTTTTAATCCGCGAGAACTTCGTCGAGTTCTTTTGAAATTTTTTCTTTATCCAAATCCTGCCCGATGATGCAGAGCTTTATCATTCTGTCGCCGACTTTCGCATCCCAATCTTTTTTCATCTGCGGATTTTCCGCGAGCACTTTTTCCTGTTCGGCTTTCGGACACGAGGCGAGCCATGCGCCCGAATACCCCGCTTGGATTTGGCGGCCGCTCGTTTCGAATACCCACGCCATATCGGGTTCGTCTTTAAACCACATGACGCCTTTGCAGCGGATAATGTTTTTCGGCCAGCGGTTCGCGTACGAATCGAGCTTTACACGGTCGAAAGGTTTTCGTCTCGTGTAGATGAAAGTGCTGATGCCGTATTCGTCTTCGTCGCTGCCGCTGTCGCCTTCTTCTTTGTGATGGTGCTCTCCTTCTTCTTCCTCTTCTTCGATCGCACGGCACCAGCCGGCGCTTCCGTATACTTTTTCAAAATCGAACGATCCCGTGCCCATGATGTCTTCGACCGGTACTTTGCCGTTTTGCGTTTCGATGATCTTTACGTTCGGATGGATCGTATTGATGACGGCGCGGACTTTTTTCAATTCGGCTTCGCTCACCAAATCGATTTTATTAATTAATAATGTCGAACAGAATTCGATTTGCTGAACGAGCAGCGATTCGATGTCGTCTTCTTCCTTTTCTTTGAGCAGCGCATCTCCGCCTGAAAATTCGTCGACGAGGCGTTTCGCGTCCACGACGCCGACGACATTGTCGAGTTTGCCGTTTGAAATCGTTTCGAGTTCCTGCGCGATCGGCATGGGTTCGCATACACCGCTCGCTTCGATCATGATGTAATCGTATTTGCCCGTTTTAATAAGATTTTCGATATTTTGCGCGAGCTGCGTTTTGAGCGTACAGCAGATACAGCCGTTGGTAAGCGGAACGATGCTGCTCGTGTCGGTGATCTTCGCGCCGTCGGCGATGAGTTTCGCGTCGACGTTTACCTCTCCGATATCGTTTACGATGACGGCGACTTTATAGCCTTTTTGATTCGTCAGAACGTTATTTAAAAGCGTCGTTTTTCCCGCTCCGAGGTATCCGCACAGGAGCGTAATCGGTGTCAATTTTTTTTCCATGATAATATCCTTATCGCTATAATATAATGAAAAAACGAAAAAATGACAAATGCGGTCTGTTTAATAAAATATATACGGCATCGATTTTTTTATCAAGCACTCGAATGCTTTTTTATAATAAAAACGACCGCGCGTATGCGCGGCCGCAAGTTTTAAAACACCCGTTTTATGCGAAGTTTATTGCTTGATCGTAAACGTACCTTCATTTACAAAACGCGATTGTCCGCTCGTTCCAAGCGTTACGGCGTTTTCGTTTGCACCGATAGGCATTCCGTTGATAAAGAGCGAACCTACCGTCGTCGTCGCATCTTTTTCGTTGCTTACGAGCGCGTAGAAATTTTTATTCGTATTTTCAACCGAAACTTTTCCGCCTATGTCGACGATGCCGCCTTGAACGATAAATTGTTCATTGCGCACGTCTTCTGCTTCGGGCGCAATGCCGGGCTTGCCGCCTTTTCCCATATCGGGACCCGGAGGAACCGCGCCGATAAACGGAGCGATCTTGCCGTCATTGTATCCGCTGATTTTGACGTCGCCTTTTACATAGGTGCCGAATCCGTTAAAGGCTGCGCTTTGGAAAAACGCGTTTTTCCCTTTTGCCGTCGCTTCGACCGAGCCCATCCGCGAAACCGTTTTTTCCGCACCTGTCCACCGGTTGTGTCCCGTCGCGACAATTGCCGCGGCTCCTCCGTTCGGGCATTCGATTTTTACTTTACCGTCGACGGTCGCGTCGAAAACGCCCTGTACGGTATATATTGCCGAAAGCGGGCCGTCTTTGTCTTTTTCGGCCGCATTGTAGACGTACACATCTCCGAGCCGGGCTTTCGGTCCGGCCTGCGTTACTTTGCCGCCGAGAATACCGCGCTCGGTGTTGAAATTTGCCAACGCGACGGTCGCGTCAGCCGTCGTACCTTTGTTATTGCATTTTACGATCATGTGATCGACGTCGATTGTACCGCTCGGTGCGACATAGTAAAAGCCAGCCGTTGCATTGTTTCTGTATCCGGGGCTTCCGTCGACAGTGCCGTCGGGATTGTAGATGCCTTCGATTCCGTCCGCGACGATTTCGATTGTGCCCAGTTTGATATACGGCTCGTCGATCCAATCCATACCGTCCGAATATTCTCCGCGGTCGAATTCGTTGATCGCGAAGATCGCATTTCCGTGTATTTTATTTAATCCGTGAATATACAATCTGCCGCTTCCCGTCAGCGTCGAACCTGCGCCTCTGAGATTTCGCACCGTACGGATTTTAGCGACGCCCGCACCTGCGCCGCATGCAATTTGGAGATCACCGTCAATGCGGATCGAACCTGCATAGGGACTCGGATTTCCATCTGCTCCGATCGACCTGCCGTCTGCGAGCCAGAGAACCGCCGAGTCGTTTGCATTTGCGTTATTCGAACCGAGTATGAGCGTGCCGCCCTTATCGATGTCGATCGCATGTTTGAAAGAATCGTTCAGAATGCTTACCGCCGCCGTGCCGGCCGTTTTTTGCGATACTTCGGGATTGTTTGTACCCGTGCCGCCGACGATAAAGTGGAACGTATCGAAATCGTACAGAGTTTTGCCGCTCCAGATCTGCAGTTTGGCACCCGATTTTATTTTAATAAATTTTCCTGCCGGAACAAAAAGCGTTTTTTGTCCGTAGGATACGACTTTACCGGGTACGCATACTTTGACATCTGCGCCGCGTTCGATGACGACGCCGTCAAACGGCAAACCCGTATCGGCCGCTTTCCATTCGCGGACATCGCCGTTTAAAAAACCGATTTTACTGTTTGCCGACCAGTCTCCGTTGAAACCGAGGAGAGCGTTCATGTCTTCCTGATTTCGAATGACGCGGACGCGTTCGGTTAATACTGCGACGCGGTTCGATGTGCAGGATGCGAGAATTGCGACGAATGCCGCAGCAAATACCAGCCGCATTCCTTTTTTCTTCAATCGATTCATATACACCTCCTGTATAATCAAGTTTGCAACCAAACTCGAATTCGCGGGCGACGATGTCGATTACGCCGTCATCTGTAATGACTTCCTCATTTTAAAGTTTTCAATCGAGTACGGGATTATCGACTTCGATTTTATCGTTTTCCCGGTACGGTGCGAGCGATGAAACCATGCGCATGACGCTTTTCGAACGGTTGATCACGTAGTGAACTTCTTTCGGTTCAATGTGGATAAACTGCCCCTTTGTCAAATGATGGACGACGTTATCTACGACAATATCGACTTCGCCTTCAAGTATGTAAAAATCTTCTTCCATTATGTCGTGATAGTGAGCGCGGAAATCTTGCCCCGCTTGGAACTGCACAATTGCGAAATTCATGCGGGGCCCTTTCATCAGATATTTCGGACCGCTGTCCTTAAAACGATACTCTTTGTCTTTTTCATCCACTATAAACATTGTATTCCTCCATAAAAACTTGCATACGTATGCATCGCAGCCGATATCGATAATCATTGTTGATTATTAATTAATAATTTGTGCCTCTAAAAACTCAATGTTTGCCGATGCCCGGGGCAGTCCACATATAGTTTGTGACGCCCGCGTCGCTTAAACCGAGCTCCGCATCGTATATTTTCCGCCACGTTTTATACATTTCCATATACTTTTTATGATTTTCCGCATCAGGCTCGAGCGTCGCTTCGATTTTTACCATCGCGTCCGCCGCTTCTTTGACGTTCGCGTATATGCCGGCTCCCGTTGCCGCAAGCATTGCAGCTCCGAGCGCCGTCGCTTCTTTTACTGCGGGAATGCGGAGCGGAAGGCCGAGCGCATCGCAGACAATCCGCGACCACAGTCTGCTTTTCGAAGCACCTCCTGCGAAGGTGACGACATGCGGCATGCTTCCCGTCGCTGATTTGACGAGCTGCATATGGCCGTAGGTGACGAGGGCCGTGCTTTCGAGTATGGAGCGGTAAAACGTATATTTGTTGAATTTGTCGGCATCCAAATCGAAGTTCGTAAACGTCGGAGCTGCGTGCCGCCACGCGGAAAAATTCATGACGTCGGTAAAGGTACAAAACATACCGTGCGAACCTACGGGAATTTTTGCCGAGCGTTCGTCCATAAGTGCGTATACGTCTTTTCCGAGAGAAGCGGCTTCTTTTTTTTCTTCGGCACAAAATCCGTCGCGGTACCACCGCATAAAAAGGCCGGGTTTAAATGCGAGCGCTTCGTATTGCCACAGCGAGGGCTGAGCGTGACAGTTGACGCGGATGTCGCAGCGGTCGTCGATTTTTCCGCTTGCGGTATTGTATTCGTATTGCCAAAATGTTCCGCCGAAAACCGCCGCATCGTTCGCTTCCGTCGCTCCGACGCCGATCGTGCCGAGCTGCGCATCGCCTCCGCCGACGATGAGAGGCGTGCCTTCTTTGAGACCCGTTTCTTTTTCGCCTTCGCGGCTGACGCGGGCGGCAAGCGTACCGCATTCTTTCGATTCGGGAAATATATCGCTTTTTAAGCCGCAGCGTTCCGCTATCGTTTTGTCCCATGTTCTCGTTTCAAGCGAAAAAAGTCCGCTCGTAGAACCGTTGCTCGGTTCCACGGCGAGGACACCGCTCATCTTATAGATGAGCCAATCGTTGAACATGCCGACCGCGGCGGTTTTTTCGTATACGTCGGGGAGATTGTTTTTTACCCAAAGGATGCGCGGGAGGGCGCTCAGCGAATACGTTTGCCCCGATTCGAGATAGAGTTCGTGTTCGAGCGTCGGCGACATCTTTTTCAATTGGATGACTTCGGCAGTACTGCGAGCATCGACGTTTGCACAAGCCCACAGTTCCTTTCCGTTTTTATCGTAGAGGATGATCCCTTCGCGCATACACGTCGTGGAAACGGCTGCGATATCGCCGCTTTCGATGTTCGATTTTTTTATCGCTTCCGATATGCAGCGCTTTGCCGCGTTCCAATTTTTTTCCCAATCGAAATTCATGCTGCCCGGATAGTTCGGATCTTCGAGGTGCTTCCACTCTTCCTGCACGCATTCGATCTGGTTTCCGTGTACGTCGAAAATGACGGCGCGGACGCTTCCGGTACCGGCATCTACGGCCATCAAATACTTTTTATCCATAACTATGCCTCCTCGTGTTGTCGCTCGATCATCATGTATTTTTTACAAGCCAACGCGCGGTATCCTCGTCGGTTATGAGGATATCGGAGTAGTGCGCTCGAAGTGCCGCCCTGATCGCAACGTACTTTGCGCTTCCTGCCGCGACAGCGATAACGTTATGCAGTTTTTTCAACGATTCGGGAGGGTAGGTCACCAAGTGTTCGTCGGTAGCGCTTGTGATAAACTTGCCGTTTTCGTCGAAAAAATGGGCGAGTACGTCTCCGACGGCGCCGCACATTTTCAAAAAATCGAAATCGCTTTTTTGTATGATACCCGATTTGATGACGGTCGCATTGTCGTCGACGCCGCCGATACCGATAACCGAACAGCTTGCGGTCGTATGCATACGTGCTATTTCGATGACGGCGCTTTCTTTTTTGATCGCTTTTACCATTTCCGGCGTCGATGCGGCCAACGGCGCAGGGATAAGGTAGAGGGAAGCGTTGCCTGCAGACGACTGCGTATTCAGCAAATAGATGCTGACCCCTCCGGTGAGCGATACATAAGTCGGCCTTTTTTTCGAAATCTGTGAAAAATAATTCATAAAGCGGCCGGTCGTGTCTCCGTAACCGATATTGATGATCGGATTGTCGGAAAAATGTTCATCTATATACATAGCCGCCGCTTTTGCAATCGCGTCGTTAAGCGAAGCCGACGTGTACATTTCATCGGACGGAATAACGATAGCGTCGGCAAGAGCGTACGAATCGATGAGCGCCTGTTCCGCTTCGAGTCTGCCGCGAAAATTCGTGTGGATCGTGATTTGAACAACGTTTTCCTGCTCGGCTTTTTCGAGTAGACGGATGACGCGCATCCGCGAAACGGAAAGCATATCGGCTATCTCTTTTTGCGTTTTTTTCCTGATATAATAATACCATGCTGTTCGCACGATAAGCTCTTTTTCCCAGTCGGCCGTCATTTTCGATTTTTTTCTCCTAATTTGAACAAAATATCACTTTATGAACATAATATCACGATATTAAAAAAAACACAACAAAAAAATATATATATCGGTAATAAATTTCAGCCGATTCTGCCGGTATTTTGTCAGTATATCGGTTTATCGGTATCGAATATATAAATTTCGTTAAATTTTATAGTTTTTATTTGACAAAACGAAATTTCCGTTTTATACTTGAGATAATAAAAATGTTTTTGATTGGAACAAAAGTTCTAATATAAAATAGATATAAAAGGGGAATCGAACTATGGGCGGCGATGTAAGCCCGATGTTGTCGGTACGGAAAATCTATAAATCTTTCGGTTCCAACGCTGTGCTCAAAGGCATTGACTTGGATGTGTATCCCGGCGACGTGCTCGCGCTTATCGGAGGAAACGGCGCGGGAAAAAGCACGCTCGTAAAGACGATTATGGGTATCAAAAAGCCCGATTCAGGCGAAATACTCGTCGACGGGAAATCGCTGCACTTCGGAAATCCTTCGGCATCTCTCGCGTCGGGTGTTTACCTCATTCCGCAGGAGCCGATGCTCTTCCCGAATATGACGCTCGAAGAAAACGTCGTCATGGGAATTCCCGGTAATAAAAGCGAACTGCACGATCGCTTGACGGATATCGTCTCTCAGCTCGGCTGGAAGCTCGATTTCAACCGCACGGCGCGTACGCTTTCGATTGCGGAACAGCAGCTCGTCGAAATCCTCCGCGGTCTCATGCGAGACGCGCGCGTTATGTTTTTCGACGAACCGACTTCGTCGCTTACGTTCGACGAAGTGAACTCGCTTTTTAAAATCATCAAAGAGCTGCAGAAAAAAAAGGTCAGCGTCATCTATATTACGCATCGGCTCAACGAAGTGTTTGTCATCGCGAACCGTATCGCGCTTTTGATCGACGGCACGATTACGATGAACGGCGACACAAAGGATTTTACGTACGATATGCTGCTCAAAGGGCTTGCTCCCGAAAGCATGAGCAAAGTGCATGTCGAAAATCTTTCAGCCGCTCCGTCAAAACGAGAACTCGTGCTTTCTTTGAAAAATTTGAGCGGTTACGGTTTCGCCGACGTGAACCTTGACGTGTATTCGGGCGAAGTGCTCGGCATGACGGGCGTCGTCGGCGCGGGAAAGACCGAACTTGCGACGACCGTATACGGACGCGATAAAGTGCTCGGCGGAAAAGTGTATCTGAACGGCGAAGACATCACCGGCTTAAAGACGAAGCGGATCATCGAAAAGGGCATCAACTATCTTCCCGAAGACAGATTTTTAAACGGTATTTTCAAATTGACGACGGTGCGCAACAATATCACGCCGGTCAGGCTTGCGAGCTTAAAGCAGATCCTCATCAATACGGCGCGCGAAAAATTGCTTGCCGAAAAATACATATCGGGCTTTCATATCAAAGTGACCGACGATACGCAGGAGATGGGTTCCCTTTCCGGCGGCAACCAGCAAAAGGTTATCATCGGCAGATGCTTTTCGACGAATCCGCGCCTCGTCATCCTCGACGAACCGACGCGCGGCGTGGACGCGGGAGCGAGGAGCGATGTATACGCGATCATCAACGAATTGAAAAAAACGGGCATAGCGATTTTGCTCATCAGTTCCGATATGGAAGAGATCGTCGCGATGAGTGACCGCGTCGTCACGATGTATCGCGGCAGGATCAATCACGAATTCGCAAAAGACAAAATCAACGAAGACGCGCTGATGGCGGCATCGTTCGGTGTAGAACAGGAAAAGGTGGGATAAATGCGGCGCATGTCTTTTAATCGATTTTTCAAAATGAGAAGCCTTTCTTCACTCATCGTCACGGTCGTACTGTTTTTGCTCGTCGGCATCGTCAATCACGATTTTCTTGCCGCGCGGAATCTTATGCAGACGGTCAATTCGAGCGTCGTGTTTGCTCTGTTATCGATCGGGATCGCCTTTGTGCTCATCATCGGTGAAATCGACGTTTCGGTCGGCGCGGTCATGGGGCTTGCTTCCGCCGTGAGCGCGAGCTTGATCCGCGACGGCTCTCCGTGGGCGCTCGCGATTTTTGCCGCAGTCGCTATCGGCATCGTGTGCGGCCTTATAAACGGTTTCGGACTCGTCTACCTCGGCATTCCTTCCATCATCATGACGCTCGGCGTAAACGGCGTCGTGCGCGGCCTCATCTACGTGTATACGGGCGGCAAGTGGGTGGAAAACGTCCCGTTCGCATACAAAGCGTTGAGCCAGGCAACGCTTGGCGGCATTACGTGGTTTTATCTTGTAACGATTGCGATTGCGATCGGAGGTTCTGTGCTGTTGCGCCGCGTTTCTTTAGGTCGCAATTTTTACGCGGTCGGCGACAACGTCGGCGGAGCCGAACTCATCGGCATTCCGGTAAAGCGGACGAAGATAAGCGCGTTTGTTTTGTGTTCGCTTTTCGCGTCGATTGCCGGATGCATCTATGTGAGCCGCATCGGATTCGTAACGCCGATTGCGGGAAACGGCTACGAGATGAAAGCGATCGCGGCCTGCGTGCTCGGCGGTATCAGCCTTTCGGGCGGCGTCGGCTCTCTGTTCGGCGCATCCGTCGGGGCGATCATTATGGCGTCGATCGACCGCATCCTCGTGTTTTTGAAATTTTCTTCCGACTACGACAGTACGATTACGGGCATCCTGTTGATAACGATCGTCACGGTAGACGGTCTTTTGGAACATCATTCGATCGAAAAAGCGCGCAAAGCGCGGCTTTTGGCAAAGACGGCGGAAGAGGGGAGCAGATAATTTATGGAAAAGAAACGATTTACTTTTACAAACGAATTGCTGCTCGTCGCCGTCATCGCGTGCGAAATCGTTTTGTTCGGCATCTTGAATCCGCGCTTTTTGCGTCCGATGGTATTGCTCGGTTCGATCAACGATTTTATTTCGATATGTATCATTTCGCTCTTTGTGACGATGGTCATCATCGCAGGCGGCATGGACATTCAAGCCGGTTCCATCGTCGGTCTCACGTCGATCGTCGTCGGTGTCATTTTCCAAAGCGGCGTGAACGTGTATGCCGCCTGCCTCATCGCAGTTGTCGCAGGAGCGCTGTGCGGTCTTTTGAGCGGCTTTATCATCGCCTATGCGAGGGTTCCACCCATGGTCGTAACTCTCGGCGGTTCGTTTTTATATTCGGGTATGGCGATTTCGATCACGCGCATTGCAAAAGTCGAACTCTACAAAGGCATCAGCGGTTTTCCTTCCGCGTTTACGGCCTTTACGCAGTTCCGCTTTTTCGGCATCGTTCCGTCGCAGATACTGCTCTTTATCGCGATCGCGTTTATCGCTTATTTTATTCTGCACCGTACGAAGTACGGCCGCTATGTGTACCTCTGCGGTATCAATCCGAACGCCGCGGAATTTTCCGGCATCAATACGAAGTTTATCGTGATGACGACATACGCGCTTTCCGGTATCGGCTCGGCGATTGCAGGCATCGTGCTTACGTCGTACCTCGGCACGGCAAAAGCGGATTTCGGTAAAGAGCTCACGCTTCCGATCATTACGGCTGTCGTGCTCGGCGGAACGGCGATCACCGGCGGTACCGGTACGATTTTAGGGACGGCACTTTCGGCGCTCGTCATCGGCATTATGCGTTTCGGTTTATCGATGGCGGGATTGAACACGCAGTACCTCGACATACCCGTCGGCATACTGCTGCTCATCATCGTCGCGTCCCGAGGGCTTTCAGCGCAGGGTTTTTCGCTGAAATGCATTGTCGGAAAATTCCGTCCGGAGTGCACGCGGCGGACGGCGGGAGAATTTAGTGCTGTGCAAAAATAATTTTTCGAAATGCCCGTTTTTGAAAAATTATTAATAAATAAAACTGCCAGACGACGAAAAATATCAGGAGGTATTTATGAAAAAACTGTTGTCGATCATGTTGGCGGCGCTTTTGGTCGGCTCGTTTGCATTTGCGAACGGCGCGAACGAAGGCGGCGGTGGTTCGAAAAAAAACGTTGTTGTCGTGTTCATTCCGAAAATCAGCGGCAACGCTTTTTTTGAAGTGGCAAACGAAGGCGCGCAAAAACTTGCAAAGCAAGTCGGCTTTACCGTAAAGTACGACGGCAGTCCCGATGCGGCGGTCGCGAATCAGGTCAATATTATCAACAATGCGATTCAGCAGGGGGCGGACGCGATTTCGATTTCGACCGTCGATGCGGCCGGCGTTGATCAGGCTCTGAAAGCCGCGCGCAAAGCGGGACTCGCGGTTATGACATGGGATTCCGATTCAAATCCCGACGCACGCTTGCTTATGACAAGTCAGGGTACACCCGATATACTCGGTAAGATGCTCGTCGACATGGGCGTCGCTTCTTTGAAAGAGAGAGGCAAAAATCCCGACGCGGATACGATCAAATACTGCTGGCACTATTCGCAGGCGACGGTCACGGATCAAAACTCGTGGCACGTAGCGGGTGAACAGTATATCCGTCAAAAATATCCGAAATGGGTCAACGTCGCTCCTTCCAATTACTATTCGAATCAGGATGCCGAGCGCGCAATCACCGTCGGAGAAGCCGTCCTTTCCGCGCACAAAGACATCGACTTGATCATCTGTAACGATTCGACCGCTCTTCCGGGCCAGTGCCAGGCTGCGCAAAACCTCGGACTCAATCAAAAGAACGTGACGATCACCGGTTTTGCAACTCCGAATGCGATCAAAGATTACTGCCGCGCAGGTATCCTCACCCGCTGGGGTTTGTGGGACTGCGGTATCCAAGGCGCGATTTCCTGCTATCTCGCATACTGGGCTGCGACCGGTCACAGTATGAAAGTCGGAGATACGATCGATATCCCGACGATCGGTACCGTAAAAGTCGAACCGAACACCGTGCTCGATCCGAAAGCCTATACGGCAAACGATTCCGGCGTCGTGCTCCTTCCCGAGCGCGCGGTATTTACCAAAGAAAACATGGACAAATATAATTTCTAAATCGAAATTATAACGCGTAGTAAAACCGGCGCATGATTCGTTTCGTGCGTCGGCTTTTGTCGATCAGGGAAGGGGACTGTCTCAAAAATCGGTTACTTTTTCGACAGCTCCGTAACTTTACACATTATTGCTATCGATTTTAATAATTTTAGGAATACACTATGGCAGATTTAGACGGTTTGAAAATCGCTCACGATTATCACACGGATGTCCGTTTCGCCGTTGACGGATCCTTTTATGTAAAAGGTGCCGGAAACCTCGATTGGGGCATGAAAAAACACTTATCGAATATCTTCAATCCCAAAAGCGGCAACACCGTGATGTTTGCATTTGACCACGGTTATTTTATGGGTTCCGTTTCGGGGCTCGAACGCCTCGACCTTTTGATTCCGCTTCTCAATAATCACGTCGACGTTCTCATGGCGACGAGGGGTGCACTGCGTACCTGTGTACGCCCTGACTGCAAAAAAGCCATCGCGCTCCGCGTGTCTTCCGGTTCGTCCATGGTGCAGGACGATTTGAGTCACGAAGTCGTTGCGGTCGATATCGAAGATGCGATCAGAATGAACGCGGACTGCGTCGCCGTTCAAACCTTTATCGGCGCCGACGGTCAGCTCGAAAGCATCGACAACCTTTCGAAGACGATAAACGCAGCTATGCGCTACAGCATACCGACGCTCGGCGTCGTTGCAGTCGGAAAAAATATGGAACGCACGGGGAAATATTTTAAACTTGCGACGCGTATCGTTGCGGAACTCGGCGCAAATATCGTAAAGACGTATTATTGCGAAGAATTTGACGAAGTTGCGGCGGCCTGTCCCGTACCGATCGTCGTCGCCGGCGGTAAAAAGTTGCCTGAAAAAGAAGCGCTCGAAATGGCGTATCACGCAATACGCGACGGCGCTCACGGACTCGATATGGGACGAAATATTTTCCAAAGCGCGCATCCGGTTGCAATGGCCGATGCGATCGGAAAAATCGTTCACAGAAAATTTACCGACAAAGAAGCGTTCGAATTCTATACCGAACAGATCAATAGAAAATAAGCGAAAGATTTTGTGAACCCGCCGCGCGGAGCGCGGCGGGCTTTTTTTGTGTGTGTTTAGTTGACAATTATTTATGGAAAGATTTTTAGGGATATCGGAAGTCGCGCTTCCCGTCATCGTCATGATCGCAATAGGGGCGTGGGCGCGGAAAACGAAATTTTTAAGCGAAAGCGGTATCGAAGAAATCAAATCGCTCATTGTAAAAGTGTGTCTGCCTGCTGTACTCTTTGCAGCCTTTTATAATATGCGCTTTACGTGGAGGGAATCACTCACGCTCGGCGTATTTGCTCTGATGAATCTTGCAGCGTTCGCGTTCGGAATCCTTGTATGCGCTCTTTTAAAAATTAAAACGCCCGTTGCGCCGTTTATGTGCGCGACGATAGAAGGAGGGTCGATCGGCTATGCGCTTTTTATGTTGCTTTTTGGACAAAGCGATCTGTATCACTTTGCGCTCTTCGATGCGGGAGGCGCCGTCACACAGTGGGCGGTCATCATCTCGATTCTGCAGCTTCGTATAAAAGGAAAGCTCCGCGCTTCCGAACTTGCAAAATCGCTTGCGACTCCGGTGAATATCGCGATCCTTGCAGGCATACTCTGCTCCGTAACCGGCTTCGGGCAGTATCTTTCGTCGACACGAGCAGGGAGTATTTTCGAAGACGTTTTGAACTTTGTCGGAGCACCCGTCGGACCGATTATTATCATGACGGTTGGTTACGGACTTACTTTTTCGAATATCGAATGGAGCGATACGCTGAAAACCGTTTTAGCGCGCATGCTCGTCTTTGCACTTTTTATGGGCGGTATCGTCTATTATATTGGCGGCCGGATGTACCCCTCCGATCCGCTGTATCGTTTCGGTGCCGTCCTGTATTTTATCATGCCGCCGACATATGCGTACGGCGTATTTGTAAACGGAAAAGATGAAAGCTCTTTTTTGAGCGCGTATTTGGCGCTCTATACGCTCATTACGATTTTCGGCTATATCGTGCTTGCGTCTTTTGTCGTGTGAGCCTTTTAATACTATGCCGTTCTCACTACTATCCGCACGAATAAAAACGACCGCGCATGTGCGCAGCCGTATGTTCATTACAGTAATTTGCTTTTCAATCTGTCTTCGGCATGAGGGACTGCAAGGCGCATCGTGCCGCGAGCGGTTACAGCGAAACGGTATCGCGCGCCGTACCGCCAGCTCTCACAGCGGGATATTGCCGTGCTTTTTCAAAGGTGTGTCCATGCTGCGCTTTCGCGCGAGTATTTCAAAGCTCCGTGCGATGCGCTCTCGCGTTTCCTGCGGTTCGATCACTTCGCTGACATAACCGCGCTTCGCCGCGATTTTCGGCGTCATTATCTCCGTTTTATATTCTTCGGATTTTGCCGCGACTTCGGCCGCTTTCGACGGATCTTTGAGTTCTTTTGCGTACAAAATGCCGATCGCGCCTTCCGCACCCATAACCGCGATTTCCGCTTTCGGCCACGCGTATACGTAATCGGCACCGAGGTGTTTCGAACACATCGCGATGTATGCGCCGCCGTACGCTTTGCGCGCGATGACGGTCACTTTCGGAACGCTCGCTTCGCTGTACGCGTAGATCACTTTTGCGCCGTGCCGGATGATGCCTTTTTGTTCTTCCTGCGGGCCGGGGATAAAGCCGGGAACGTCGACGAAAGTTAAAAGCGGTATGCCGAACGCGTCGCAGTAACGGACGAAGCGCGCGATTTTGTCGCTTGCATCGCAGTCGAGCACGCCGCCGACACCCATCGGATTGTTTGCGACGATGCCGACGGATTTGCCTTCGATCTTTGCAAAACCCGTGACGCAGTTTACCGCAAATTCGGCCGACGTTTCAAAAAACGAATCGTCGTCGATACAGCAGTTGATGATTTCGCGGATATCGTAACCGGCGCGCGGGTTTTCGGGAATGATTTCTTCAATGCGCTTCGCTTTTTTCTTCGCGTCGAATTTGTATTTTTCGTTTTGTGCGAGATCGTCGCCGAAATAATGGGGGATGTAGTCGAGCAGAGCGCGCACTTTTCGATAGCAGTCGTTTTCGCTTTCGCAGCGGAAATGCGCGACGCCCGATTTTTTCGAGTGGATAGCCGCTCCTCCCAAATCTTCCGACGAGATATCCATAAACATAACCGATTTGACGACTTTCGGGCCGGTGATAAAGAGTTCGCTTATCTTGTCGATTGCAAAGATAAAATCGGTGATGCCCGGCGAATACACGGCGCCTCCCGCACAGGGGCCTGCAACGATCGAAATCTGCGGCACCGAACCGGATGCGCGGACGTTTTGATAAAAGAGGTCTCCGTAGCCGCACAGCGCGTCGACGCCTTCCTGAATGCGCGCTCCGCCGGAATCGTTTATACCGATAACGGGGCACCGCGCTTCGACCGCCTTGTCGATGAGTTCGGCGATTTTTTTGCCGTGCATAAGGCCGAGCGAGCCGCCCTGCACCGTAAAATCCTGAGCGTATACCGCGACCGGCCTTCCGTTTATCTTTCCGAATCCGGTGATGACGCCGTCGTAGGGCAGGTCTTTTTTTTCCATACCGAAGCTCGTGCAGTTATGGCGCACACCCGAATAGATTTCCATAAACGAATTTTCATCGCACAGAGCGCGAATCCGTTCTATTGCGTGGAGTTTTCCTTTTTCGTGTTGTTTTTCGACATTGTATTCCATAAGACAATTCCTCGTTTCAAAATAATTTAAACGTACGCTCTATGATAACCCATCGTTTCCGCGCTGTCAATATGACAAAAATCAATTTTATGTCGAAGTCGTACCGGGACAATAATTGCAAAAACTTTTCCCTTTTGTTCCGCTTTTTGCACTGTCCGCGCCTATAATAAAGATGAGCGGTTATCTGCTCAAACCCTATGTTTAAAGGAGGCGCACATGGATTCTCTTCCCCGTCACAAAAGCGTAGAGGAACTTACCTTTACCGATGATTTTATGTTCGGTACTATCAAAGCCTCATGGACGTAGATTGTTTACTGCGCGGGCAGAGTTATGCCGAACTCAAGGACAGTTACGTACTCTTTATCTGCACGCAAGACCCTTTCAACAAAGGGTTTCCCGTATACACCTTTGAAAATACGTGCAGAGAAGAGAGCGGCCTTTTTCTTGCTGACAAATCCTATAAAGTGTTTTATAATGCAAGTGCATACGGCAAAGAAAAAGACGATGAATTACATGCACTGCTGCGCTATCTTTGCGAAAAACAGGCAACAAGTCATTTTACGCAGACTATCGATGGACTTGTTGAGAGCACCAAAAACAACGAAAAGTTCAGGAGTGTGTATATGTCATTGAATATTCATAGAGATGATTTACTCAGACAAGGTTCCCTTATAGGCGAGAAAATCGGCTTTGAAAGAGGCGTTGTTGCCGGAATGAGCAAAGGCAGAAGACAAGGCATTGTACAAGGAATCAAACAAGGCTTCTCCGACGGTTCACACCGAAAAGCCTTAGAGGATGCAGGCAACTTAAAACGGCTCGGTGTTTCCATCGATATTATCACGCAAGCCACCGGTCTTTCCAAGCAGGAAGTGGAAAATATATAATCAATTAATTCGGCATAAAACTTGTTTTTTGCTCGAATTATGTTATAATATCCAGTATGGAACAATACCGCAGCGCACACAGTATTCCGCTCCGTAACATTGCACCCCTTGCGCGACACAATGTAAAACAAAAGGCACAAAGTCCCGTTCGGGTACTTGACAAAGCGCGCGGGCGCCGTATAATCGTTCGTTCGTTCGTTCGTTCGTTCGTTCGTTCGTTCGCGTAGCGTAAATTGTTTTCAAAACACAAAATCCGTAAATAATCGACAAACAACTCTGCCGGCGTCCATACCGGAACTTACTCTCTTTTCAAATTCTTACACAACAAGCGTACCGAAAAGAATCATCTCTTCGGTGCGCTTTTTATTTTGCAAACAAAATCATTTAAGAGGAGTTTTTTATGAGCGGATTTAACTCAAGCAACAAGAAAACGAGAGTTGCGGCGCTCGTCTCAGCCGCACTTTTGCTTACAGGTCTGGCGATAAGCTGCTCGAACGGCAGCGATTCAGGCGGAGGCGGAACACCGCCCGTA
>NZ_AVQI01000043.1 GCF_000468115.1 Treponema socranskii subsp. socranskii VPI DR56BR1116 = ATCC 35536
CACTGCCGTAAAGATAAGTTCGGTGCCTTCGGGCACTTTGTGATGGCCGGGCGGGATTACCGGTACAGTATCTACACTGCCGTGCTCCGGCGGTGTAAGCATGACCGTATGATTGACCGGAGGCGTTCCGCCGTTCGTTTTGAAGAATACCTCAACCTTTGCCGCCCGGGTAACTTTGAGCGTGTAGGTAAGCGCGGTGCCGTTTACTTCTGTGCCGTTAAGCGTCCACTTTTCAAGATCGTAGCCTTGAAGCGGCGTTGCCGTAAAGGTAAGCTCGGTGTTTTCGGCTACCATGCCGTTTTCGCTCAGTGCAGGCGTTACCCTTACATTGCCGCCGATATTGCAGTCAAGCTCTACCTTGTACGTTTGCACGGGC
Source organism: Treponema socranskii subsp. socranskii VPI DR56BR1116 = ATCC 35536 (assembly GCF_000468115.1). GTDB lineage: Bacteria > Spirochaetota > Spirochaetia > Treponematales > Treponemataceae > Treponema_D > Treponema_D socranskii. Next base: position 377 of record NZ_AVQI01000043.1, read on the forward strand.
GGTACGGTTTTAAGTTTGAACTTTACCGTTACGGTTACCGGTTGCACTACCTTTATCTTTGCGATCGTGCTCTCGCTTGCTCCCGTTCCCGCTTCAAAGGCGCCTGCGCTTACCGTCCAATAGTCAACGTTGTACTGCGCAGGGTCGTCCGCCGTCGCA
>NZ_AVQI01000044.1 GCF_000468115.1 Treponema socranskii subsp. socranskii VPI DR56BR1116 = ATCC 35536
CCCCCCCCCCGAAAACCGGAGTATAGTCCCGAGCAGAAACGGGAAAATGCCGCTGCCGCTTTTCTAAAAGCATAAAGGCAGTCCAAGGGGCCGAAGCTTTGAAAATCCTCTGCGGGATGCATCAAGGTTTCGTGTTATGGCAGTTGTAATTTTGTTAATTAATAAACATATTGAATTGTTGCCGGTCTTTAAAAAAGCAAACCGCAAAGCATCGTAATTTAAATCTAAGGAAAGCTTCGAAACACTGAAGTTTTTCTAAACTTCTATGCCGCCGAAAAAATCGCCGCGGAAATCGTTCTACACATACAGCAAAAAGATTGCCGGTATTTTATTAATTTCGGGAAGCGGCGACTTTTTCCATTCGGAAACGGACTTTGTGCGGATGTATTCTTCTCTGCAAGTAATGCCCGCCGCTATGCACAGTTTCGTTTCGCCTTTAAGCGATGAGAGGAGCGACGAAAGAAGCTGCATATTGCGGTACGGCGCTTCGATAAAAAGCTGCGTCTGTTTTTCTTTGTAAACGCGGCTTTCAAGCTGCTTGATCCTCTGTGCGCGCGCATCGGGTTTTGCCGGGAGATATCCGTTGAATGCGAAGTTCTGTCCGTTAAAACCGCTTGCCATAAGTGCCATGATGATCGAAGAAGGGCCTGCAAGCGGCGTGACGCGGAAGCCTTTTTTGTGTGCGAGCGCGACGATTGCGGCGCCCGGATCGGCAACTGCGGGGCAGCCCGCTTCCGAAATGACGCCGGTTGCAAAGCCCGCTTTAAGCGGCGCGAGGAACGGCTCGATTTTCGTCACATCGGTGTGTTCGTCGAGCACAAAAAACGTGAGTTCGTCTATGTCGATCGAAGCGTCGATTTTTTTGAGAAAGCGCCGTGCGCTCCGTACGTTTTCCACGATAAAATATTTTATCGCCGAGATAATGCTCCGGTTGTATTCCGGTATAACGCGCTCGGTGTCGGTGTCACCGAGTGTCGTCGGAATAAGATATAACGCCGTTTCCATAATCGTAATCCTCCGATTATTACACTTGACGGCCGTCCCACGATTTCGAATGCGCTTTTTCATACGCGACTGCTTTATCAAAGTCGGCTTCAGGCGAACAAAATCGTTCGATCTGCAGCTGTGTCGCATACAGCCGTCGCAGGCATTCGGTTTTATCGGTGTCGCCGAGTTTCGATTTTTCGATGCCGTCGCCGAGTACGCGGATCGTTTCATCGTAAATCCTGCACGGCACGGGAAAGGGATGCCCGTCTTTTCCTCCGTGTGCAAACGAAAATCGCGCGGGATCGGTAAAACGCGACGGCGTTCCGTATACGATTTCGCTTACGAGCGCAAGCGACTGCAGCGTGCGCGGCCCGAGACCGGGAGTGAGTAAAAGCGATTCGAAATCTTCCGGAGGGCTTTCGTATGATAGCGCGAGCACGGCGCCGAGCCTTTTTAAATCGATGTCTTCGGCGCGTACGTCGTGATGCGTGCTCATCGTTATGGAGCGCGATGAGTGCGAAATGCGAGCCGTTTTTGCGACGTCGTTCGAGTGCGGGGCGGGCGAGGGGCAAACGGTTTCCGCAGCTTTGACTGCGTTTTCGGTGAGGCCGGGAAAAAGTTCAGGCTCTCTCGGCACGACGATTGCCGCAGAAGGGGATGCGATATGCGAGAGTTCACGCACGATACGGTCTGGATTTTCATGTGCGATTTCGACGATCGCAGCGCGCGTACTCTTTGCTGTCCGATCGGTGAGGTTTAAGATTTCGCCCCGCTTTTCTCCGACGACGCCCGTATGCGGTTCTTCGATAAAAGAGCGCAGCTTCGGCGAACACCAATGGTATCGCCTCGCCGTGCGCGAAGCGGCATTCATGCCCTGCTGCACGACCGCCCAATCGCCTTCGTCGGTTACAATAAAATTATGCTGATACAGCTGAAATCCGTCCTGGACGGCGTTGTTATCGACCTTTGCGCAAAGTTTGCTTGCGCGTACGAGCGAGGTACCGTCGAGTCCTGCGGCATCGGATAAAAATAATAATTCGTTCGGTGTATTGCGCGAATATTTTCCGCGTCCGCCGCACACACAGATGCCGAGTTCCCGTCCGCGTTCGTTCAGTCCGCGCTTGAGTGCATACATGACGCTCGTTGTTATGCCCGACGAATGCCAGTCCATGCCGAGTACCGCACCGAACGACTGAAACCACATCGGATCGCTCAATCGCACGAGCACTTCCCGTTTGCCGTAATTTTGAATGATCGATTCGACAATCAGCGTTCCGAGATTTTTCATGCGCTCGGCGAGCCACGTCGGAACCGTGCCCCGATGCAGCGGTAAATCCGCGCATCCCGTATGCCGTGCGTTCAAGCGCGGCTCCGCTTTGCGATGATGCCGTCGACGGCAAAATTGAGTATGTCGCGTATGTCGCCGATGTTTTCCTGTGCGAGGACGGCGAGGCGGAAGATTGCGGATTCGATCAAACCGTAAAACATATCGTTTACGACTTTGACGTTTATCTTTTTGAATTCACCCGATTTCGCGCCGCGGATGAGCAGCGTCGTCATGATGTGCCGTAATTTGATGACTCGACGCATAACGCGCTTCCGCGGATCGACGCCCGATTTTTGCAGCTGTATCAAATACAAAAGCAAAACACTGAACAGCTTTTTATTTTCTCCGATTGCATCGACGATACTCATGAGCATTTTGCGAAAACAGTTTTCCGTGTTGAACGACGTATTGTTGACGATCTGCATGATCGTCGTTTCGATTCCCGATACGAGCTGCTTGATGCTCCATAAAAAAATCTCGCGCTTGTTTTTAAAATAGATGTACAGCGTCGTCCGCGTAATACCGCATCGGTCGGCGATCTTTTGAAAGGTGACGTCTTCGTAGCCTTCTTCGACGAAAACGTCGAGCGCTTTTTCGAGTATCTTTCGTTTACGTTTTTCGTGTTCGACGATGATCGCCATGAAAGCCCTCCGCCTACGCTTTTTCTTTTTTGCCTGAAGATCCGGAATACATATAAAAATGCGTATCGAGATTTCCGGATTTAAAACTTTTCAGTTTGTCCGCATAATGCCCCGAGCATTTTTGAAACTGCCTGCTCGCTGTGATGACGCCGATTTGCCAATTCGGAAAATTCGTCCACAGCGCACCCATCTTTTTATAGAGCGCTTCCGCTTCCGCCTCGTCTCCGAGCCGCTCGCCGTACGGAGGATTGCACAGCAAAAGTCCTTCATCGTACGGAGCCGCCAAGTCGATAAAATCCGACTGTATGAAATCGGGGCGCGGAATGCGGTTGTCTTTTCCGATGGACTGCAAAGCGCGGCCGGCCGCAACGCATGCGTGTTCGGCGTTCGCTTTTGCACGGTTTACCGCCTCTGCGTCGATATCGCTTCCGGTAACGCGCACTTCGACATCCGTTCTAATCCGTTCCGCTTCCTGCGCACGGATTTCGTCCGCGCGTTTTTTATTAAAAACGGCAAGGTGTTCGAGCGCAAAGCGCCTGCCTGTCCCCGGCGCGATATCGTGCGCAAAAAGCATCGCTTCGATCGCGATCGTTCCCGAACCGCAAAAGGGATCGTGCAGCGGCGTTCTTCTGCGCCACAGCATTTCCTGCAGCAGCACGGCGGCAACCGTTTCGCGAAGCGGCGCCGTCCCTCCTCCCGTGCGGTAACCGCGTTTGTACAGCGGCTCTCCCGAAAGATCGAGCAGGACGTTTACCTTATCGTTGTCGATATATACGCGCACATCCGCCGTCTCTCCCGATTCGGGGAGCGTCGTCATGCGCCACTTGTCGCCGAGTTTTTTGTAGATCGCTTTTTGCACCATGCTTTGGACCGTGTGTTCCGAGTTCAATTTCGAGTGATGCGAGCGCACTTTGTCCACGACGACGCGCACGTCCTTTTTTAATAAATCCTGCCAGTCGGCCGCATAAGTGCCGGCAAAAAGCGAATCGAAATCGGCTGCCTGAAAAGAAGCCGCCTGTAAATATATGCGGTCGGCCGTGCGGAGGCACAGGTTCGCGCGGAAAAGCGCATCGTCGTCTCCGGTAAAAAAAACGCGTCCGGGCGCGTTTCCCGCAAGCTTGTAGCCGAGATGTTTGATTTCATTGCCGAGTATTTTATCCGCGCCGACGGCGCAGAGCGCAACGAGGGTATTCATACGGATTTAAAAATAACATTTTTACGGATTTTGTGCAATTGTCGTATTTTGCGATTTTGCACGCCGAAAGCGCCGCCGACGGAAATTTTTAATAATTATTAATTTTTTTTAGGACGAAGCGGATCGGAAGATCCCGCCTTCCGCACTTCGGTAACCCTCATCCGCGCCCCGGCGCGGACGCTTCGCGGTGCTCCACGCGGGCGTAAGTCTTTCGTAAAAGCGGGCGGTATCGCGCGTTGGAGCAGGCATTGCCGTTTTTACCTTGTCGGTGCTTTTTATAAATGCGTGCGCCGTTACAGCGTATGCGCTCCGTTACCGCTTTCCGAAAAATTCCCGAATCTCATCGAGCCGATCGAGAGCGTCTTTTCGTCCGATGTCGTACAGCGCTTTGATTTTTGCACCGTCTTTTTCCGTACGCCCGACACCCGCGGTGTGCTTCGGACGGATGAGCAAAACCGACCCCGCTTTCGCCCTTCGTTCGATATCCGCGACTTCTTCGTTGTATACGATATGGCGCATTTCCATCGCACGGATGAGCGCGGGATATTTCCGCATTGCAATGCGCAGCGCGGGGAGCAGCGGATTTTTCCCTTTACGGTATCCTTCGGGCTGCGTCAAAATAACGATATTGCGCGTGTAGCCGAGCCGCTCGAAAGCGCGGAGCGGGATCGAATCGGCGATGCCTCCGTCGAGCATTTTACGACCGTCCGCGCATACGATGTTCGAAGCGAGCGGCATGGACGCCGACGCCTGCAGCCATTTCATTTCATCGCCCCGGAGCGTTTTGCACCGATGGTAAACGGGCTCCCCCGTTTCGACGTCGGTACACGTTACGTAAAACGCGGTCGGAGAAGATTCGAGCGCGTCGTTGTCGTAAGGATCGAGTTTTTCCGGCAGTTCGCGCCAGCAAAAATCCGCGTTGAATAGATCGCCCGTCCTAAGCCATGAGTGGAAACTCATATAGCGTTTGTCGCCGCAGTATTTCATCGTATAGCGGACGGATCGTCCGATTTGGTGCGACGCGTAACTTGCTCCGTGAACGGCTCCAGCCGATACGCCCAGCACTCCGTCGGCTTCGATGCCGTTTTCGCAAAACACGTCGAGCACGCCCGCCGCATAGATGCCGCGGTGTCCGCCGCCTTCGATTACGATTCCCGTTTTCATCTTTGTCCATCCTTTTCGTTATTCGGATTATGTAATCGGTTTCCACTCACCGTCGATCAGTAATTCGTGCGGCTTGAAATTCGATTTATACACCATCGACTTGCAGTCTTTAAGCCAATAGCCGAGATAGTACCGTTGCAGATGAAATGTTCGGCACAATTCGATTTCCCGCAATATGCTGTACGTGCCGATGCTTCTCTTTTTCGTTTCGTCCGACGTGTCGTAGTAAAAATAATTCGACGACAGGCTCGCTTTTCCCGTGTCGATGATGCCGACGCCGACGAGCTTTCCGCCGCACCTGTAATCCATATTTATCGTGCCGGAATAAAACGATTCGTACTTGCCGTCCTCCGCCGTGCAGCAGATGCCGTTCATATCGATAAGCGTTTTTTTCGCTTCGTCAAAACTTTTTTCAGAGGCGGGATTATGCCGCTTGTCATAAGTGCGGAAAAGCGCAACTTTTTCGTCGGTGACGAATTCGTCCGCTTTCGTCGTGAGCGTTACGGCAAGATCGCGGTTCTTTTCAAGTACGCGCCGCTGCGATTTCGACGGCTCGAACGCGTCCGGAAAAATTCTGATCGGAATACACGCTTTGCAATCGGGACAGTCGGCGCGGTATACGTACGATCCTGCCCGGCGGAAACCTTCGGCGAGGATGATGTCGAACAAAATTCGCTGACAGAGTGCGGGATCGTTTTCGGTGCGTACAGGCTCTTCATCGTGCAGCAGCATATCTGACGCTTCTTTCAGTGACGGAATACGGTAAATCGTTTCGTGCGACGTGCGGCCTTCAAAGTAACCGCAGTCGCCGGCATACAGATTGTTAAAAGCATCGCCCCGTTCGTCGGATCGGATATCGCCGGCCATCGTTACAGTCCCGTACCCTCGTCGATTCCCATCATGATATTCATACACTGCACCGCAGCTCCCGACGCTCCCTTGCCGAGATTGTCGAAGCGCGCGGAGATTACGATGCGTTCGTCGTTTCCGTACACGAATATCTGCATATCGTTCGTTCCCGAAAGCGTATTTGCCGCGATGAATCCGTTTTCGATCGTATCCTGCAGTTCCATAACCTTAATAAATTTTGAGCCCGCATAGCACGACGCAAACATCTCCCGCACGTCAAGGACGGAAACTTTTTTTGCAAGCAGCCGCACGTGCAGAGGTACGGTAACCGTCATACCCGAAAAATAATCGCATATATACGGAGTAAAGGCGGGCGGAAAATCCAAGCCGCTTATCTTTTGCATTTCCGGCAAATGCTTGTGATGCTGCGTGAGCGCGTAGAGGCGCGGGGAGTCGAGTTCTTCGGGGCGGTTTTCCGCTTCGTACTCGGCGATCGCTTTTTTGCCCGCGCCGCTGTAGCCTGAAACCGCGTGGCATACGACGGGATAATCGCGCCCCATGATGTGCGAAGAGATGAGCGGAAAGCAGATCGCGTTAAAGCCGCTCGCATAGCAGCCGGGAACCGCGACCCGTTTCGATCTTTCGATGCGGCGCCTGAAATCGCTTGAAAGTTCGGGAAAGCCGTAATCCCAGCCGGGTGCCGTACGGTGCGCAGTCGACGCGTCGATGATGCGTACGGCGGGATTCGTGCACAGATCTGCGGCTTCGACGGCAGCGGCGTCGGGGAGACATAAAAACGTAAAGTCGGAATTGTTTATTAATTTTTTTCGTTCGTCCGCGTCTTTTCTTTTGTCGTCGTCTATGCGCAGCATTTCGATGTCGCTTCGCTTTGCAAAGCGCTCGTATATCTTTAAGCCCGTCGTACCTTCTTGTCCGTCGATAAAGATCGTGTATGCCATACGTCTACTATAGTGCAGTAAAAAAAACTGTGCAAGGAAAGATGTCCGTGCCGTTGCCCGTACTCTGAATAAAGATCTGTTTAGGTGAAAGCGATTTTCCCGCTATTGACGAAGCGCAGAGTAAATGGGAAAATCGTATCATGAGCAAATATATACTCGTGACGAGCGGCGTGTGTTCCAGTCTCGGCAAAGGGGTGGCGTCTGCATCGCTCGGAAGTCTTCTTGAATGCAGCGGGCTTTCGATTTCCATGATAAAATGCGATCCGTACATCAACCTCGACGCAGGCAACATCAGTCCGTTTCAGCACGGCGAAGTATATGTTACCGAAGACGGCGCGGAAACCGATTTGGATTTGGGCAACTTTGCGCGTTTTACGAGTGTCAATGTTGCCGAAGATAACTGCATTACGATCGGAAAAATCTACAACCAAGTGATTCAAAACGAGCGCGCCGGCAGATACAACGGGCGCACGGTGCAGGTGATCCCGCACATCACCGATGAGATAAAACGCAATATCCTCTCCGTCGGCGAGCGCTCGGGTGCGGACGTCGTTATCGTTGAAATCGGCGGTACCGTCGGAGATATCGAATCGATTCCGTATCTCGAAGCCGCTCGACAACTCATTCACGAACTCGGAAAAAACGAAGTGTGTGCCATTCACATAACGCTCGTGCCTGCGATCATCGGCGGCGAATTGAAAACGAAGCCGACGCAGCATTCGGTGAAACAGCTGCAGGAAGCGGGTATCCAGCCGGATATCCTTTTGTGCCGCACTGCAAACGAACTCGATATGCCGCTCAGAAAAAAAATCGCGCTGTTCTGCAACGTTGCCCCCGATGCGGTTTTTTCTTCGGTCGACGTACAAAAATCGGTGTACGAGCTTCCGGTTATCTTTCACAAAGAAGGTTTCGACGCGCGGGTGCTCAAAAAACTCGCCCTCGTCGCCGAGCGCTGTAATATCCGCCCGTGGACGACATTCCTTGAAAAACTCAATACGAGCGGACCTGCCGTGTGCATCGCCGTCGTCGGCAAAAAAGATTATCTCGACGATTGCTATAAATCGGTGCGCGAATCGCTGTTTCATGCCGCGGTTACGCAATACGGCGCGGAGCTGAAACTCCGCAAAATCGACGCGGAAACGCTCGAAAGCTGCAAAAACGAAAAAGAGATAGCGGCAGCGTTCAAAGATGTCGACGGTATCGTCGTGCCCGCGAATTACGGGCAGCGCGGATTTCTCGGTCTCCTCGTTGCGGTAAAATATGCGCGCGAAAACGATATACCCTATCTGGGTATCGATTTGGGTATGCAGCTCATGGCGATCGAAACGGGACGTTCGCTGTGCGGCTGGGCGGATGCGGACAGCACGGAGTTTATACAAAACAGCACTCACGCGATCATCAGTTTGCCGGAAGAGCAGACGGGACTTTCGGCTGCCGGCACGATGAAGCTCGGCGCGGGAACCGTCCGTATTATTAAAGATACGAAGCTTGCGGGCATCTACAAAAAGCTCACAATCACCGAACGGCACCGCAACAAGTACACGTTCGATAAAAAATACACCGCCGATATGACCGAACACGGTCTCATCACGTCCGCGATTTCCGAACCGGACAGCAGTACCGAAGCGTTCGAATGGAAAGATCACAGGTGGGGCATCGGCGTGCAGTATCATCCCGAATTCGTTTCCCGACCGATGAAACCGCATCCGCTTTTCGTTTCGTTTATCGGGGCGGCGCTCGGTAAAAAACAATGACGCCGAACCTTTTTACGGCCGGTGCCGTTTTGTGCTGTTGGCTGTTTTTTTCGGCCGGCTGTTCGCTGAAATATTCCGACGGAAAAAAAAACGTCGAATCGGAAGTGCCCGAATTCGTTTTTGCAAACGCAGACTTTTCTCGGTGGGAAAAAAATAAAAAGACGCTTTCGATGCGCGCGCGGACGCTCGAACAGTATAAGGGCGGCAGCACCTATGCGGATTCGGTTTCGTTTACGGCCTATGCGGACGACGGGAGTGCCGAAACCGAGGGCTCGTGCGGATTGGTCGCATTCGATTCGAAGCAAAAAATCTATTCACTTTACGACGGGATCGAACTTACGAATGAACCGAGGGGCGTAACGATTTCGGCGGACGAACTGCGCTGGGACGGAAATACCGAACAGCTTACGAGCCGCCGCACCGATACGATCACGATGAAAAAAAACGGTACGGTCGTCCGCGGTTCGGGATTTTCCGCAAGCGGCGTAAGTAACTGTTTCGTATTTACCGGCGCCGTGTCGGGAACGGTCGAAACCGACGAAGATGCGGAGGAAGGCGGCGATGCGCAGAGCCGGCAGTAAAACACGTATAATCGTATTATTAATTTTATACGTTGTCGCTTCTATGCTCCCCGCGTGGTCAGAGCGTATTACGTTTTCCGCGAACAGCATGACGGGGACGGCCGGCAATTCATCCGATACGACAACTCTTTCGGGCAGCGCCTATGTGCTCACGTCGTCCATGGAAATCGCCGCCGATTCGATTACGATGAGCGGAAAAAATTTCCGCTACATCGAAGCCGACGGAAACATCACCGGAAAAAATATCGAAGCGAATATGGAATTCACGTGCGGGCGTCTTTCCTACGATCGCGAAACGAAGATCGCGACGCTGAAAGACAACGTACATCTTGCCGATACGGAAAACGGCGTATCGGTCGACGCGCAGCTTATCGAATACAATCAAAATACCGACATCGCGCGAATTCAAATCGGTATAACGATCAAACAAAAGGACAATGTCTGTTCGAGCGCGTATGCCGTATACCGCAAAAAAAATCAAATGCTCGAAATGAGCGGCAATTCGCAGATTACGCAGGGCGAAGACACGTTCCGCGCTCAGGAAATTACGCTGAATCTCGATACGCAGGAGATAAGGCTCGACGGCCGTGTCAAAGGTTCCGTCGTCGACGATAAAAGCGCCGATCAGGATACAGGTATAAAAAAGGATTCGGCGGCACGCGATGAAAGCGATCCGTCAAAGGACGATGGATCCGGCAAAGACGATGGATCCGGCAAAGACGATGGATCCGGTAAAAACGATGGATCCGGTAAAAACGATGGATCCGGTAAAAAC
>NZ_AVQI01000045.1 GCF_000468115.1 Treponema socranskii subsp. socranskii VPI DR56BR1116 = ATCC 35536
GAAGCTTTTGAGAAGCCGGGGATAAACACATTACCAATTAAAGGAATTACCCATTACACATTAACAATTACTTATTGAAAATTGATTTCCGTGAGCGTTCCACCGCGCACTTGCAAATCTACTTCTCTTTCGGTATAGTAGTACCTGCCGCGCCGGCATGGTGGAATGGTAGACACGAGGGACTCAAAATCCCTTGGCCGCAAGGCCGTAAGAGTTCAAGTCTCTTTGCCGGCAACAAGAAATTTCACATCAGCAAATAAATCATTATAACAATAATACTATTGACTATCTGCAAACAGAGACTTGAACTCCGAAGCGCGCGCTGAGCAGGTGCGAAGAAGAGCTCATGAATCCGAGCAGTGCATAGGATTTATGAGCGTATTGATAAAAGAAAAACACTGCAGGCGTTTTTCGACTCACGACTTTTCGGCGGCAGGATGCCGCCGGAAGCGAGCGGAGGCGTTCCCGCAGGGAGTGTACAGGATGTACACGACCGGAGGGATTCAAGTCTCTTTGCCGGCAAACAAAAAGGCGGGCTTTGCGCCTCTGTGTTTGATTTATTTTCCGTCGTGAGCTTTTATCTTCGCTTCGATCGCCGCGATCAATTCGTCCATCGGCATCTGACTGCGTTCGCTCATCATAGAAACGGTCGCCTTCGAAATCATAATGCGGGCGAGCGGCGTCTGAAGCATTTTGAATGCGGGATTGATCGACGGAAGTTCGGCTTTCAACCACGGGTAGGATGCAAGCAAATCCGAAAGCTTCGTTTCGCTTTTGAGCGGGAAGAGCTTTGCACCGGTCGTACTTGCCGAAGAATTTGCCATGTCCCCGTTTTCCGAAGAATGTTCCGGTGAAGCGCCCTTCTCTCCGGCGCTTTCTTTTTTTGAAGAGCCGTCCGCTTTCGGCAAGCTTTCCGCGTCCGATGCATTGCTTCCCGAAGCGGCATCATCGGCATAGACTTTTTCTTTTTTGCCGCTGCTCCACGTCAAAAGCGTCTGCGAGCCTTCGAGACTTCTGATATGGGTGCAGTCCTGCATCATCTCCAAAATGCCGCGGAAGCGCCCGTCGGCATCGCGCACCGCGATATACGTGATATAGATAAAAAGACCGGGCTTGTTTATCCAAAACTCCGCTTCGCTCTCTTCGCCGCTTCTGAATTTTTTAATAATTTCTTCGACGATGTGAACGCTCGCTTTCGGATGACAATTTTTTACGTCGCGGCCGATAACGTTTTTGCTGCGCGGAAACACGCGGTGTTCGGTATCGGTGTAAAAGCGGACGATTTCATTTTCGTCGACGTAGGAAATATCGACCGGCATGTGTTTATAGATCAAATTGATTTGATCGAGCGTCAAGCGTCCCGTCGTAACGTCGAATTCTTCGCCGGCGGAAGCTGCGTAACCGTGTTTTTGTAAAAGCTTTGCAAGGTCACTTGCAAAATCGCCGCTTTCGCCGGCCGAATTTTTCGCATCCGCACAGCTGCCGTTCGAAGAAGCAGCCGCTCCGCTTTTTGCGGAACTTGAGTTTACATCGATCCACGCAAAACCGATTTCTCTGTCGCCGATTTTCATATCTTCGAATTCTTCCGAAGTGAGCATCGCAAGAGAGGTCGGATACAAAATCGTGTTTTCTTTGGAAATCAAATCGCGCACGTCGGCAACGATCGTCGGCTGCATCGCGAGAAAGGCATCGTCTTTACCTTCTTCCAAAAGCGTGCGCGCGTCTTTTATCTCGTCGCGGATAAAATCGTCGAGTGTCCACATCGTCGTCGTCGGGCGGTCGAAGCCCTTGCGCTCAAGCAGGGAATACAGTTGATTTTGCTTGCGGGAAAAGTGCAGACGATACTGCGCAAGCTTATCGTAGATTTCGAGCCATTGATTTTTGATGAGCGGGTATTGAACCAAATCTTCGATTTCAAGCATGATTTTTAAAAGCGCGTCGTTTTCGCGGTAATAGCACATAATCGGATGGTCGGCCGGCAGATCGGGGCGGGATGTGTCCATGATATCTTCAAAAAGGACGAGCATGCTTTGAATATTTTCTTTACGGCATTCGTCGTCTTCGAATTCTTTAAGCTCCTGCTCGGCAACGGCGATTTCCGCAGGCGTAAGCTTTTTTACTTTTTCCTTTAAAATCCGCTTTGCCTCTTCCAGGCTCATACGCCCGCCGTTGTACGCTTCTTTTATTTCCAAAACCGTTTTCAGTTTTTCTTTATCGATATCTTTAAGATACTGCATCATGTTTTCCATAAATAACCTCGTGCGTGATTTTAGTATTTTTGCCGTACTGTCGATACGCCGTGCTTACAAACTGCGCGCAAGGCGGATCCCCAAGTAATTAGCATGGCGGTACGGGTAGTACCAGTTGATGCGGGAAACGGCACAGTCGTAGGCGACTTCGTAATAACTGCCGCCTCTGGTAATCCGTGCAGGCTCTTCAACTGCAGGACGAGGGCCCCCGCAGGGGTCTTCTTCTATTGTTGTTCCGTCTATATTCAAAGCGGCCGCCCAATCGAAACACCATTCTTGGACATTGCCCGACATATCATAAAGTCCGAGACTGTTCGGTTTTTTTGTGCCGACGGCATAGGTTTTTCCTCCGCTATTGTCCTTATACCAGCCGTAGAGGTCGAGGTTTGTATCGGCCGGTTTGTCCTTAAACTGGACCGGATCAAGCGGCGTACACTGCGTGCCGGAAAATGCATATTTCCATACGGGGCTTTTTGCATTACCGCCGCGCGCGGCAAATTCCCATTCGGCTTCCGTCGGAAGGCGGAAGCCGTTATTGTTTTTATTAAAAGTAACGTTATCCCATTTCTTACGTTCTTCTTTATCCGCCCCTTCGCCGGGAATTTCGTCGTATTCAATCTTTTCCCAAGCAATAGCCCCGCCGTTTATGGTGTAACAAGGGGTGAGTCCCAGTTTTTTGCTTAATCTATTGCAAAAGACAATCGCTTCGTACCAGTTGACCGTCTCTACCGGACGCAGCCTTTGATCGCTGCCGGTGTTAAAATTACTCGGATTACGCCACATAAGCGCTTCATACAATTCCTGCGTCACTTCATACTGTGAAAGTTCAAAGGGGCTGAGCCGCACTTTTCTGTTTTTAAGGAATACACCTTTTAAAAGAAACAATCCCGGTATATAATTAGCTTCGCCGCCGGTGCAATAGGTATTCCAGCTTGAATCGTCGTTTATAAAAATTTCGGCTTTTGTATCTTTCGGAACGATTTGCACAAAAGACGTTCTTTCGAACACCTTACCGTCAAAACTTATTCCGGCAGTGCTTACAGGTTCTTCCATACCGTTTTTACATGACGATAAAACGCTCGCCGCCGTGAGCACAAGCACACCTGCAATCCATATACGATTTTTACGGTTTTTCATACGTCTCCGTCCTAAATGCATTTACTATAATCGGAATAAAAGTCGATGTCAATAAGTTAGCCAACGATAACACTAAAATCGCTCGAAGGGACTTGCGCAGAACGGCGAAACAATATATATTTTCTAGTTAGCTTATGCTAATTAAGAACCAATAGGAGTATTACAATGAAAAGAAATGTAATAAAGCGCACTAACGCGCTTTTCGCTTTGGCTGTCTGTACTGCACTTGTGTTTGCGTCCCTTATGGGGAGCTGTAAAAACAGTTCCGGCGGCGATGATGAGATCGTTAAATCCACCAAAAAAACACTGATCGAATTCTCGTTCGAAAAGGCGAACAATAGCGGATTGAGCGCGGACGTAAAAGGAATAATCAATGAAAAAAAGAAGATAGTGTCGGTAGAAGTGCCGCACGGTACGGATAAAACAAAACTTAAAGCGTCTTTTAAAATCAGCGATAAAGCACAGCTTTCTATCGGCTCGACCGTACAGCAAAGCGGCGTAACCGAAAATAATTTTTCAGATATCATAAACGGTGTAGCTTACACCGTAAAAGCGGAAGACGGATCGCAGCAAAACTATACGGTCGAAGTATACGGCAAAAATACAACCGAAATAACGCTTCCCGCATTCGGTTTTAAAAAAGCGCATAATTCGACACTTCCCGCAGATGTAGACAACCAAACGCAAGGCGATCCGGCACGAACGGTATTTATCGGATCTATCCCAGGTATAGGTAGAGTAATCATTATGAAGCTCCCCATCGGAACGCCGGAAGCTTCGCTTGCAACGCTTAAACCGTATTTTACCGCTTCTGCGGGGGTAGACCTGTATGTCGGCAGCACTAAGCTCGTAAGCGGAGTTACCCCGGTCGATTTTTCCGATCTGCAAAACGGTGTAAAGATCAAGGCGGTAGCGAACGACGGCGGAAGTGCTCTATACAACGCCGTCGTAGAAATCGATTTGCCGAACGCAAATCAAACCGATGTCCAAAAGTATTTCGGATCGTATTACGGTACGGTACCGAGGTTGGGAGAGGTAATCATCGTTCTTGAATGGAATAAGGTTACCCTGTATTCAAAGAGTATGAGCATGGATTATGTAAATGTCGAATGGGAAAAAAAGGCCGACAACACATACACATGCACAACCTACAAAAAGAATAAACCGCAGATTAAGAATTTATTCGGCAAAGGCGGTTACGATTTTGTCGAAAAAGGAGGCAAGATCACAGTAAAGACGAATATTATGGCAACCGACACGACAGCGGTAAAAGGAGATGATTTTGTGTGGACTGCGGAAAGCGGATATAAACCGGTAACTCAGAATATCTAAATTTTACATGAGGAGATTAAAATGAAAAAGAGTAAAATATTTTTTGCATTTGCATGTTCGTGCATACTTTTCGCCGCGCTCACCGGCTGCAACAACAGCCCGTCCGACGACGACAATAAAGTAAACGAAAGTCCCAAATCTTCCGAAAAGACGTTGATCGAGTTTTCATTCGAAAAGGCGAACAATAGCGGATTGAGCGCGGACGTAAAAGGAACGATCGATGAAACAAACAAAACCGTGTCGGTAGAAGTGCCGTCCGGTACGGATAAAACAAAACTGAAAGCGTCTTTTAAAATCAGCGGTAAAGCGAAGCTTTTTATCGGTACAGCCGAACAACAAAGCGGCGTAACCGAAAACGATTTTTCCGACAATGCAGGCGTAACGTACACCGTCAAAGCGGAAGACGGATCGCAGCAAAACTATACGGTCAAAGTAGTCAACGAAAATCCCAAATCTTCCGAAAAGCAGATACTTATATTTATGTTTGTAAAGGAGGATAATGCAGGATTTACGGATGCAGGGGCGCTTGGTACGATCGATGAACCTTCAAAAAAGATAACTGTGATACTGTCGAACGGTACCGATATCACAAAATTAAAAGCTCGGTTTAGTTTAAGCGACGGTGCAAAAGCATCCGTAAACGGAAAGACACAAGAAAGCGGTAAAACGGAAAACGATTTTACCGCTCCTGTAAGTTATACGATAACGGCTGAAGACGGATCTACACAAATATATACCGTAAAAGTTGGACTTGCCCCTAAAAAACCCGATGTACCCGAGGGGATTACCGAAAAAGCCTTTGCCGATCTGCCGGCAGATGAGCAAACCGAAATTAAAACTTTATACGGCTATTATTGGTCAAGCGACGGCACAAAAAGCGAGTGCCCCGCGATCGATGCCGACAGACTTGGCGTGTACACAGGGAATGAGTTTATGAGCATGGGGTTTACAAACCTTCGCTGGAGCAAAGTTTCGTCTTCGACGTGGACATGCTTTTCGTATGCTGAAGATGATGAAGATTACGGAACAAAAAGACTTATTTTTACATTTATGAAGGATGCCGACGGTACGGTATGGCTTTGGGATACGATTGTAGCGATGGCCAACAGTACGTACGGGCCGTATGTAATAGGTAAAACTCCCGACACGTTTGAAGAGGGCGGCAAAACCTATTACACTTATGACAAAGCTATATACGACAAAAATCCTAAAAGATCTCCCAAACTGTTTGAACTGACGATGAAATAAAAATGCCGTTTTGTCCGTAAGGAGCGAGCGGTATTGCGTGCAAGCGTCGGACGGCCGAAAAATACGTCTAACGCCTGCACTTACGCTCAGGTTTTTGACTTTAAGGTAAGGAAAAATTGAAATGAAAAAAAAATTATTGGCTGCGTGTATATCGCTTATCCTTTTTACCGTATTCGCCGGCTGTAACAATAATCCGTCTGCCGATAAAACAGACGATATCGTCGTACCGCAGTTTATACCGGATGACATCGGCGAAAAAAAATTATCCGATATGTCTCCGAGCGATAAAGCGGAAATCCAAAGTTTATACGGCTGTTATTGGCCGGGCGGAGAAAAAATCCAATGCGCTGAAATCGGCGATAATACACTTGTTGTATATTCAATCGCTATGAGCTCCAGCTATGAAAACGTCCGTTGGGGGAAAGTTTCGGATATGTGGGTATGCTGTTCGTACCTCAAAACCGATTCCGATTTTGAGCCGAAAAACAGAAAGGTTATTTTTAAGTTTATAAAAGACGGCGGAAATTTTGTACTTCGGCAATACGTTGTTCCGATGGGTGCGGAAGCGGGGCCGTTTAAAAAGGGCAAAAATGTTGAAAAGATTGAAGAGGGCGTCGAGGATTGGTACGTCTACGATAACGGTCATCCCAAAATGAAAAAGCCG
This sequence comes from Treponema socranskii subsp. socranskii VPI DR56BR1116 = ATCC 35536, assembly GCF_000468115.1. Taxonomy (GTDB): domain Bacteria; phylum Spirochaetota; class Spirochaetia; order Treponematales; family Treponemataceae; genus Treponema_D; species Treponema_D socranskii. Next base: position 6,631 of record NZ_AVQI01000045.1, read on the forward strand.
ATAACCAGATGAGAGTTTTTATTATATATGGATGTTTTATAAATAGGAGGATAAAATGACAAACAAACAAACAAACATGAAGAGATTGTTTATGTTTATGTGCTCGCTTTTCCTGTGCGCCGTACTCGCCGGTTGTAAAAACAACGCAGACGAAGAGAATACCGGCCCGCTGATGTCGTTTGGATTTGAAAAAAGTTTCAACGATTTTCTGAGCACCGACATAATCGCTACGATCGATCAAAGCGCAAAAACCGTTACCGTAACGGTGCCGGTTGCTGCGTATAAAAAACCTGCCGGTCAAAAAGGAAACAGAAAGTTTAAACTAAGCTTTACGTTGCAAGACCCGAAAGCAAAACTGTATAAAGACGGAAAAGAACAAATAAGCGGCGAAACGGAAGATTTGTTTATTAAAGACAAAGAATATAGTGTTAAAACCGAAGACGGTTCTGCGACAACGTATACGCTGCACATTAAAATAGAGTATGAAACGCCGTCTATAGATCCTGCCGATGTCGAAACGGTAAAACAATTTTTCGGAACATACGGTTACAACGCCGGCGAAAAGAAGGTAACGGGAATATTGTACTTTGATTCTAATGAGTATCCTACAGTCGTTGTGTGCAATGAGGAAAAATTTATCAGCTATTCGCTGATGAGCTCGCTGTATACGAACATGAGGTGGGACAAAGTAAGCGAAACCGAATGGACGTGCAAAACCTATCATAAAAAGGATTTTAAGCGAGAAACTCCGTCGGTTACGGCAACTTTTAAAATCGGAGCGAACGGTAAAATTACCTGTAAGCAAGTCGTAAACGCAATGGGCGATGCTCCCGGTAACGAGATGCCGAAAGAAAACGGCAGTTACGTTTGGGCTGCCGACGACGGGCACGGTTTTAAGAAGCCTGTAGTACAATAACACCGATCGGTACACCGTATAACCCGCTTATACGGTACCGGTACGGCTAAAAGCAGAACGGGTTGTTATATGCAATGATAGCGGTTTACAGTCCCGCACGACAAACCCGCGCAAAGTTTCGCGCGGGTTTGTCGTAAGCTCGCCGGCATACCGCATAGAGGAGCCGTTCGAAAAGAGATAGCTCCTACCCGTCCGCATTTTCCGACAAAAAGCCCGTGTACGCTTTTCGGTATTGTACGGCTTCTTTTACGTGCGTTTCCTGTATGACAGTGCAGTCCGCCATATCGGCTATCGTGCGCGCAAGTTTTATACAGCTTGCTGCGGCACGCGGAGAAAATCCGCAGCGCATCGCCGCGTTGTCGAGCGACTTTCGCCCGGCGGCACTCATCGGACAATGGCGCGCAATTTCTTCCGGCAAAAGCTTTGCGTTTTTTTTGCCCTGTCTCTTCCGCTGCGTCTTTACCGCACGGGCGATTTCCATGCGCAATTCGGCGGTCGTCGTCCGCACCGCGTCCTGTCCCGTTCCTTCATTGTCGACGAAAACGCGCATATCGATGCGGTCTAAAAGAGGCGCTGAAAATTTATTCCAATAGGTTTCGACGGCGCGGGCGCTGCATAGACAGATTTTCGATTTCGATCCGAAATTTCCACAGGGACAGGGATTTGCCGCCATGAGCAGCTGAAACGATGCGGGATAAACCGTCGATCGGCCGGCGCGAGCAAGCGTGATGCGTCCGCTTTCGATCGGAACACGGAGCATCTGCAAAACCGACGAACGGAACTCGGCGGCTTCGTCGAGAAAGAGTACGCCGTTGTGTGCAAGCGATATTTCTCCGGGAATACAGCGCCCACCTCCGCCGCACATACCTTCGATCGTCGCGGTTTGATGCGGCTGACGAAACGGAGCGACCCTGATAAGCGGTTCGTTTCCGCGCATGAGTCCTGCAATCGAATAGATGCGCGTGACGGGCTGCGCTTCTTCGACGGTAAGCAGCGGAAGCAGTGCTTGAAATTTTTGCAGCGCCATCGTTTTGCCGCAGCCGGGAGCGCCGATCGCAATGAGGTTGTGTCCTCCGGCGGCCGCAATCTGCAAGCCCCGCACAAAAAAAATTTGCCCCGCCACATCGGCAAATTCAAAACCTTCGGTAACGGGCGGAAAGAGTACGCCCTCCGTTTCGACACAGTGTTCCGGCACAAAGGCGTTTTGCAGCGAGCGGCCGCGCTCTGTAAAAACTTCATCCGAAGCGAGTGCAGAAAATGCATCTTCGAGAGATGCCGCCCCGTACACTTTCATACCGTGCACTTCGCGCGCTTCGTCTGCGTTCGCAAGCGGTACGATGCATTTAAAAATACCCGAGGCGGCGGCAGTGGAAGCGGCAGCGTGAACGGCACGCACGCCTCGCACATTTCCCGAAAGCTCGAGTTCTCCCATGACGAGGACGGAAGGCGAATCGGAAAACGAATCTGTCCCGCTGCGTGCTTGAAGCACGGCAAGCGCAATCGCCAAATCGAAGCCGGCGCCTTCTTTACGCATATCCGCGGGCGATAAACTGACGAGTACGCGCTCCGGCGGAAAGTCGAAGCCGGAATTCTGTACGGCAGCTCTCATACGCTCGCGCGATTCTTTTACCGCGCCGTCCGCAAGTCCGACGATATCGACGGCGGGAATACCGCGCCTGATATCCACTTCGACCGTAACGAGTGCGCCTTCGTACCCGAACGGAGAAAACGAAAAAATCTGCATACGCATTATGCTCCCTGCACATATTGGAAACCTCTAAAAACTGCAGTTTTTAGAGGTAACTTTGAAAATGCGATTTCCTTAAATAAGATCGTCTGCAACCGTGCAGTTTCGGAGCATGTGTATAAAGATTTTTTGAAAAAATACGTATCGTATACAACCTGCAAGCGAAGTTCGACGGCCGCCTATCCTTCGCTGCGCGCCAAAAACACGAGCGACACGATGAGCAATATGACGGCATATACGAGAGAGCCGAGCGGAAGGCAGTACGTGCCTGCAATACCGATGAATACGTAATTAATAATTTTAAAGAGCCACTGGAGCGCTCCGTACAAAACGTGCGCAAGCAGAGAAAAAAACGGAAATGCGAAAATCCACGACGTTTTAAACAGAACCGTTTCACCGATCCGGTAATTCCATGCGAACGATGCAAACCAGATAAAGACGATCAGCATAAACAGCGGATACAAAATACGGTTCAAAAGCACTTGCCCGAACACTTCATCGGAGTAACCGAAGCGCTCGGCGTTTCCCACAAAGCGCAAAAGCGAAATCATATTCATGTATTCGGCGCCGCGGGAAACTTCGGCGAGCAATAAAAAGTTTTCATAAGACAACGGCAGCACGATTTGATCGCTCCCGCCTTTTTTATCGGGAAAAGCATAGCGGTAAAGCGGCCCTTCCGTTACGCCTTCGGTATCTCTATCAACCGATCGGAGCAGGATGTACGGGACGAAGTGCGCGCCGTCGGGTATGCCGAGCGCGCGCTTTGTGTCCGCGTCGAAATCGGCGGAAAGGACTTGGCGCATTTTTGCATAGGGCACGTAGATGCTGCCGGTGTACGTTCCGTTTGCATCGAGGGAAAAAATCGAAAGGGAGCGCAGATATTGCACAACGCCGCCGGAGCCTTTTACCGGAGTAATGCCTTTGATGTAGACGATCGTTGTCTCACCGTTCTCTTTTTTAAGCGAAAAATACACATCGTCTGCCGTTTCGAATTCCTTCGCATCGATTATCTCGTCGATAAAAAAATATTCGGTATCGAGCCGCGCATGTGCAATCGCAAGGTAGCGCACGATATCGGGATCGTTCGCGTTTTCGCGCGATGCAAGCGACAGCGTCCGGAAAATATAATACGCTTTGAGATTGTCACCTTCGACGAGCGCGGCATAACCGGAAAGTTTTCGCGCATAGATTTTTTGCGCGTCGGTTGTTGCAGGCAAGTCCGCGGAAAAAAGCGCATTCCACGCATCCGCGGCGATGCGCTGCAGTTCCGCATAATTCGTATCGCGCCTCGTCGTAATCGACACGGCGCTTTGCGCCCAGTAGTGCGCGTCGAAATATTTTTTTTCGGCATACGCTTTTTCGGCACGCGCGCGGAGTTCCCGTACGGTATAGCCTTCTTCGCTCATGGGTTCGCTCGCCGTCTTCGGGACTGCCGTGCGCACGGTATTGTGCGCTTCGCGCGAAGCGATTTCGGTATCGCGGGAAAGGGTAAGCGCATCCGGAGAAGACGGATCGATTTTCAGCGCAAGCTCCGCGTAGCGATACGCGAGTTCTCCCTTTCCCGACTTTTCAACCTGCCGCCCGACGCGGACGTATTCCTGTACAAGGAGCGGCATCCGTTCGAGCTGTTTTTGCTTGGCGGATAAAATCGGCGTTCCGATTTCCGACGCCGCAGTCAAAACAAGGGACAGAGCGAGAGATGTGACGACGACACTGCGATAGCGGCGGAACATCGCTTGGGAAAATCTTCGATCGCTGCCGTCCGGATTTCGCCCGAACGAAACGGCATAGCCGATGACAAAGCCCGTCACGGAAAGAGCGGGAAGGATACGGCAAAACAGCGCAAGTCCTCCGTAAAAGCGGTAGAGCGTTTCGGTTTTTGCAATGAGCGGCGGCAAGGTACCTGCAAACAAACGAAATGTCATGCACGCGCAAAAAGCGAAGAGAAGATAGCCGATTAAAATCTGAAGGACGCGTTTCATAAGCGCTTACCTGTTCCTCTTAAATCGCTTTGCGCGGACGACTGCAGCGAGGCATCCGACTGCGATGCACAGGATTGCACTGCCTATATTGATGCAGATAAGGAGCGGATCGCCCAAGCGTACAAAAAACGGAAACGTTTTTGCAAGCGGCACAGCCGCTTGGCGCAGCCGCTCGAAATACTCCGAATGATACAAAAGATTGAACGACAGTACGCCGCCGTCCATTATCAAAAGGTACAAAATACCGACGAGACGCCAATCGCTGCAAAACGAAACGGCGTAGGTCGAACAGAGCGCAATCGCAAACGACAAAAAACCGAGCCACGCAAAGTGCCCGCTCCTCCATGCCTGTTCGGCGTGCAGCTCGATCATATCGATGCCGCTGCCGATCCATACGGGAAAAGACGGCACCGTTTCACGGATGAGGATATCAGCGAAAGGCGCGCTTTCGGCTTCCATAACGCTCGTATCGATTTGCGAGAGGCACACCGCGTTTTCATCGCCCGTACTGTTGAGCACGACGGCGGTTTCGGGAGCCGGCGCATCGTGCAGCAGATAAGCGATTCCCCCGGAATACGGACGGAAATATCCGGCTGTGGGCGAGTTTTTCGAAGCGGGAGGCAATGTCGGTTCGGCTTTCCATTTAAATTCGATAAAGAGCGGAAACAGCACGATCCACGTTGCCGCGCACAAAATGATGTAAACCGCGACGGGCAAAAATCCGCCGCCGGAATGGCGGATACGATACAGGCTAAGAAAAAGAGGCGACAAAACGATAACGACAGGCACAACGATAAAAAAACCGCGGGCAAGCGCATACGCGTTGACGAGTTCGATCGGCCGGCCGGCAACGAGATGCGCCGTATTGAAATAGACCATATATGCGAGTTCGCCGACAACGATGCAGCACGCCGTAATCCCGATATATGCGGGAATGAGCAATAACGATTTTTTTACCGATTCGGCCATACTGTTTCCGCCCGTTCCGAAAAAATTGCCGCTGAACCACGAAATCGAAGTTGCAGGCACGCAACACGCGTATTTCTAGTATTATCGGCAGAAAGCGCTCATTTCGATATATCCGCACTTCTCCACATGCCCGTACACAGGATTTCCACAACTTATCCACAGGGAAACGGCCGGCACGCGGCAGGCAGCCTATTTCACTGTAATACCGATAAATAGCCGATATCGCAGAGCAGTATACAATTCATTGTATTATAATGATTTATAAAATTATCCGACAGCCGGACTGAAGTTTTTTACTTTTGACGGAAATTCGATATGGCAAGACGTGTTTTTCCATATTTTTCCACAACTTATCCACAAATCAACAACCCCGACGCAACCTCGCAGCGAAGCTTCAAGCGGCATCGGGTACAGTGCTCAACGTTTCGCACTGTATGTTCTCATAAGGTAGTTGCAGTCGGCTTTAATACCCTTTGTTACGACGCGGCATGTGAGATAACCCTCCGCACGAATAAAAAAAGCCGGCATCGTCTGCCGGACTCAGAAATTAACCGAGAGTAATCGTTCCCTCCGCGTCGATTGCGAGGATGGATTTGCATTCCGAACAGCGGAAGCGCCCCGCGCGCGTCGCCCTCAGGCGTTTCGTACACACCGGACACGCAAAAACTTTCGGAAAAACGCTGCCGGTGACGGGCGTACCGTTTTTGAAAAACGCGAGCGCATTTTCGAGCGTATCTTTGATATTGAAAAATTGAGAAAAGCCGAGGAGTTGAAACACTTCGGATACTTTCGGCTGAATGTTGAGCAGGACGATATCGCCGCCTCTCGGCTTTACCAATTTTAAAAACGCGGTAAACGAGCCGATACCCGTCGACGAAACGTAATTGAGCGAAGAACAATTAAAAATCAAATTGATATACCCGGCATCGACGACCTTTTGAATTTTCTTTTGAAAAAAATTTGAATTATACGTGTCGATATAACCGTTCAAATATATGCACAAACCGCTTTTTAAAGCATCGATCTTATCAAGAGAAATTTTCAAACTGTCGTCTTTTTCGTCATTAAAACCGGGAACCAAACTATTATTATTATTTATCATAAGCGTTAATTATCTCCAAAACACGCCGTTTAACCTTATCTCACAATAATACATCAAAATCACCATAATGTCAAATACATTAATTCTCGTCAATTCCGGCACACATTCGTATAAAACTATCGGCACATCTGGAGTATAATTGTAAAAGAAAGTATAGTGTATTTTATGGATTTAGGGAAGATATGCATCGTTCTCGTGCGCCCCGAAGAGAGCCGCAATATCGGAGCTGTGTGCAGATCGCTGGCAAACAACGATATCGACGATCTCCGTATCGTCGGCAAAAAAAGCGATTACGACGACGATGCGGTGCGTACGCTCGCACTCCATGCAGCAGACATTTGGGAGAGCGCACGTTTTTTCCGTTCGATAACCGACGCGACGGCGGACTGTACGCTTTCTGCCGGTACGACGCGGCGGAGAGGTAAAAACAGAAAAGGCAAACTTTTGCTCCCTGAAGAATTCGCCGGAAAAGCGGCCGACATCTGCAATGCACAGGGCGCCGTCGCTGCAGTGTTCGGAAACGAGCGCACGGGACTCACCGATGAAGAACTTGCCGAATGCACGCTCGGCGTTACGATACCGTCAAGCGAACGCTTCGCCTCGCTCAACCTTTCGCACGCCGTGCAGATAATCTGCTATGCGCTTTTTCGGGAAAAACACTGCGGCATCGCGGGGTACACGCCGCTTCCGCTTTCGCGCATCGACACAACCGTTTCGCTTATCGCGGACAATCTGCAAAAAATCGGATTTTTCAGCGTGACGGGACGGCGCGATATGGAACATTTTTGGCGGGCAATCCTTTCGCGCGCGGCGCTTTCCGAAGGCGAAGCAAAATACATGGAAAAAATATTTACCAAAGCGGCTGGGCTTTCCTCTCGGAATAAAATTAATAATCAGGTTAAAATCAAACATAATTAATAATTATTTTTTCCCGGGCGTTCACACGGCTCGCAGCCTTGCCGCCACAGCCGACAATATGCGCCGTCGGTTTCCGAAAGCAGCGCTTCATGCGTTCCAGCCTGTACGATCGCGCCGTTTTCAAAGACGAGGATTTGATCGGCGGATCGAATCGTGTTTAAATGGTGCGCGACGACCAACACCGTTCTGTCTTTTGCAAGCTCCGAAATCGCTTCCTGCAGCAACGCTTCGTTGACGGGATCGACGCTGCTCGTAATCTCGTCGAGCAGTAAAATCGGCGCATCTTTTAAAAACGCGCGCGCGATGGAGATGCGCTGCTTTTGTCCGCCGGAGAGTCCTGTACCGTTTTCTCCGATGATCGTCCGGTAACCGTCAGGCAGCGACACGATAAAATCGTGAATGCGTGCCCGCTTTGCCGCCCGAATGACTTCATCGTCCGCAGCACCCGCTTTGCCGAGCCGTATATTTTCACCGATAGTATCCGCAAAAAGTTTGACATCCTGCATCACGATGCTCACGGAACCGAGCAGTTCGTCGTACGCCATATCGCGCACATCGACATCTCCGATACGAACGGCACCCTGCCGTACGTCCCAAAAGCGCAGCAGCAGATTCGTCACAGTCGTTTTTCCGGAACCCGACGCGCCGACAAGGGCGGTAAGCGTGCGTGCGGGTACGTAAAAAGAAATATCCTTCATCGCAAATCCGCCTTCTTCATATAAAAAGCCGACTCCGTCGAAGGCGATCGAAAATTCTTTCGGCGTTTTCGGATGAGCGCTTTCACTGACAGCCGGAGCATCCGTTATTTTTTTTATTCTCCGAAAGCTGTCCGTCACGGCAAGGTAATTCATCCAATGCGTTTCCATCGCGACAAAGGGCTTATAGAATTCCCTGCTTAAAATAATAAAAAGCAAATAACGCATAAGCGGCAAAGTCCCGTCTACGATAAAGAAAATGCCCGCCGTCGCCGTAAGCCAAAACGTCGCATCGAGAAAAAAGCCGTATACCGAAAGCAGCGCCGCTTTGTATTTTGCAATCCGTTTCGCCGCATCGCCGAAAGCGCCTGCGGCGGATACAAGTTTTTCATCGAAGCGTTTGCTTTCGGAAAACGCTTTTAAAAGCGGAATACCTTTGACGTATTCTACAAACAAGCTTACCATATCGGCGAGCCTGTCTCCTGCACCGGCTTCCATCTTACCTGCCGTTTTCAATGCGCGGATAAGAAACGGCAGGGCAAACGAAATCCCGGCAATCGTGATCAGAGCCATCCGCATATCCGCGAAAAACAAAAGCGGCAGCAAAACGGCGGAGACGATGCCGTCGGCGCACATCCTCGTCCACAAATGCCCGACGACCAATTCCATCGTATCGACATCCTTATGGATGATCGTGCCGATCTCTCCGAGCCGCTCATTCGTATAAAATCCGAGCGAAAAAGTTTTCAGCCTGCGGATGATCTTCGATCTGATTTCATACACGAGATCGAAACCTGCGAAATGTTTTTGCATGTCGGCAAATACGCTGCATCCGCACTTTATCAAAAGACAAGATCCGAACAGCAGTCCGTATCGGAGCAAACCGCCTTTTCCCGCACCGACGTCTTCCATAGCTTTCAGCACCGACAGCATCATAACCGCGCCCGAAAGCGCATATACCGTAAATCCCGCAATACTCAAAGCCAATGCGCACTTTCCTTTTTTTGTCAACGTATGCACTATCTCTCGAATCACCGCGTTTCCTCCTTTATATTCCACCGGTCCACTTTTTCCTGCGCACATACCATCGTTCGATAGAGTTCGCAGCGTTTTAATAATTCCGAATGCGTACCGCGGTCGATAATCCGTCCCCCGTCCATAACGACGATTTGATCGGCATCCCGTATCGCATTGAGGTGGTGCGCAATCGCAATGACCGTTTTACTGCGGCTCAAATCCGCAAGCGCGTCCCGTATATACGCTTCGTTTTCCGCATCGAGTGCAGCCGTCGCTTCATCCAAAATCACGATCGGCGCATCCTTTAAAAACATACGGGCGACGGCGATCCGCTGTTTTTCACCGCCTGAAAACTTGACGCCCGCTTCTCCCGCCGCCGTATCGTAGCCGTACGGAAGCGCGGCGATACAATCATGGATGCGCGCCTTTTTCGCCGCAGAAAAGATTTCCTCCTTCGTTGCATCCGGTTTTCCGATTCGAATATTTTCTTCCATACTCATATTGAACAAAAAGACATCCTGTTGAACAGCGGAAAAAAGCGCGCCGAGCCGTCGCTCCGAAAGAGATTTCGTATCGACGCCGCCGATACGTATCGTTCCGTCGTCCGGCCGCCAAAATCCCATGAGCAAATTTGCGATCGTCGTCTTTCCGGAGCCGGAAGAACCGATGAGCGCATTTTTACTGCCTCTTTTAAAAACGAGATTTATATGTTCCAACGCGTTCCGTCTGCCGCCGTAGGTAAAATTGACATCAACAATTTCAATGTCGCCCCCGGAAATTCCCGTATCGATACGGCAGCTTTCATCCCTTTCGACGACAGGCACGTTGAGAACGGAACCGATACCCTCCATCGCTTGATTGAATACGATGCCGTAATGCTGCAATGTCGCCGTCTTTGCGATCGAAGACGTAAAAGCGGATCCCAAAATAACGGCGAGGATAAAACGCTCGGCCGATAATTCGCCCGAAGATAAAAGCCGCAATCCGAAACCGATAACCAAAACCACGCCCGATTCCATAAACAGATCGATGAGTCCCATAGGAACGCTGATGCCCGCCATCGCTTTTTTCACCCAGAACACATAGTCTTTTGCGGAGCGGAGCGTCTTTTCCGTTTTCGTCTCTTCCCTTCCGAACGCTTTGATAACGGAAATATTCGAAACGTATTCCATAAGATTTTCCTGCATCGTTTTCGTACTGTCGGAAAATATTTTAAAATTCTTTTTCCAAAGCGGCGCAGACAGCGTTTTGACAAGCCACATACACGGCCCGCCCGCGATCATCAAAAGCGCAAGGCGCCGTTCCAATCCGAGCATGATAAAGAAAATAAGAGCAGGCATAAGCGTCGCCGACATAAGTTCCGGAAGCCCGTGCGCAAGATACGTTTCGGCTTGTTCCACATCGTGCTGTACGATATTCGTCAAATCACCCGTCTTCCGTTCGTGAAAAAATCCGAGCGGCAGCTTTTTCAAATGTGCGATAATCCGCATGCGGAGTTCCGTAAGCGAATTGTATGCAGCTTCATGCGCTTTCCATACGGCGCCGTACGCACACAACGCTTTCAGTACAAAACACAGAAAAACAGCGCAGGAAAAGAAGCACAGCTTTCGTACGGAAAGCGTCTGCAACGCAGCGAGGGCAAATATATGTACGATGAGAATCTGCGGCAGTATGTCAAAAAGCGCTTTCAAGCAGAGCAATATGTTTGAAAACTTGTTTTTCGCTTTTACTTTTTTGATAAGTTCGCTTTGCAGCGTCATAATCACTCCTTCTTTAGATTAAAAATGAATATAAATTCATTTTTCAATTAAAAAAACCAAATTGCATCCGCCGGATAATCGTCATCGAATACAGAATAATAATTCAATATTCGACAAAATAAAAAATACTGTTTACAATGCATTGACTCCCTCATAGTAGCATTTCGCTACGATACGCAGCATTTCAGCGGCGCGTTTTTGACTCTCATAATGCCGCGCCACTTCCAAAAGGCTTTCGGCAAAATTACTTGCCAAAATATGCACGAGCAAACCGTCATACGGTTTTGCCGCCGTTTTTGTAAGCGCCTTTTTGATGTGCTTGCCCAAGGCCGCGATCAAATCCTGCTTCGCGCATTCGTATTTCGTGCCGCCGCTTTTATCCATCAAAACGACAAAGGCTTTATGATTTTTGAGCAGCTCGAGCAAATATCCTTCCGCGATCGTTTTATATCGTTCGGACGGAAGACCGCTACCCGCTTCTTCTTCCCGCGCGATATGTTTAAAGTCGATCGAAAAAGACGAAGCGATTTTATCGAACAGCGCTTCTTTGTTTTTAAAATACGTATAGATCAATCCGACCGGAATATGCGCACGCGCAGCGATATCCTGCATTTTTGCACTTCTGAAATCTTTTTCATAAAAGACGTCGAGCCCTGCTCGGAAAATGCGATCGTAGATTTCTTCTTTCAACACTTGCGCCATAAACTCGCCCGCCAATATAGAATATATATTCATTATTACACAGTATTCTTTTTTTGTCAACGGCATGCTCATCTGCCGCCACACGTATACCGCACACGTACATTTTGCACATACACGGTACTAGATTTAAAAATTGATATCCTCAGGATAGATCGTTTCGCCTTTTGCAAACAGCAGGGCGCGCTGCAAACAATTAACGAGCTGCCGCACATTGCCCGGCCAATCGTAGCTCATGAGTTTTTCGCGTGCCGCTTCGGACAACGCGATATCCCTGCCGGCAAAAAAAGCGACGGCGATTTCATCGATGTCTTCCAAATGCTGCCGGAGCGGCGGAAGCGTTATCGTATAACCCGCAATCCGATAGTATAAATCGATCCGAAATTTTCCCGTCTGCATCATCCGCTGCAGATCGGCGTTTGTCGCACACACGAGGCGCACATCGACATGGCGTTCGATATCCGAACCGACGCTGCAATAGTTTCCCGTTTCGAGTATGCGCAAGAGCTTCGCCTGTAAAAAGAGCGGAACATCTCCGATCTCGTCGAGAAAAAGCGTACCGCCGTCCGCTTTCGCAAGGCGTCCCGAACGCTTTACGGCTCCGGTATACGCGCCGGGCACCGTACCGAACAGCTCACTTTCGGCGAGCCCTTCGGCGATCGACGACATCTCGACCGACACGAACGTTTTTCCCTTTCTGGGCGAATTATCGTGCAGGAGTTTTGCCGCGAAGGTTTTTCCGGTTCCGCTTTCACCGAGAAGCAAAACGGATATCTCCCTCTGCGCGGCTTCGGCGAGACGGCGCTTTACGTCGATGATGATTTTCGAAGAGCCGGCAAATTTTTCGAAGCCGCTTATATCGACGTCGCGTACGAACCCGCGCTCCGTTTTTTTAAATATCCGATCGACATCGCTCGATGCGGCGGCCTGCCGTTCGACAACCTCGCGCAGTAAATCCAAATCGCACGGAAACGGAATACACCTTTTATAATGACGCTGCACATAGGAAAGCGGAAACGAATCGTCGAATTTAACAAGAAACAACGCACGTCCGCGACGGGCAATATCGGTGAATATTTTTTCGGTTTGTCCGTTGAACAGCGACGTATCGACGAGTACGAGATTTTGAAACGCGGCAAGCGCATACGAATACGATTGTACGGAATCAATGACTTTGACGGAAAAAGCGGGTTCCAGTCCGTGACGGCACCAATCGATCACTTTTATATCCGAGGATATTAAAACAACGGTGTTTAAATTCGGGAACACTTCCATTTCGTTTCCCCGTTTTTAAGCGGCATGAACATTCGAAAAAGTCGAAAGGCTTCAAAAACCGAAGTTTTTAGAAACTCCTATTCACCTTTACGCCGCACACACTATGCCCCGCCTCTTATTTTGTCAAAAACCGATGTACACCTTTTTACGTATTTTTAAAAAGGCGATACCAGAGCAATACCAGTATATACCATAAATACGGAAAAAGCAAAAATATTTTTAAAGGATTATGAAAAATTTCCGCATAGATTTCGTGTCCGCGCGCAAAGGTTTTTTCGCCGACACGCTTAATGCGTTCGGCAAAAATGCCGAGCACGTCTTTATAATAAACAAAAATACTCGATGCAAAACGATTCCGCCTGCGGTACACCCACACGTCTTTTTCTTTGATGCCGTCGCTTACGAGCACGAGCGCGGGAGACGATTTGTAAATCGCTTCGATGACGGCCGCTTCCGCATTTTTCGAATAATAACCGATATAGCGCCCGACAATCTGCAGATTCGGAAAAGTATCGCGCACGTTCGATTCGGCTTTTTGCAGCGTCGCCCTTCGCGCTCCGAGCAAAAAAATCGATTTATAATGGCGTTCGAGCACCGACAATACTTCGATTACCGCGTCGAAGGGATTGTAGCGTACGGGAATCGATTTTTTGAGAAATTTCGCTCCGCCGATAATACTCTTTGAAACAGGCAAAATCAGATCGGCGCTGCGCACGCATTCGGCATATTCGCTCTTTCCGCGCGCGCGAAGCAAATCCCACACCGACAAAAATACGATCTGCTTCGTTCCGGGCTTTGCAAGGAGCTCAAGCACTTCCGATTCGATGTCTTCCGCACGGCAAATGTCGACGCTTACGCCTGCTACGCTTATTCTTTGAATACTCATACGAGCTTTATTTTAATTGACCTCGGAAAATTATGCAAGCAAGCGACAGCAAAGAGTATGTATCATTAAAGGGGGAAAGCCTTCCCCTCGCGCGCACTCTGTTGCGCGCTGCCCCTTCCGGCGGGGACACCCCGCAACGCCCCGTCCGCCGCACGGCTGTATATCGATTTAAAATTGATCCGAAAAAACTCCGAAATCGTAACATTTCCGCGATTTATATAGCAGACATGTGCGCTTGTGCGTACGAATGCAGCTCTTCTGAAGATTTATTCGCTGTATAATTTTAAGGAAGGTCTTATGACAAAACACAATCGTCGG
>NZ_AVQI01000046.1 GCF_000468115.1 Treponema socranskii subsp. socranskii VPI DR56BR1116 = ATCC 35536
CGTGCCGTTTACTTCTGTGCCGTTAAGCTCCCACTTTTCAAGATCGTAGCCTTGAAGCGGTTCTGCCGTAAAGGTAAGCACAGTGTTTTCGGCTACCATGCCGTCATCGCTCAGTGCGGGTGTTACTTTTACATTGCCGCCTATATTGCGGTCAAGCTCTACCTTGTACTTTGTTACCAGCGGCGGTGTGGGCGGGGTGCCTCCGCCTGAATCGCTGCCGTTCGAGCAGCTTATCGCCAGACCTGTAAGCAAAACTGCGGCTGTGATGAGCGCCGCGGAGCCTCTAAAGGCATGCGCCTTTTTCTTACTGCTTGTTTTCATAAACAACTCCTTTCAGTAAAAATCGGTGAAAAAATAAAAAAACGCACGAGGGACAGTGCGCCCTTCGTGCGTATTGTGCGGAGAGTATAATATGCGCCGCTTATGCGTAGGCGATCAATGTACAGCGGACGGGCGGAATCCGCCCTTAGCAGAGAAGCAGAGAAGCAGAGAAGCAGAGAAGCAGAGAAGCAGAGAAGCAGAGAAGCAGAGAAGCAGAGAAGCAGAGAAGCAG
>NZ_AVQI01000047.1 GCF_000468115.1 Treponema socranskii subsp. socranskii VPI DR56BR1116 = ATCC 35536
GCCTTTCCCGATAGCGTCGAAAAGACAAACGAAAATGATATAGCTGTCGTTCAAGGCTTTGTAGTGCTCGCCCTTGTCCAAGAATGCAATGTCGATTGCCGCTTGATAATAGCGCATGCGTTTCGGAAGATTGTGTTCATTGCTTACCTGCATTTCGATGTCGTAAGATTTACCGGTTTCGTCTTTTACGAGAATATCAAGGCGTACCGATTTTGCTTCGATACCGGGCGCCACACTGTTTTGCGGCGCCAGGTAGGCGATTTTTCCAATTTGCCCTGCCAAAATCATTTCGAGAAATTCTTTGCAAATGCCTTCGTCCTGCATGACTTTGCAGAACATAAAATCGTCAGCAATCGTTAAATCGTCAAAACTTTTTCTCATACGTACCTCCCATAAAAACTTTCGCAGGTACTTGCAGCGAAGCTTCAAGCAAGGTGCAACTTCCGAAAAAGTTTTTAGTCATGCGCGTGCGCGCACACGTTCAATAATCGAGTTTGCAAAGCAAACTCGAGAT
>NZ_AVQI01000048.1 GCF_000468115.1 Treponema socranskii subsp. socranskii VPI DR56BR1116 = ATCC 35536
GAATATACGGGAAGATGACTTACGTATGGCAGGTGAAAAGATCGGTTTTGAGCGGGGGATACGCAAAGGCAGAAGAGACGGACTCTTACAAGGTCGACGCGACGGTATTGCCGCGGGGTCGTATCAAAAAGCACGGGAAACGGCAAAGTTAATGCAGCGTGAAAACTGTCCTACCGATTTTATACAGCGGATGACCGGTCTCACCGAGTCGGAAATCGAAGGTTTAAACGAGCCGCTAAAATAGCGCGCCTCGTTTAATTTCGAGTTTTCTTCCGAAAACTCACGGATATACGTGTGCGCAAAAAGCGCACGAATGCGGCATTTTCGAAAGTTGACATTTTCTGCAATGCCGTCCGCGCGCTGCAAAATATGCCTACGCCCGCGTGGAGCACCGCGAAGCGTCCGCGCACGAGCGCGGATGAGCGTGAGCGAAGTGCAGAAGGCGGGTTCTTCCGATATGCGCCGTCCGAAACGGTACCGACCGAATGTCGAACACATTACCCGATACCGCCGCACTCCGGAAGCAAGCCGTTTGAAAGAAAAAACCGCAGAGAAAAGCCTCTGCGGTTTAATAATTTTGATTAATTATTAATCAAATCGAAGTTTGCATTCATTGCCGCCTCGCAACTTTTACTTTGCGCTTTCAGCGTAAGAAGCGGCGCTTTCACCTGCGATGCGGCGCTCAGCGCTTCAGCACCTTTGCGAGATCGGAAGCGGTAAAGTGCAAATGCTCTGCAACTTTTTCCGCCGGCCCCGATTCGCCGAAGGTTTCGATGCTGAAGATATCGCTGCGATCTTTTACGAAGCGGAACCACTCCGTACCGATACCCGCTTCTGCGGCGACGATGCGCTTTGCACTTCCGATGATTTTATTTCGCGCCGCATCGTCCGCTTCGGAAAATCGCTTCAAATCGATAACCGATACGATGCGGATCTTTTTTTCGGGAACGAGCTTCGCCGCTTCAAGCGCCGTATTCACTTCGGAACCTGATGCGAGAACGGTAATATCCGGAGAGGCGCTTCCTTCCTGCACGACGTAGGCGCCCGTGCGGATCGTCTTTTTCCAGTCTTTGTCGGCTTTTTCGTATACGGCAAGTTTTTGCCGCGTCAGCGCAAGGCAAACCGGATGATCTTTGCTTTCGTAGGCCATCTTCCACGCTTCGACCGTCTCTTCGGCATCACCCGGACGGAGCACTTGTACGCCGGGAATCGCACGGAGAGAAGCGAGCGTTTCGACCGGCTGGTGCGTCGGTCCGTCTTCGCCGACGTAAATAGAATCGTGCGTAAAAACGTATATGACCGGCTGCTTCATAAGAGATACGACGCGCAGCGACGGACGGAGGTAATCGCTGAACACGAGGAAGGTCGCACAGAACGGGCGAAGACCTCCGTGCAGACTGATACCTGCGCTGATCGCCGACATCGCAAACTCGCGGATGCCGAATTCGATCATGCGCCCTTTTCGATTTTCGGCCGAATAAACTCCGTCCAAGTCGTCGATCTTCGTTTTATTCGGCCCTGTCAAATCCGCCGAACCGCCGACGAAATTTCCGTA
This sequence comes from Treponema socranskii subsp. socranskii VPI DR56BR1116 = ATCC 35536, assembly GCF_000468115.1. GTDB lineage: Bacteria > Spirochaetota > Spirochaetia > Treponematales > Treponemataceae > Treponema_D > Treponema_D socranskii. The sequence continues at coordinate 1,556 of NZ_AVQI01000048.1, forward strand.
ACGCTTTGCGATCATGACGATCGCTTTGCCGCTCGCATCGCGCGTTGCAAGGGAATCTCCGACTTTGAATGAAACGTCGGGAACGTCGTTCGTGGGAGAGTCGGTATGGAAAGCGTCCCACTCTTTTCGAAGTTCGGGATTTTCTTTAGACCACGCTTCGAATTCTTTTTTCCATTCCGCTTCGCGTTCCGCATACGCCGCTTTTTTTGCGGCAAAATAATCGTACGCTTCGGGGAGCACGTAAAAGTCTTTGTCGGAAGGCAAACCGATCGCTTCCTTCGCAGCCTTTACGCCTGCTTCTCCGAGGGGAGCGCCGTGTACGTCGGGCGTGCCCTGCTTCGGCGCGTATTTTCCGATGACCGACGTAAGCATGATGAGCGTCGGTTTGTCGGTACATTGTTTCGCTTCTTCAGTCAATTTAATAATTTTTTCAGGTTCGTACATCGAACCTTTCAAAACCTGCCAGCCGTACGCTTCGTAGCGCTTTGCGATATCGTCGGTAAAAGCGATATCGGTCGAACCGTCTATGCTGATTTTATTTTCGTCGTAAAATACGATGAGCTTTCCGAGCTTCAAGTGCCCCGCAAGACTCGACGCTTCGGACGCAACGCCTTCTTGGAGGCAGCCTTCGCCGACGAGCGAATACGTATAGTGATCGACGATTTTACGAGAAGCCGTATTGAATCGTGCGGCAAGCATCGTCTCGGCAATTGCCGAGCCCACCGCCATCGCCACTCCTTGACCGAGCGGGCCGCTCGTGTTTTCGACTCCGTCCGTCGCGCCGTATTCGGGGTGCCCCGGACACTTCGAACCGACTTGGCGGAAACTCTTTATGTCGTCGAGCGTCACTTTGTAGCCCGCAAGATGCAAAATCGCATACAGCCACATAGAGCCGTGTCCCGCGGAAATCAAAAAACGGTCGCGGTCTGCCCATTTCGAGTCGACGGGATTGTGTTTTAATATGTCGCCGTAGAGAACGGCCGCCAATTCCGCAGCTCCGAGCGGAATACCCGGATGCCCCGAATTCGCCTTTTGAATGGCATCCATCGAAAGACCGCGTACGCTCGCAGCAACGGCCTTAATCGCTTTTTCGTCCATAATCGCTCCTATCAAAAATAATTAATAATTATTATTTAATAAAATAATTTATAAAAATCGTACGATGAAAAAACGGCAATCCTGAAATTAAAAACAGTGCAATGTATTCGCCGTTATTTTACGACGATAAAGCCGTTTCTTTTTTCCGATTTGACGGCATCGGTAAGTTCGCCGCTGATATCTTCAAAATTACATTCCATGCCGTCGAGGGACGCCGCGATCTCATCGGCATCTTCGGTCGCAGCGGCGGGCTCGCATTCGATTATCTCCAGTACGTGCAAAACATGATTGAATATCTGCGACAGGATGACGAGCTCCTGCTGCGGATAGCGCTCAAGGTTTACCGCGGATCGATCGATTTCCAACACGAGCTGATTCGCCTTCCGATACAGCGCAAGGGCGCGGCGGCGCAGCGGTCCGATATGAAAATCGGCAAACCAGTTGTAATCCTTTTTTATTATAGCGTGGCACGAATCGATATGCAATAAAAGAATTTTCCGCTCTTCGGGTTTTAAATGAACGCCGTCCGGCAAAATCCGATCGAGGACGAGATCGGGATCGTATTTTTTTTCGAAAAGCTGATCTTCGATATACGCGTCGAAAACAAAATCCGGAGCGGCCAGATCTTCGAATATCGGATCATCGGAATCCGTGTTGATATTCAAAAAATTATTCCACGTGCCGACGGCGGGAACTTCTTCACCGGCTTTCCACAAGCGCGTTTCAACTCCGAAAGGCTCGTAGGCGACTTTGCGGCTTTGCTGGAGGAACTCTTCGACCGAACCGCAATGCGCCGTACACAACACTTTTACGTCGTCAAAAAAAACGCAGGCGAGCTGCTCTTCGATCGACGCACAGGGCCCCACAACGGCGAAACTTTCAAGGAGATCGGATTCGAGCCTCGCGTACCAATTTTGCCGTTCGAGATCGTCGGTTTGCATGCGCATCGGGTTTTCATCGCGCTTTACCGGCACGACTTCGATCCGGCCGAAATCCCAATCGACGACGCGGCACAAAATGCGGTCGCCGTATTTGAAAGAGCAGTATTTGACGAGCGGCTCGAGTGAATTGACCGTAAGATGCACTTCGGGCGGCAGCTCAAAATCCTGAGATGCCAAATCCATCCCTTTATTCGCAGGGTCGGCTGCAATATATTGAGAAGCGAATTCCGCACCGTAGAGGGCAAAAAGATCGGCCGCATCCGCGCCGGCAAAGGTTACGACCTTTTGTGAAAGCGCTTCGCCTTTGTACGTAAAGGTGAGCGAAGACGGAAGCATTTCGGGATCGACGAAGGGCATGCACCTTCCCCCCGCCGCAAAACAGTTGTGTTCGACTTCCGCTCTCGTCGGTTTAAAGCTGAAAAAGCGGTTCGAAAACGCGCCCGCCCGCGTAATGTAGAATCCGTCGTCCAGCGCAAAAACGCAATCGCTTGAAGCGAGGTATTCTTCACATATCGTGCGCGTCGCGCGCACGCCCATTTTGCCGAGTATGCGCGCAAAATCTTTATCGGAAAAAACTTCGCGATACGTTCTGAGAAATCTGTCGATAAGCGTTTTTGTCTGTGCTTTCATCGTTTATAAAATACTGACAGTCCGCCGCAAAAGCAAATAGGTATTTTCAAAAACTCGGTCACACGACGCGGATATCTTCTACGGAAACGCCGCAGTCCGAAAGCACCGACTGCATCGCTTCGAGCGTTATGTCGGTCGCTTTTACCGTGAGACGGCGCACGCCGGGCTCTTTCAGCTCGTCGGTAACGACGGAAACGATATTGCCGTTAAGCGCCGCGATCTTTTCGGCGATCTTTGCGAGCTGACCGGGCTTGTCGGCGCTGCTTATCGTCACGCGCACTCCTTCGTGGCGGGCACCGAACATATTCGTAAACAAGTGAAAGAGATCGCTTTCCGTTACGATGCCGATGAGGATATCGTCTTTCATAACGGGAAGACATCCGATTTGATTGTCGACCATGATGCGCGCCGCTTCTTCGACGATTTCGTTTTCCGAAACCGTCACGACTTTTTTTGTCATGATTTTTTCGACGGTGAGCTTCGAAAGCAGATAGCCGATTTCATACATATCGAGCGTGGTCGCATCGGACGGACCGGCTTTCGCCAAATCGTTTTTAGTAATGATGCCCGCAAGTCTGCCGTTTTTGTCGATGACGGGCAGCTTGCTGATAGTCTTTTTCATCATAAGCGCTTTGGCTTCCGTGAGCGTCGTTTCCGGAGAAACGTACACCGGGTTTCGCGTCATCACATCCTTTACAATCATACAAATCCTCCTGCCCCTGCTTAGTATTATAACACATTCCGCGCGATTTTACTGCCATGCTGCGATTTTTTTATCGGCCGCTATGCTCCGGTACCGCAAAAAAATCCGCAACATACGCTGCAACCGCCGCCGCACGATGAGCTAACCGCCGAGGTAAGCCGCTTTTACGGCGGGATCGGCAGCGAGATCGGCCGCTTTTCCGCTCTTCGATATTGCGCCCGTTTCGAGGATGTACGCGCGGTCGGCAACGGAAAGCGCTTTATACGCATTTTGTTCGACGAGCAGAATCGTCGTCCCTTCCGCGCTGATTTTTTTAATGATCGAAAAGATTTCGTCGACGAGGATCGGCGCAAGCCCCATAGAAGGTTCGTCGAGCAAAAGCAGTTTCGGAAAAGCCATGAGAGCGCGGCCCATCGCGAGCATCTGCTGCTCACCACCGGAAAGCGTTCCCGCATTTTGCTTTAAGCGTTCTTTTAACCGCGGAAAAAGTTCGAACACTTTTTCCGTATCGCGCCGGATTTCCGCCTTGTCGCGCCGCAAATAGGCGCCGAGTTCGAGGTTTTCGCGCACCGAAAGGTTTTGAAAAATACGCCGGCCTTCCGGCACCTGAATCAAACGGCGCTCGACGATTTTGTCGGGCGCGCAATCGGTGATGTCTTCTCCGTCGAAAAAAACGCTTCCCGCATCCTTTTTCAAAATATTCGAAACCGCGTGCAGCGTCGTCGTCTTGCCCGCGCCGTTCGATCCGATCAGCGTGATGACTTCTTTGTCTTCGACCGAAAACGAAATATCGTGCAGCGCTTTGATCGCGCCGTATGAGACGGTAAGGTTTTTAACTTCGAGCAGCGTACTCATCGTGCCCCCATATAATAGGTTAAATGTCGAGTTTTGAAAATACCAGCGAAATAAAGCGATGCTTTCAGCGAGAACTTCGTTCGCTGCACTCACTACCGAGTTTGCTCTGCAAACTCGCCGTGTATACCGCGGTCGAGCTTTTGGGGCAGGCTTCCGCAAGCCTAACGCTCGAAACGGCACGCAGCCGGAACCTCGCTGTAAGCATAATTTTATTTATTTTCAAAACTCACCATTCATTGATACATGAAACAGTTGGAAAATTTCGAGTTTTAGAAAACTCGAAATCCAATCTAACAATTAATAAAAATCGATTCTCGTTTATGACGCGTCCCGGCCGAGATAGGCTTTGATGACCTGCGGATTCGTCCGAATCTCTTCGGGCTTTCCTTCAGCTATGATGCGGCCGTAATCAAGCACCATTATGTGTTCGCAGATTCCCATGACGAGCTTCATATCGTGTTCGATAAGCAAAATCGTCAAATCGAATTCCTTTCTGATAAAATCGATCATGCGCATGAGTTCCGCCGTTTCCTGCGGATTCATTCCGGCAGCAGGTTCGTCAAGCAAAAGCAACTTCGGCTTCGATGCAAGGGCGCGTGCGATTTCCAGTTTGCGCTGTTCGCCGTAGGGCAGGTTACGCGCGAGTGAGTCTTTTTTACCGTCGATTTTAAACAGCTGCAAAAGATGCATCGCCCGTTCGCTCATCATTTTTTCATCGCGCCTGTACTTCGGAGTACGCAGCAGTACGTCGAAAGGAGAAACCGTGCGCGACGAGTGCAGCGCGATGCGCACGTTATCGGACACCGAAAGATTTCCGAAAAGCCTGATGTTTTGAAAGGTGCGCGCGATGCCGATCGCGTTGAGCCCGGCGGGCTTCATTTTATTGATGATGCGGACTTTGCCGTTTTTATCCCAAAACGAAAGCTGTCCTGAAGTCGGCGTATAGATACCGCTGATCATATTGAACAGCGTCGTCTTTCCCGCGCCGTTCGGGCCGATCAAACCGTAGAGCCCTCCTTCGCGCAGTTCGCATGAAAAATCGCTCACCGCACACAAGCCGCCGAAGATGATCGAAACGTCGCTCGCTTCGAGCACGAGTTTTTTTTCGTCAGCCATTGTGCGCCTCCGTTTTTTTGCCGCGCACGAGCGACGAAGCGATTTTATCAAAGGTGCGGACGAACGAAAATTCTTTCATCCCCATAAGTCCCTGCGGGCGGAATATCATCACGATGATGAGGATAACAGGGTAAATGAGCAGGCGGTAATTTTGCAAAAAGCGTAAAAACTCCTGCACGTAGGTGAGCACAAAGGCCGCGAGCACGCTTCCGGTCGTCGACCCCATACCGCCGAGTACGACGAAGATGAGATAATCGATGCTCTTCGTAAACGACGCCTGGTCGGGTTTTACGAATCCGATAAAAGGCGCGTAAAGCGCTCCGCCGATACCCGCGACAAAAGAGGCGATGACGAAACCGAGCATCTTATATTTAAACACATCGATGCCCGCAGCATTCGCAGCGATTTCGTCTTCGCGCACGGCGAGGATCGCGCGGCCGTAAGTCGATCGTATAAAATTCTGCACCAAAACGATGAGGACGACGAGAGTTCCGACGATGACCGTATACGCAAGCGCGGGATCAAGTGTCAGCGCCGTCGGAAACTGTTTACCGTTGGGGCCTCCCGTCCATCGTTTTAAGTTGACAAGTACGACGCGGATTATTTCACCGAAGCCGAGCGTTACGATCGCAAGGTAATCGCCCTCGAGTTTGAGCGTCGGAAAGCCGATAAGAAATCCGAAAAACGACGTAAGGATACCGGCGAAAACGATCGAAAGGGGCAGCGGTACGTGCGCATTTGTCGAAAGCAAAATCGTCGCATACGCGCCGATCGCCATAAAGCCCGCCTGTCCGAGCGACAGCTGCCCCGTAATGCCGCAGATCATATTGACGCTGAGCGCCATAATCGCGTTGACCGCCGACAGCGTGAGTATCTGCGCGGTATACGCATCGATGATTTCCAAGCGTATGAGGAGGGCGGGAAGCGCGACGGCGAGCAGCGCGCACACACCCGGAACGAGCATATTTTTCAGCAGTGTATTTTTCATAATTAATAATAACTCCTATGCGATGCGAAAGCCGTATTCCTACGCTTGGCGCATCACACTTTTACCGTACGGCTTTTTCCGAATATGCCCGACGGCTTTACCAAAAGGACGATTATTAAAATCGAAAACGAAATCGCATCCGCGTACTGCGAAGAGAGAAAGCCCTTCGTGAGCGTTTCCGCGATGCCGAGCAGGATACCGCCGAACATCGCACCGGGGATCGAACCGATGCCGCCGAGAACAGCCGCGATAAAGGCTTTGAGACCGGGCATATACCCCATCATCGGATCGACTTGCGGATAGGCGGTCGCATACAAAACGCCGCCCGCACCCGCGAGGATCGAGCCGATAACGAAAGTAACCGCGATAATGCGGTTGACGCTGATCCCCATCAGAGAAGCGGCCTGCATATCGAACGAAACGGCTTGCATCGCTTTGCCCGTCTTCGTCCTGTTTACGATATAATTTAAAACGATCATCAAAAACGCACTCGACGCGATGACGATACACTGGATATTCGATACGGCAAGAGAACCGAATAAAAAGTTTTTTACCGCAATCGTCGGAAACTGGCGAGGATCGGGCCCGACAAAGGGCAGCACGCGCATCGTATTTTGCAAAATGAGTTCGACCGCAATCGCCGTGATAAGCGAATTGAGGCGCGGAGCCGAGCGGAGCGGTCGGTAGGCAAAGCGCTCGATGACGAGCGAAAGCAGGGCGCAAACGACCATAGCCGCGGCAAAGGCGAGCACGAGGCTTACCGGAGTGACGCCTGCTGCGACCGAAGGCGCAGATCCGAGCGCGACAAGCACGAAGTAGCCCGCGTACGCTCCCATCATGACGACGTCTCCGTGAGCAAAATTGATAAGTTTTACAATGCCGTAGACCATCGTATAACCGAGCGCGATGAGAGCGTAGATGCTGCCGAGCGAAAGCCCGTTGATGATCTGCTGTAAAAACAGTAAACCGTTATTCATATTCGATTCCTAAACCTTTTTCATTTTCTATATTAAACGATAAGTTTTACAGTACCATATCCGCGCCGATTATTCAATAAAACGCTCATTAATAA
>NZ_AVQI01000049.1 GCF_000468115.1 Treponema socranskii subsp. socranskii VPI DR56BR1116 = ATCC 35536
GCGATTAATTAATTGATAATTGGTTTCGATAATTACAAACTAAAATAACCGGCCGCTCTCAAGCCGGACAAAGCTCCGGCTCTGAGGGCGTTTTTTTTATGCGGGCGTCATTACTTTAATAGTTATAGCTATCTCTTTTAAAATCCTTTAGCCTGTGATATAATAAAAGACAGGAGGACGGTTGAAGCTCACGGCTCAAATAGTGCCGCTCGCTTCAACTTCGAGTTTCATTAGGCTGTCGCCTGATGAAACATCGTTTATTGTATGCCGTTTTTCAGGCTAAAGCCTTACAAAACGGCGAAAAAAGGCAATTCGGAAGTTCAAACGTCCTCATTGCCTTTTTTAGGAGGAAGCTATGCCTACAATGACCATGACAAATAAACTGTATCAAGAATTGGAACAGGCAGCCCGAATGACCGGAGCGGCAAAAGATACCATCTTGGAAAATGCCCTCAGCCGCTACCTTGCCGAATTGAAGGAAGATGCCGAAGACGCAGTGTGTGCCGAAAAAGCGTGGAATGACTTTGAAAAAAGCGGAAAAAAAGCATATACCATCGCCGAAGTGCGGCACGAGTTAGGTCTATGAAAGTCGTCTTGACGGAAACATTTAAAAAGCAACTAAAAAAGTTGGACGCGGCAATCTCAAAGCGTGTTTTGGATTACCTTGAACAAATTGAGCTTCTTGATAATCCGCGTTCCCGCGGGAAAGCGCTTACTTCAAATCTTTCAGGGCTATGGCGGTACCGTGTCGGCGATTACCGCATTTTATGCCGTATTCGTGACGATAGATTAATTATCACCGTCATCGAAATCGGACACCGCGCAACGGTGTATCGATGAACGGAGGATAACGATGATACCGGTCTCACCCAAGAAGAAGTGGAAGCGATTAGCTAATTGGTAGTTCGGTTTATTCCCGGCTTCCGTTCCGCATCTAAAACCAACCGCTCTCACGTTGGAGGGAACTTCGGCTTGGGGGCGGTTTTTTTATGCGGGCTACTGGACAAAATTGCAGCAATTCGCTATAGTTCCGTAGGTTACCGAACAATCGGTAACCTTTTTCATCCGTAACTGTTTGGGAATTGTATGAAGGAAGGCGTTTCAACGCGGGACAAAATAATCGACGCAGCATTTTCGTTTTACCGCAAGCCGGTATTTACGCATATTTCGCTGTCGCAGATCGCGCAAAAAGTCGGCATCAGTAAAGCGGCCATCTTTAAGCATTTTCCGCGCAAAGCGTCGATCAGGCAAGCGATGAATGCGCGCATGTTCGACGGCATCGCGGAAGTCGTGCGGCGGATGCTCGAATGCTATCAAAACGGCAAGCGCATCGAAGCGATGTCCGAGGCGGTCGATTTTCTCGTCAATCACCGCGAATACGTCATGTATTTTCAATCGCAGCAATGTATCGTGGACGAAGGAGCCTTTGTACGGGAATTGCGGAAGCGCAGCATACGGGTGTTCGATTCGCTTTTTGCAAGGGACGGTTCGATTAAAGATACGGATCTTTATGTGATGAGTATCTACGTCGGTACGACGATTTTTATTTTTACGCTGATCCGTTTCGACGCGCTCGATACGAATACTCCGAACCTTGCGGACTCCGCCGACTTTGCGAATAAACTTGCAGCCCTGATTGAAAACGGTATCGGAAAAAATATTCCCGAAAGAAAGCGGCTCGCACAGCTCGATGCGCGTTTTAAATCCGCAATGCAAAAGAAAGCGCCGCTTACCGACGAACTTCTTGCACTCGCTTCCGTCGTGTCCGAATACGGAGCGGCCGGCATTACGATCGAACGTTTGGCAAAAAAATTGCGCCTCGCTAAAAGCTCACTCTATTCGCGCTATAAAAGTAAAAACGAAATGGTCGAATCGCTTATAAAAAACGAAGTGATTCGGATGCACGGTATGATCGCCGAAAATATGGACGGTTTGACGACGGATGAAGAATGTACGTACGCCGTCCTCCGAACGGAACTGCTGTATTTTATAAAGTATCCCGAGACAGTCGATATCTGTTCGAGTCTCATCGGCATCAACGATTTTGTCGATCGTGCCGAAGCGCCGGATTTTGTCGATACGATATACGATTCGGTTTATTGGAAGCGTTTTATCGCTTCGCTTCCCGATGTCGGTATACCCCCGACCTCTCAACGCGTTCTCGGCTGGTTTTTCGCGATCGTCGTTACGATGTTTATCCATTGCCGCAGATTCGGTTTTTCGGACAAGCGTATGTTTGCCGCATTGAAAAGATTATACGCGATGACGGAATCGGGAATCGGCAACACTGCCGTTCATAAGAGGGGCGGAAGCTGACGATCGCGGTGATACCGTTCGGTGTTTCGTGCGCACTTAATAATTTGTATGAACTTAGGAGCTAAGATGAATATATGCAATAAAAAATACAAAGCGATATTATTAATTTTTTTAAGCGTCGTGCTGCGCTCGTTTGCCCAAAGCGGCGAGACGGTAATGTTGACGATCGATGAAGCGGTTGCCTATGCGCGTGTCCACAGCCGCACGCTCAAAAGTGCGGATATCGATTTGGAAATAGCCAAGCGCGCGTCCGACAATGCGTGGAACGTATTTTTACCCGACGTGCGGGCGACGGGAACGCTCAATCGTACGACGGATATCAGTTCATCGATCGAGCAGGCAAATGCGCTCGGTGCGATAGGGGCTGCGGTTTTTGGGACGCCGTATACGCCGATTTCGGAAACCGAAAGCATGCACTGGGCGGCTGTCGGAAACTTGAGCGCGGGACTGAATTTAAGCCTTGCGTACATCGGTCAAATACGTGCGGCAAAGGCGGGCTATGAAGGCGGCCAAATCACGCGGGAACAAACCGAGCGAAAAACGATTACCAATGTTAAAAAGCTGTTTTTCGGTCTTTTGCTGCAGCGGGACAACCTCGCGATTCAGCGGGAAACGCTCGAAAACGCACGGCGGCGGAGCGTGCAGGCGGCGGTGAATTATCGAAACGGAAGGATTCCCGAACTGCAGCTTTTGCAGGCGCAAGTGCAGTATGAAAATCAAATTCCCGAAACGGAGCAGGCGGAAACTTCTCTCGCGCAGCAGCTCGATATGTTCGTGTTTTTGCTCGGTATGCCTTCCGGCACGAAGATCGAACTTGCGGGTTCGATCGATCCCGCTCTTATCGATGTCGATGCCGACGATTTGATCGCGACGTACGGGAACTCGTCGCTCGCTCTGCGTTCCCTCGACAACAATATCGAAACGCTCGAGCACAATCTTTCGGCGCTCGATTTTGCAAGTTTTTCGCCGGCTCTGTCTTTGAATTGGAATTACCAGCCGATGCTGCGCGACGCCTTCGATTCGAATTGGTTCGATAAGGATAATTGGAACGATAACGGCGCGTTCAGTGCGACGCTCGCGTGGAACGTCACGAATATGCTGCCGTTTTCGTCGAACCGCCAAAAAGCGAAAGACCTTCGCGCGAATCTCGAAAAGCTTAAAATCTCGCGCGAACAGCTTACTGAAAATCAAAAGCTCGAAGTGCGCACTGCGATCAATACGCTCGATCAGGCAAAACGCCAGATCGCTTCGATGCAGCGCAACGTCGAACTCGCGCAGCGCTCGTATGCGATGACGCTGCGTTCGTATCAAAACGGTACGACCGAACTGCTCGACCTCCGCGATGCGGAACGTCAGCTCAATCAAGCGCGGCTCGGTTTGGCGAATCAGCGCTATCAATATATTACGGCATTGCTCAATCTCGAAGAAACGTTGAATACGGATTTGACGGTAAAGAGCGCCGCAGCAACGACAAACGGAGGAACTCGATGAAATATTCGAATCGCTTTATACAAATCGCCCGCATCTTATCGCTCGTTTTAATAATCGCTTCGATCGCGGGCTGCAAAAAAAATACGGCTGCCGCCGGCGGTGAAGGAGACGATATCGTTTATGCCGTCAATACGTATAAAATCGAAAAGGGCAACCTCGATCAATATCTCGAATTCGGAGGAGACGTCGCATCGGTTTCGGCGGTCGACGTACTGCCGGATATGAGCGGAAAAATTTCGCGCGTGCTTTCGAACATCGGCGATACGGTTGCAAAAAATCAAGTGATCGCATACGTCGACGCGAGCCGTCCCGGCATGTCGTACAGCGAAAGTCCCGTGCGCGCTCCGGTAAGCGGAAGGATCATTACCTCGATGCCGTCGGTCGGTGCGACGGTTTCTCAGACGATGCCCGTCGTGCAGATCGGCAGCACGGACGATTTGGAAATCCGCGTCAATATTCCCGAACGCTTTGTGAGCCGCATTCAACGCGGCCAGTCGGCGACCGCGCAGTTTGCAGCCTATCCCGGCATCGAGTTTACGGCAAAGGTCGTCGAAGTGTCTCCCGTCCTCGATACGACGACGCGGACGATGGCGGTAAAGCTGCATCTTTCTCCGCCCGATGAACGCATTAAAGTCGGCATGTACGGAAGCGTCCGCCTCATTACCGACAGTATACAAAACGCGATCGTCGTTCCGTCGGGATCTGTCATCACGCGGGCGGGTAAGCCGTACATATTTGCAATTGCGTCTCAGGCGCAAAACGATAAAGCTGCCGTCGTAAAAATGCTGGCGGTAACGGAAGGTATTTCCGTCGACAACCGCACGGAAATTACGAGCGGGCTTTCCGCAGGCGATGAAATCGTCGTAAAAGGGCAGACGCTCTTAAACGACGGCGCAAAGGTAAACATCATCGGTGCCGCAAACTGAAGTAAGATTAGGTCAATTTCGAGTTTTCCAAAATTCGAAATTTTCCAAGCGTTTTGAACATCGATATTCAATTTATTAATTATTAAGGAAGTCGTAAATGACATTATCGGAATACTCCGTCAATAAACCCGTTACCGTGCTGCTCGTATTTATCGCGCTCATCGGGCTCGGCATTTTCTGTACAACGCAGCTGCCGGTCGATATGTATCCCAATATGAAGCTGCCCTATATGCTCGTCTATACCGAATACAAAAATGCGGGGCCGGAAGAAGTCGAGCAGAGTTTGACGCGCATATTGGAAAACGGGCTTTCCGGTGCGACCGGTTTGAAAAAAATGCAATCACAGTCGTCGTCCGGTTTAAGTCTGATCTTTATGGAATTCAATTTTAACACCAATCTCGATGCGGCGGTCGCCGAAATACGCGATAAAATCGATTTGGTGCGGAGCTATCTGCCGACGGGTGCATCTTCGCCTACGACGATCAGAGCCGATCCGTCGCTCATGCCGATCATGGCGCTCGCGCTGCAGGGGAACAGAACGCCCGAAGAACTCCGCCGATACGCGAAAGATATCGTACAGCCGCGCCTCGAACAGATCGACGGCGTTGCATCTGCACGGATCGTCGGCGGCCGCGAAAAATCGATCAACGTCGACATACCTCGCGACCGGCTCGAAGCGTACGGCCTTTCCATCACTTCCGTCGCGCAGATGATTGGTTCGCAAAACGTACAGAGTTCCGGCGGTACGATTACGAGCGGCGATATCAATTACACGATAAGAACGAGCGGTAAGTACACGAGCGTCGAAGATTTGAAAAATACCGTCATTTCGTATAAAGCGTCGGCCGCTCCGGGATCGGCGAGGCCTCGCATTACAACGATCCGCCTGCGCGACGTCGCCGACGTGTACGAAGGTTACAAAGACGAAAACACGCTCGCTTACCTGAACGGAACACCCTGCGTTATACTGAACATCCAAAAACAGAGCGGAAAAAATTCCGTAAACGCGGCGCACGCCGTGCGCAAGGCGATCAAAGCTATAAAAGTCGAATTGCCGTCCGACGTCGATATCATCGAATCGTCGAACGATACGGATATCATCGAGCAGACGATTGCGGAAGTCGTAAAGTCCGTCATCCAAGGCGCGCTGCTCGCGGTTATCGTGCTGTTTATCTTTTTGCGTTCGATTAAGAGCACGGTCATCATCGGACTCGCGATCCCCGTGTCGGTTTTCATCACGCTCTTTCTCATGTACTTTACGAAGATTTCGATCAACATGATCTCTATGGCGGGTTTGCTGCTCGGCATCGGTATGCTCGTCGACAACTCGATCGTCGTCCTCGAAAATATCTACGCGTACCGGCAAAAAGACGCGAAGCCGCGCGTTGCCGCAGTGCTCGGCTCTCAGGAGATGATCCTTTCGATCAGCGCGAGTACGTTTACGTCGGTATGTATTTTTCTTCCGATGCTCATGTTCAAAGGTCAGCTCGGTATGATGGGACAGATATTCAACGATCTCGCAATGACGATAATCTTTTCGCTTTTGTGTTCGCTCGTCGTCGCGATCGTTCTCGTACCCGTACTGAGCTCGAAGTATCTCCGCATCGATAAACTTGCGGACAGGGGAGAAGGGGTGCGGTTCGAAATCAACCGCCGGTTTACGCACTTTTTTTCGCGCCTCGACGATGTCTACGCGCGCGGCGTGAAATTCGTATTGCACCGTCGGAAACTGTGTATTTTTTCACTCATAGGCTTGTTGGTGTTGTCCGTTGCGGCCGTCAAATTCATCGGTTTTATTTTTATGCCGGAACCAGCATCGAATACCGTTTCCGTCAAATTCGAATTGCCGAAAGGAACTCGGCTCGAAGTCACCGACGATACGCTTCGGGGCTTTGAAACGACGGCGACGCAGGAATTAAAAGGTGTCAAATATTCATCGACGACGGTCGGCGGAACGGATATATTTTCATCGACGTCGGGAACGAATACCGGAACCGTGACGTTTACGCTGTACCCTGCTGAGGAGCGAGAGGCCGGCTGGGACAACGAAAAGTCGGCAAAGGCGAAGCTTCGAAAATATTTTAATAAAATACCGGGTGTCAAACTGAGCTTCGCGCAAAATCAAAACGGTATGTCCACCGGCGGTATGAGCATCAATGTCAAGTGCGACGATCTGAATAAGCTCCGTGCGACCGGTGCTCAGCTTGAAGAGCTTTTAAGAGAGCAGGCGCAGGATGTCGTCACCGAAGTTTCAAGCGATTTGGAAGACGGGCTGCCGCAGGTAGAATTGGTATTCGAACGCGAGCGTATGTACGAACTGGGAGTAAACGTATATACGGTCGGAAGCGAAGTGGCGGCGCTCATCAACGGTACGATCGCGAGCCGTTATACCGACAACGGCGACGACATCGACGTCATCGTGCGGCTTTCGAAAAAAGATAAAACGAAGCTTGCCGATTTGGATTTGCTTTCGATCGTAAACGCGTCGGGAGAACGCATCCCGCTTTCGAATTTCGCGCACTATAAAGAGACGACTTCTCCCGTGACGATTTTACGCGAGAATCAGGCGCGCGTCATTCACATCACGGCTAAGCCCGTGGCGGGACTTTCGCTTGATAAAGTGCAGGATAAAATACAAAAGCTTATAAATGCGAATATCCCGAAAGACGAAAACGTGCGCATCGGATTTTCCGGCGACTATGAAGATATGATGGAAGCCGTGAGAAATTTCGGTTTGATTATCATGATGGCGTCGATCCTCGTGTTTATCGTCATGGCGAGTCAATTCGAATCCTTTATGGATCCGTTTATCGTTTTGTTTACGATACCGCTGTCCTTTATCGGCGTCATCGCGATCTACGCGCTCAACGGTTCGCGTTTGAGCGTCGTCACCGTTATGGGCGTACTCGTTCTCGTCGGTACGATCGTCAACAACGGTATCGTCCTCGTCGACTACACGAATCTGCTGCGTAAGCGCGGCCTTGCGCTCGAAGACGCGTGCGTCGAAGCCGCGCGAAACCGCCTGCGCCCCATTTTGATGAGTACGCTTACGACCGTCATTTCGCTCATGCCGATGGCGTTTTTTCCCGGCGAGGGCTCGGCAAGTATGCAGCCGATAAGTTTGACGGTGTTCGGAGGCATGACCTTCGGTTCTTTGATGACGCTCTTTGTAATGCCGACCGTGTATTATATCGTCAATTCGAGACGGCAGCGGAAGCTTGAGCGAAAACTGCTTCGCACTCGCGAAGCGTAACGGATGTATGATAAAAAGTGTCGTCTGAAATATCGCCGACACTTTTTATCTCGAGTTTGCGCGGATGTTTGCAGAAGACGTGTATGTGGCGTTTCGATAAAAAACGCATGAATACGATACGCTTTATTTTGCAAACTCGACTATTGAACGTGTGCGCTTACGCGCACGGCTAAAAACTTTTTCGGAAATTGCTATTTCCTGCAAAAGTTTTTATGGGAGTCAATATGAACGAAATAAACGGAATACGGCGCGTTCGAATGGAGATCATATTTTCGCAGGCGCTGGAAGAAGATTTTCAGCAGGAATTTGCCGAACGCAAAGTCGGATTGCACTTTACGAAAATTCCTTCGGTGATGGGCGCCGGTTACGGTAATCCGCGGCTCGGAGACTCGGTGTGGCCGCAGCTCAATGCGATGTACATCATCTACTGCGACCGCGACGAAGAAGCTGAATTGAAATCGATTATTAAAAAGCTGCGTGAAAAATACCCGACCGAATGTGTCGGCTGTTTTATAAGCGAAGCGGAAGAGTTTTAGCGCCGCGCGAGATTTTGTCGGCGTAGCGCGGAGAACGTTTGTTATGATACGGACTGCTCGAGCGCTAAAAATTCTCGAAAAAAATTGTAAAAAAAACTTGCGTTATTTGAAAAGTGGCCTTATACTACTGATAGGTACTTCGTAAGATATTACTGATATATTATAGATTGCCGCGAACCCATCGAAGTAATCATGGATGGAACCGGAAAAGAATTGCTTTTCGATCCGCAGGTGATCAAAGCGTATTTGGGCGGATGACAGCGTCATAATCGATTGTCCGCAATATAAATTATTAAATCAATATGGGGGTACGTATGAAAAAGATTATTAACAAACCGGAAGATTTTGTAAACGAAATGATGGAAGGTATCGAACTCGCATACGGCGACAGAGTGCATTTTCTCGACGGTGACTGCCGCGTGCTCGTTTCGGGCTATCCCGTAAAAGACGGCAAAGTCGGCATCGTGACGGCCGGAGGCAGCGGTCACTTGCCGGTGTTTTTGGGCTATGTCGGAAGCGGTATGCTCGACGGCTGCGCGATCGGCAATGTGTTCGCTTCTCCGTCATCGCAGAAGATGGCGAATATGATTAAAGCGTGCGACCGCGGCAGCGGCGTTTTGTGCCTCTACGGAAACTACGGCGGCGATAAAATGAATTTCGACATGGCCTGCGAAATGGTCGACATGGACGATATTAAAACGAAAACCGTACTCGTGTGCGACGATGTCGCTTCGAGCGCAAAAGAAACGGCGGCAAAGCGCCGCGGTGTTGCGGGTATGGTGTATGCGTTTAAAGTTGCCGGTGCGGCCGCCGATAAAATGATGTCGCTTGATGAAGTCGCTTCCGTTGCGGAAAAGGCGCTTGCAAATATCAGAACGATGGGTGTCGCGCTTTCTCCGTGCATCGTTCCGGAAGTCGGAAAGCCGACGTTTTCCATCAACGACGATGAAATCGAAGTTGGCATGGGCATCCACGGTGAACCCGGAATCGAAGTGCGCAAAATGATGACGGCCGATGAAGTCGCAAAGGTTATCCTCGATAAAATCCTTGCCGATATGCCTCTTGCTTCCGGCGACAAAGTTTCCGTTATGGTAAACGGACTCGGCGCAACGCCGCTTGAAGAGCAGCTCATCGTCTATCGTTCGATTGCAAAGATGCTCGCCGCTAAAAACGTAAGCGTTTTTATGCCGCACATCGGAGAATTCGCCACATCTATGGAGATGGCCGGCCTGTCGATCACCGTATTCAAACTCGATTCGCAGCTTGAAGAATTGCTCCGCGCTCCGGCATCGACTCCGTTCTATACGAATGAAAATAAATAGTATATCTAAGAACTGAGGGGCTGTTTCGAAAGCGCTTGCTTTTTCGACAGCCTTGTTCCCGATTATTAATTTTATGGAGGCTTCGTATGAATGCACAGGATGTAAAAGGTGCATGTAAAATTATAAGCGATGTCATGACGAAAAACAAAGATTATCTCATTCGGCTTGATCAGCAAAACGGTGACGGCGATTTGGGCATTTCCATGAGCGAAGGTTATAAAGCGGTGAGCGATTTTCTCGATACCGCCGATGAAACGGACTTGGGAAAATTATTTATGAAGATGGGGATGACGTTTAACGAAAAGGCACCGTCGTCGCTCGGAACGATTACGTCGATCGGCATTATGGGTATGGCGAAAGCGATGCGCGGCAAAACGGATATCGATTTGGCGGAAACGAGTGCCGCATTTAAAGCGGGGATCGAAGCGATCAGTGAAAAATGCGGATCGAAAGCCGGAGAAAAAACGATCATGGACGCCTTTATTCCCGCAGTCGACGCGCTTGAAAAGCACAGCGCCGACGGTGAAAAAAAAGCGTTCGAAGCCGCCGCCGCCGCCGCTGCAAGGGGTTCGGAAAATACGAAGAACATGAAAGCGGTACACGGACGTGCGGCATACTACGCGGAAAAAAGCATCGGAGTGCTCGACGGCGGATCGGTCGTCGGCAAACTCTTGTTTGAAGCGATAAATACGTATTGTCAAGGAAAATAATTATATGGACAAAAAGATATACGATGCATACGTAGCGATTCTCAAAACAGAACTCGTACCCGCGCTGGGGTGTACCGAGCCGATTGCCATCGCGTTTGCGGCGGCGAAAGCGCGCGACGTGCTCGGGAGTTTTCCCGAAACGATACGGGTCGAAGCGAGCGGCAATATCGTCAAAAACGTACAGGGCGTAACCGTTCCGAACTCCGGCGGTCTAAAAGGGATCGATGTCGCAGCGACGCTCGGTGCGGTCGGCGGCGATGCTGAAATCGGTTTGGAAGCGCTTTCCAAAATCACCGAAGAACAGATTAAAAAAGCGAAACAACTTGTCGATTCCGGTTTTTGTACGTGCAGTCTTGTCGACGGCAAAGACAATCTGTATATCCGCGTGACGGCAAAGAGCGGAGAAGATACGGCTGTTGTCGTCGTTTCGGAAAAGCATACGAATATTACCTATATCGAAAAGAACGGAAATGTACTGATCGATGTGAAATCGACCGGTGTAAAAAACGATGCGGGAAACGAAGCGAACAAATCGCTGCTTTCGGTACGGGATATCATCCGCTTTGCGGATGAAGTGAACATCGACGATGTGCGCGCCGTTATCGAACGGCAGATCGAATACAATACCGCCATATCGAAAGAAGGGCTTGCACGCGAATACGGAGCGAAGATCGGACGCACGCTCGAAAAGCTGTACGACAAAAACGACGTACGCGTGCGTGCCCGTGCTGCCGCCGCGGCGGGAAGCGATGCGCGTATGAGCGGATGTCCGCTGCCCGTCGTCATAAACAGCGGCAGCGGCAATCAGGGGATGACGGTATCGCTGCCGGTAATCGAATATGCGAAAGAATGGAATGTCCCGCACGACAAATTGATCCGCGCCCTCGTTTTGGCAAATTTGATTGCGCTTTTGCAAAAGCGGTATATCGGCAGTTTGAGTGCGTTTTGCGGGGCGGTATGCGCTGCGACCGGAGCGGGATGCGGCATCACGTATTTGCACGGCGGCGATGAAGATGCCGTTGCGCGTACGATTACGAATACGCTTGCCGATGTAGGCGGTATCGTGTGTGACGGAGCAAAACCGTCGTGCGCGGCAAAAATCGCATCGGCTGTAGACGCCGCCATATTGGGATTTGAACTCGGCTCGCACGAAGGCGTCGCATTTAAAAGCGGTGAAGGTCTCGTAAAAGAATCGGCGGAAGATACGATACGAAGCTTCGGACGCGTGGGTCGCGAAGGCATGCGTTCCACCGATACCGAAATACTGCATATCATGTTGGAAAAATAAGGTTTCCGAGCATGGCAGCGACGAGAGAAAAATATTCGAACAATACGCTGAAAGATGTGTATTACGATATTATCCTTCAGCGTATTATCCGCGATGAATATAAATCCGGTGACATCATCACGGAAAAATCTCTTGTCGACGAATTTGACGTAAGCAAATCGCCGATTCGTGAAGCGCTTATTTCGCTGTGCAATGAAAAATTATTAAAAAGTATACCGCGCTTCGGATATGAAGTATCATCGATTTCCGATAGGACGGTTTCGGAGATGCTCGATTACCGTGTCGTATTGGAATGCGGATATCTCGATCGGAATTGGGATGCGATAACGGATGAGCGGATAGTGCAGCTGCAAGAATTGGTGTATAAGGATTACAGTAAGCCGGAGCAGCGAGAGGCGCTCGAACACTGGGAAAAAAATTGCACGTTTCACTTGACGCTTTTTTCGTTTTCGAACAACGCTTTTTCATACGAACAGCTTGCCGCCGTTATGCGTGCGCTCGGCATTGCCTATGTGCGTTCGTATTGGAAAACCTTGCACCTTACGCGGGTACAGAGCGGCGCAAATTATCACAAACAGCTTATTAATTATTTGACGGACGGAAATAAGCAGGCTGCCGTCGAATGTTTGCGAAAAGACATCGTAGAATTTTTTACACCCGGAAACTGAAGCGGCGTTAAGGCTGCCGCAGTGGAAACTTCATCCTTTCGGAATAAAAGGTATAAAAGCCGACTGCGATTCCTTGTGAGGACACACGGAGTGACGTTGTGCGTCGCACCGTGTGATAGGAGACGCTCGCAAA
>NZ_AVQI01000050.1 GCF_000468115.1 Treponema socranskii subsp. socranskii VPI DR56BR1116 = ATCC 35536
CCAAGCAAACTCGAGATAAAAAGCGACGGCGATACTTCAGACGGGGCTTTTTATCGTACCTCCTATAAAAAGCGGCGATCATTCAATCACCGCTTGAACAAAATCTCCGGTCAATGATGTAGTATATACTACATACAAAAGCCGGTTTTTCCTTTTGCCGAATATATATCCGGCGGACGATACGTAGTAAAAACTACATACCATCCGCCATAAATGTAGTGCATACTACCGATATTTGTCAAGAGAAAAAATCAAAAAGTATAGAAAAAAAACGATGCGGGAATTTACCGCTCGGCTATAAAGTTTTTCATGCACTCGAGCGTTTCGGAGCTGATGTGATGTTCCAAGCCCTCGGAGTCGATCATCGCGGTTTTTTCACTCACACCGATTTTCAATAAAAAGCTTCGGACAATGCCGTGACGCTTCGTACATTTTCGCGCAAGCGCATAGCCTGCTTCGGTAAGGATTATCGGTTTGCGCGCTTCGTTTTCTATAAAACCGTTGGCTTTCAATCGCTGCAAAACTTGGATAACGGATACATGGCTCACGCCGAAATACCGCGCAAGATCCATAACGCGGCATTCGCCCCTTTCTTTTATTATCTTTGCGATGACTTCGGTATAGTCTTCGAGGATTTCCGTCGCGTGGTCGGCGCGTGTCCGAGAAAAAGCCAATGACGCTTCCGTTTGTTCTTCCGGCATTTTACCTCCGTCTTCGATAAGGTTTCATACAAGAATCTCCCGAAAGAAGATAAATAAGCGCATTGGTGTCCGCCAGACAATCAATCCCATTCATTCCGCATTTCCTTTTGCATTGCAAGACCGTCGCGCCGTATGTTTACACTGCCGAAATATTGCGATAAATCGCGTCCTTGCGCTTGTTCGGTATTCTTTTTGTAACGGTACAAAATATATTCGACATAATTTTCGATATCCGCAAGGTGTTCCTGCGGTACCGTTTTTATCTGTTCAAAAAGCGTTTCGTACGCCACATTCCACCTCTGCTTTACATCGGGATATATTGATTATAGCGCAAGTTTCCATATTCCGCTATCACAGTGTCGGGCGTACGAACACGACGAAAATCCCGCCTTGCTCACAACGCATTATTTCAGTATATTATTAGATTGAATGGCGAGTTTGGAAAATGTTAACCGATAAAGCTGTGCTTACGGCAAGAACCCGTCCGCTTAGCCGCGGTCGAGCTTTTAGGGCAGGCTTTCGCAGGCATAACGCTCGAAACGGCACGCAGCCGGAACCTCGCCGTAAGCATAATTTGATTTGATTTCCAAACTCGCCATTCAGTCGGTGAGCGAAACGGATGGAAAATTTCGAGTTTAAAAAACTCGAAATTAAACTTATTATAGCGAATTGAATATCGAGTTTTGAAAGTATATAATAATAAAATATGCTTTCGGCGAGAACTTCGTTCGGCTTTGCCTCACTACCGAGTTTGCTCTGCAAACTCACCTGTGTGCCGGAACCTCGCCTCCGCACGATTTTATTTATTTTCAAAACTCGACCTTCAGCTGATGCGCTGACGGAAAGTTGGAATTGTTAGGAGCAATCGTGTATAAGTATGTGACGATGTCGCCTCGATGCGACGATGATGAAGACGATGAAAAGAAAAAAATGCCGGAAATGCCCGATCCGCTTACGGAAAAATTCTTAAAGACGCGGCAGATTATCCTGTCGGGCGAAATCAATAAAGATTTGGCGGATAAAGTCGTGCGGCAGCTGCTCGTACTTGAAGCGGCAGACGATGAAAAAACGATTTATATGTATATCGATTCGCCCGGAGGGGATGTCGATGCGGGTTTTGCAATCTTCGATATGATTCGCTTTATCAAATCTCCGGTAGTCCTCATCGGCATGGGGTTGGTTGCAAGCGCAGCCGCCCTCGTGCTGCTTGCTGTTCCGAAAGACAGGCGCGCGGGGCTTCCGAACAGCCACTATCTCATTCACCAGCCGATGAGCGGCATGAAAGGCGTCGCGACGGACATCGAAATCCACGCGAAAGAGCTTGCAAAAACGCATGCGAAACTCAACCGCATCATCGCCGAAGAAACGGGTACGAACGAAGAACAGGTCGCAAAAGATACCGATCGCGACCACTGGCTCGACGCGGACGAAGCGGCGCAGTACGGTCTTATCAGCCGTGTCGTCAAAACGCGGGCGGAAATTGTCAAAGGCGATTAGGGCGCGAAATAAATCGATATGACTTTCGATTTGACCGGAACGCTTGCAGACGCAATCGCGGATGCGATCGAAAATCAGGAGCGGCGTTTCGTCGTCGACGCTGAAACGGGTACGCTTGTTGACGCGGCATCGGTTAGGTTGGATGAAGTACGGTATTATGCATTGCCCGAATGGGATTCCGCGGCGGGTTTTAAATTGCGGGAAGCTTTCGCCGCTTCCGTATATGCGCCGCTTGTCCGTGCCGAGCTGCAGGATGTTTTGCATTCGGGAAGGGGGGTGTTCAGAAATTTCAAGATTGTTTTAAAACGATTTCCTGAAGCCGAAAAAAAATGGTACCGCTTTAAAAACAAAAAGCTGCACGAATATATCGGCGGATGGTACAACGGTTTACGCGAAATATGGGGTTTGGAAAAGCTCGATCATATTGTCGAAGAAAACGACGATTTGATTCGAGACGACTTCACGTTTCAGGAATACGATTCCGCACGGGACAGGGATTGTATCTTTCATTCGGCATCCGTACGCGATTTTTACGGTATTTTATCTAACGATATCGACTCCGATGAAATTGCAAATGCCGTTTCCGAATTATGGCGGCAGCTTTTCGCATTCGGAGAATCCGTACATCAAAGCGGTTTTGTCTGCCGCGCATTAAACGGCGATTTTGCTGGATGCATTACGGCGGCGAGCGTTTCGTCCCGCATTGAAACGACGGCCGTCTTAACAAGTTTTTTCGTGTCCGAACCGTATCGCGGATTGGGCATCGGAAGCGAACTTTTTTCACTTTGCCTCGCAGACCTTCAAAAGCGGGGCAAGCGTTATGTAGTCACTGCAAACACGATTATACCCGACAGCCTCGTCGCTCTGTTTGAGCGCAACGGTTTTCAAAAAATAGGCTCGGGTTTTGCAGCAAAGATTCAGTAATTTTTATTTTGATTTGAAGAGGTAACGATATGGCATTCCAACGGGAGATTGAAATCGACAAAGAGCGCGTAGTGTCTTTTTTGAAAAACGCGCTGAACAAAGTGATGACCGAAGAAAATCCGGATCTGCTCAACGACTTGAAAAAAATATTCAAACGGACGATTCCGTTTTCGAAACGTATGTACGTCGCCGCGTATCTGACAAAAGAGATGCAGGGGAAATTTCACGGAACTTCAAACACGAGACGAAACGGCGCTTCGCTGCACGGTGTGCGAGGCACGCGAAATTTCAAAGACGCCCCCTACGGCAGATCTTCATACGACGATCGACGAGAAAACGGAGAATCGCTTGCCGACGAACTTCGTGATGAAGCGCATACTCCGCATCCGCGCGTACAGATCGACGAATCGCTTGCCGCAACGATATTTATCAGCATCGGGCGAAACAGACGTGTATATCCGCGCGACCTCGTAGGTCTGCTCGTAAGCGTCGCCGGCCTCGACCGCGACAGAATCGGCGATATCCGCGTGCTCGCAAATTATTCGTTCGTGCAGCTGTTCAAAGACGATACGGAAAAAGCGATCGCCGCGCTCAACGGTTACGATTACCGTGGTCGAAAACTTGCAGTGAGCTTTTCCCGTCAAAAAGACGACACAGCCAACGGCGAAAATGCGTACTCCTCCGATGTGCCGGACACGACGCAAACGACAGAAGACGCAAAGGCCTACGCAGCTGCGGAAAAAGCCGCACAGGACAAAGAACCCTTCGCTTCTCCCGCATATAAGGGCGAAAACGACGAAACGCCGCCGTCGGGCGACTATCTCGTCTAAACATCGGTAAAGCCGTCTCTTTTCGGGACGGCTTTTTTATAAAGGAACGGCGAAAACAAAACGGGGGCATTATGGAAGCATTAACAATTTTGCGAACCGGACCGCTCGGCGTAAACACATATATCGTGCCGCTTGCAGGCGATACCGTATACATCGTCGATCCCGCCGCCTGCGCCCTCTCTGGTGATGAAACGAAAATCACCGCATGGCTTAAAGAGCACAAAAAAGAGCCGCGCGCAATTATCTTAACGCACGGACACTTCGATCACATTTTGGGGCTTCCGATTTTAAAGCGTGCCTACCCCGCCTGTCCGATCGCCGTTCACAAAGACGATGCGTGCCTGCTCGGAGGTACTTCGGCTCAAATCGAATCGCTTCGCTTGATGGGCATTGAAGCGATAGCCCGTACGCTTCGCGATATGCCTCTTTGCGACATAACGTTTTCCGGATGCGAGACGCTCGAAGAAATCATCCCGTGCGAAGACGGCGGCGTGAGCGCTTTTCTTTCAAAGTGGAAGATAGTGCATACGCCGGGACATACGCCCGGCTCGGTTTGCCTCTACAGCGCAGAACGAAATGAGCTCATCTCGGGCGACACGGTATTTTACCGCAGCTGCGGTCGTACCGATTTGCCGGGCGGAGATGAGCGCACAATGTATGCAAGTCTTGCCTTAATCAAAAAAGAGATTCCGCCGAACACGCTCGTATACCCCGGACACGACGCTTACGGTTTTCCGCTTAGTGAAAATTATCAGTAGAAAAGCGGGGTTTTGAAAGTATCAGCCAATAAAGCTATACTTTCGGCGAGAACTTCGTCCGCTGGCTACGCCGTTCGCTGCGCTTACTGACGAGTTTGCGTTGCAAACTCGCCGTATAAATGCCGCGGTTGTGCTTTTAAACACCGCTTCCGCAAGCTGAACGCACAAAATCGCACGCAGGTTTCCCGCTTGAGCGCCGCATCGCGCTTGCTTCCGGTCGTTTTGTCACGCGGCCTGAAAGTCGCCTCCGTACATTTTTATTTGTTTTCAAAATTTGATATTCAATCGATTCGTAAAACAGACGGAAAAGGGTCTGTCTTAAAAGTTACTTACTTTTTCGACAGTCCTGCGAGTTTTAGAAAACTCGAAATTGAACCTAATAGACAACATTAAATTGATAAAAAACCGCTGCAAAGCGCCCGTATCACTCTGCAGCGGTATGTCACTCTCTCTGTCTCCGATGTTCTCTATGCGGTATGGTTATGCCGTCAGCGTCTCCTCTTTCGCTTCGCCGAAAATGGGTGCGTTTTCTTTTATAAAACGCACTGCACGTATTTCAGCTTTGCGTACGGTTTCCGAAGATACGCCGAGCAGCTTGCTCGTTTCAAATAATGTCCGCTGTTCCATGCTGTCGAAATCGTAACGGCAACACATGACACGACTCTCGCCTTTCGGGAGCGTATCGATAAACGAGCGGACTTCCTGTTTTAAAATCCTGCCGATCGCCGTTTCTTCCGGCCCTGCACTCATATCGGGTATGCTGTCGCCGAACGCGGTATCGTCGTATTCGCTGCACGGAGCATCGAGGCTTACGACGTTCCACGGCATGACCGCGATGTCGCGCACCGTTTTTTCTTCGATGCTCAACACGCGTGCGATATCCGCATCTGACGGCGCAAAACCGTTTTTCGCAAAAAGCTCCATACGCGCTTCGTTGATTTTCCGAAACAATTCGATTTTGTTATCGGGGATATAGACTTCCGTCGATTTTGTGTGTACGTAGCGCTGCATGTATTGCAAAATCCACGGGTAAGCATACGTCGAAAATCGAGTATGAAACGATGTTTTGAATTTCGAAAGAGCGGTCATCAAACCGATATTGCCTTCCTGTATCAAATCCATAAAGGGCGTATACGAATCCGCAAAGCGCCCTGCGATGCTGATGACGAGGCGCAGGTTCGAATTGATAAAGCGCTTTCGTGCAGCTTCGTCGCCTTCGGCAATGCGCTCCAATAGCGCTTTTTCTTCTTCCGCCGTCAGCAAACGGTACGTTTTGACTTCATTGAGGTACAGAGCGTAAACGGTATCGCTTTGTTTTTTCATACGTGTGCTCCATCGTAAAAACGCGTTCATATAGCCGAGCGGCCGCCTCTTCTCAACCGCCGGTATTTGTCACGCTCCGATATATCCCTCCGAAAGTTGAACTCTCGATTATTTATATGCAAATATTATGCCAAATAATTTATTTTTCACGTTTTTCGACAAATCATATAATTCCTTGTAATATAATTAATTATATGTTTATATCGAAACAAAAAAGGTTACCCAATGAAAACAAAATAAGACACTGTATACTTTTTTATACTATTAAAGTAGATGATATGTACAAACTGTCTACTTTTATGCACAGTGAGTACATACCGAAGCGGCGGATATACCGGCCGGTACGACGGCGGGCAGTCAGAGGGGCGTACGGAAAAGTTACGCAAGCGGCGCCCAGCGATGCGTTTAGCATACGGCATCCGAGAGGCTGTCTCAAAAGTCGGTTACTTTTTCGACAGCCAAGCCCCGCTTTACGTTGATACGGGACAGTATCGCTTACGGTAATTTGGAAGCAAGCGATGCGCAGATTATCGCTGCTGCCCGCCTTGCAAATGCGGACACTTTTATCCGCAGACTTGAAAAGGGTTACGATACCGTCATTTCGGGCGACGGCTTCGAAAACGAGAGCACGATTTGTTTTGCGAACAAGCAGATGAGAACGCAGACAATGAGCTGAGAGCGTAAGATGTACGAGATTGACGTCAGGAACGAACCGTGTTAGTGTATCTAAACGTAATTAATAAAAAGCAAAGTGAAAAAATCGAACCGTTGATATGAAGGTTGCAACGTTGTTATCCTGACACTCTGTTTTTTTATAGTAGGAGGAAATTATGAAAAAATCGGTAAAGGTGCTTACGGCGCTTTTGACGGCGGTAAGTTTATTCGCATGCAAATCGGGAAAGGTGCCTGAAAAAAAAGCTTCGTTCAAACCGGGAACGTATTCCGGTCAAGCGCAAGGGTTTCACGGCCTTATCAAACTCAACGTTACGGTGGACGAACGCTCCATCAAAAAAATTGTCATTACCGAACAAAATGAAACGGAAGGGATCGGAAGCAATGCGGTGGAACAGCTGCCCGGAAAAATCGTCAAAGCGCAAAGCTTGGCGGTGGATACGATCGCGGGCTGTACGATTTCGAGTAAAGCCATCCTTGCGGCGGTCGAGACGGCATTGGCGTCGTCGGGAGCCGATACGGCGGCGCTGAAAAAAGTGCAAAAGACGGAGGCTCGGACGGTTGCGACAAAAGAATTGAATACGCAGGTTTTGGTCGTCGGAGCGGGAGGGGCAGGCATGACGGCAGCTCTTCGCGCGGCGCAAAAAGGCCTAAAAGTATTGGTCGTTGAAAAGATGGCGTATGTGGGCGGAGCGACGGCTATGTCGAGCAGTTCCACCTTTGCACAAGGTACGCGTACACAAAAAGAAAAAGATTCTCCCGAAGCGGCAAAAGAAGATTTATTGAAAGTGGGCAATAATAAAAATGACGATATTCCCGTTACGCTGCTTGCGACATATTCCGGAGAAGCAGTTGACTGGCTCGATGACAGCGGTGTCGATTATGCTGATGACACGGGAAGGGCAAGCGCCGAATACCGCGTAGGACGCGCACGTATGCATATTTCAAGGTCGGGAGCAGGATTAATAAAAAATCTTTACGACGTATTGCGTGCACAGGGCGTGGAAGTGAAACTCAATACTCCGGCTTATAAATTGATTACGGATAACGGCAAGGTGACGGGTGCATGGGCACACGGCGAAGATGCCGATTATAAAATCAATGCCGACGCCGTCATTTTGGCGACGGGCGGCTATTGTTATGACAATCGCTATATTTCAAAAGAATTGAAAAAACTCCCGAACAGCGGATCCGTTGCCAATACGGGAGACGGCTTGACGATGGTGGAACCTCTCGGCGCCAAGCTTATCAATATGGAATATGTCGCAGTTGCAGGTCACGGCATCAGAAAAGGCAATTCATCCCAGCATACCAAGCCGCAGTGTTTGACGGCTTACCGTACGACAGGTACTATCCTGGTGAATATGGCGGGTAAAAGAATTGTCAACGAAACGGGTACCGATGCCAAATTGGTGGATGCCATGGCGAAGGCGGGCAGAGTATTCATGCTTATGGACAAAGCCGCTTTCGATGTGTATACGTCGAGTGCCATCGAACGAAAATATTTTTCCGAAGCGGATAAAGAGCAGTGGCTCAAAGAAAACGGTACGGGCATAACGGTGTTCGCGCACGGTGATTCGCTGAAAGAAGTTGCCGAAAGGGTCGGTATGGATGCCGCAGGTCTTGAAAAAACATTTGAAGCATATAAGTCGTACGCGGCGAAAGGCGAAGACCCCAACTTCGGCAGAAAAGCGACGATCGCATTGAGCGATAAAGGACCGTATTATCTTGTCGAACAGTGCCTGCGTTACAGCACGACGCTCGGCGGGGTCCAAATCAATGAAAAATTGCAGGTACTCAAAAAAGACGGTACGGCGATTGAAGGCTTATATGCCGCAGGCGAATTCGTAGGCGGCGTGTTCGGCGAGCGTTTTCCGCCTTCATCCGGCGTCGGCTGGGCTATGACGAGCGGCAAACTGGTCGGAGAATCGGTTGCCGAAGCGCTGAAGTAGACAGATGTTTGTGGACACGGACTTCGGAAAATGATATGCGGTAGTTCGGCAACACCCTTGACAAACGCGATTGTTTTTCGCTAGAGTAAAACCATGAAACACGGCTTTTCCGTAAAAAACGATATGCGCTCACTTTCTGCGGGCGGCTTGCCTGCAGCATACTCTTATTATCGCTATCGCTTTTTCTCTGTATGCGGAAGAGTCCCGCCGGCCTAAGGCTGCGTATGTGTTTTACTGAAAGTAGGTAAACAGAGGGAACTCTTCGGAGTTCCCTTTTTTATTCGTGCGGAGGGTTTAATACCCCGACGCTTGTGTCGGGGTTGTTGATTTTAAATTATTAAAAGGGGTATGCGATGATTGTTATTTTGAAAAAAAATGCGACGGATGCCGAGATGCAGGATTTTATCCGGCACTGGAAAGAAAGAGGCTACGGCGTTCACGTTTCGTGCGGAGAGGAAGCGACGATCCTCGGCTTGCTCGGTGATACGACAAAACTCGATACGGAAAGCGTTATCGCGAATCCGATTGTCGAAGACGTAAAGCGTGTTACGGCTCCGTACAAAATGGCGAACCGTGCCTTTCATCCCGACAATACGGTCATCACCGTCGGTACGGGAGGAAATGCGGTAAGTTTCGGGGGCAATACGGTTCCCGTGATTGCGGGTCCGTGTTCCGTCGAAAGCGAAGAGCAGGTTGTCGCGATTGCGAAAGCAGTGAAAAAAGCAGGTGCAAAATTGCTTCGCGGCGGCGCATTTAAACCGCGCACATCTCCGTATGCGTTTCAAGGGCTCGGTGCACAAGGTCTTGAATTTTTAAAATCGGCAAAAAAAGAGACAGGACTTCCGATCGTTACCGAATTGATGGACGTACGCCAGCTGCAGTATTTTGCCGACGTCGACGTGATTCAAATCGGCGCGCGCAATATGCAAAACTTCGATTTATTAAAAGAGATGGGCAAAGCCGGAAAACCGATTTTATTAAAACGCGGCATGGCGGCAACGGTTAAAGAACTGCTCATGTCCGCCGAATACATTATGGCAAGCGGCAACGAAAACGTCATCCTTTGTGAACGCGGCGTGCGTACCTTCGATTCCTATACGCGTAACTGCCTCGACGTGAGCGCCGTTCCGTATCTGCACAAAGTGAGTCACCTTCCGGTTATCATCGACCCGAGCCACGCGTGCGGCATGAGCTGGATGGTACCGACTCTTGCAAAAGCCGCCGTCGCGGCAGGCTCAGACGGCCTTATTATCGAAGTGCATAACGATCCGAGCCGCGCTCTGTGCGACGGCGAGCAAAGCCTGCGTCCCGACGAATTCGCTTCGCTGATGAAAACGCTCGCCCGCGTTGCGGAAATCGAAAGACGAAGCGTGTAACGACACCGTGCATAATGCGCACAATTTATGGGGGAAATTATGAATGCGATGAGTAATCTTCGGGATGCTCTGTACGGCATCGTCGGGCTCGGCATCATGGGCGGCTCCGTTGCAAAAGCCATCCGCGCCAACGTGCTCGACATGCCGGAAGCTCGAGGAAAAATTTTTGCATGCGATGCGCTTGGCGCAACGCTCGACGCTGCCGTCCGCGACGGCGTTATCGACGAGGGCTTTGCTCCGAGCGATGCGGGCGCCATGCTCTCTCAGTGCGATATCGTATATATTTGCCTTTATCCGCACGCGACGCTCGAATTTATTAAAGCGCACCGAAACGATTTTAAAAGCGCATCGATCGTTACCGACATAAGCGGCGTCAAAACGTTTTTAGCCGACGGACTTGCAGATTTTTCGAGGAACGACGTCGATTGTATCTTCGGGCACCCGATGGCCGGCGGTGAAAAGGAAGGATATGTCAACTCGAACGGTGCATATTTTAAAGGGCGAAATTATATTTTGATGCTGCAGCCTTCGAATAAAGCCGAAAACATCGCACTCATAAAAAGCCTCATCGCCGCGATGGGCTTTGCGCGCATCGTCGAAACGGATTGCAAAAATCATGATCGAAAAATCGCTTTTACGAGTCAGCTGTGCCACGTCATCGCATCCGCCATGGTCAAAAGCGCCGAAGACGAAACGATTACCGAATTCGGCGGCGGAAGCTTTGAAGACTTGACGCGCATCGCGATGATCAACGCGCCCTTGTGGACGGAACTTTTTCTCGCAAATAAAGACGAACTTCTTTCGCATATCGCAGCCTTTGAAAAGCAGCTTACGCTTATAAAAAAAGCCGTCGCGGAAAACGATGCCGCTTCGCTCGAAGCTTACCTCGAAGATGTGCGTACACGCCGAATAAATATGGGAACGTACGTCGTCAAAACGAGTACGGTACCGAACGGTTGAGGATGCGCCGATTGATCCGAAGGGGGCTGCCGCTGCAAACTTCGAAATTAAGTAATTTTTGAACCTTGTACTCAGGCGCCAATCATGATACGATATTGATATGGAATATAGGATAAAAACGATTTGGGATCCTGAAGCTGCCGTATGGACTGCGACGAGTGACGATGTACCCGGACTCTGTCTTGAATCCGGTTCACTCGATGCGCTTATTGAAAAAGTTAAATATACCGTGCCCGAACTTTTAGCGATGAATACAAAAACGACTGCCGGTACGGATATCGCGGTTTCATTTGCAGCGCAGCGTAAAGAAGTCGTGGCTCTTTGACGGCGGAATACGAAAAAAAGATTTGTTTAAACCTTCGTATTGACGAGGTGAAGTCCGTTCATTAAAATTGATAACTATGAGCGATCTTGACGTGCTCGACGGAGCGATCCGTCGTGTTCCCGACTTCCCGAAGCCGGGTATTCTTTTCTACGATATCACCGGCATCTTCGTCAACCCGCAGGCGTTTTCATTTTGCATCGACAGCATGGTAAACATATACGGCGATAAAAATTTAGATGCGGTTGCTGGCGTCGAATCGCGCGGCTTTTTATTTGCCGCTCCGTTTGCGCTTCGCATGGGGATCCCGCTCGTGCTCGTACGCAAAAAAGGAAAGCTTCCGGGCGATAAATATACGTGTGCGTATTCGCTCGAATACGGACAAGCGGAAATCGAAGCGCATAAATCCGACATTGAAAAAGGGAAACGCTATCTCATCGTCGACGATCTGATCGCGACGGGCGGAACACTCCAAGCTTCCCGCAGCCTTATCGAACAGGGCGGCGGCATCGTTTCCGATTTTTTCGGCGTCATAGGACTTTCCGACCTGCATTACAGAGAAGCGCTTGAGCCCATACGTGTTACGACGCTCATCGATTATCACGGTGCATAATCAAATTTAACAATCGCAGGCTTCCGGGAACTCGACCGTTTTTTGGAAGTCTCCGATTATCGATCACGGATGTTTTTATGAATGAATTGCCGCAGCATTACAAGCAGATACTGAATTCGAAAGAAACGGAACACGCTATCGTTTTGATAAAAAATTTTTTTCAAACGGCGCTTTCAACCGAATTGAATTTGACGCGCGTCACCGCTCCTCTTTTCGTGCAGAGCGGACTCGGCATAAACGACGATTTGAACGGTGTCGAAGAGCCGGTATCGTTTCCGGTAAAAGATATGGGAAACAAGCGCATGGAAATCGTACAGTCGCTCGCCAAGTGGAAGCGGCTCAAAGTGACGGAACTCGGTATGCAGCCGAGCTTCGGCATTTACACCGATATGAATGCGATCCGTCCCGACGAAACGCTCGATGCGATTCATTCGCTGTACGTCGATCAATGGGATTGGGAAATGGCGATTATGCCTGAAAATCGGACGGTGTTTTATCTGCACGAAATCGTAAAAAAAATCTACCGCTGCCTCAAGCGCGCAGAGTTTTATATTTACGATCACTACGCTGCGATTACGCCGTCTCTTCCGGAAAATATTACGCTGCTGTATGCCGATGATTTGGAACGCGAATATCCGGCTCTCTGTCCGCACGAACGGGAAGCGAGGGCTGCAAAGAAATACGGCGCGGTGTTTATAACCGGCATCGGCGGAAAAATGGCGAGCGGTTCCGTTCACGACGGACGCGCGCCCGATTACGACGATTGGATTACCGAAACGGGCGACGGACACCGCGGCTTAAACGGCGACATCATCGTGTGGAACAGCGTCCTCAAAGCGCCGCTCGAACTTTCATCAATGGGCATCCGCGTTTCTCCCGAATCGTTGAAAGCGCAGCTCAAAGAGCGGGGCTGTATCGATCGCGAAAAATTCGAATTTCACAAAAAATTATTAAAAGGCGAACTGCTGCAAACGCTCGGCGGCGGCATCGGACAGTCGCGGTTGTGCATGTTTTTGCTCAGAAAAGCGCACATCGGCGAAACACAGGTGAGTATTTGGCCGAAAAAAATGATTAAAGACTGCGCCGACTTAGGCATTACGCTTTTGTAGCGCGAAGGATCCGCATAAAAGCGGCTGCTCGGTGGAAACGATTTTTTTTATTGCCGATGAAACTTCCCGTCTCGACGAGCTTTTGAGAAAAAAACTGATACAATATTTGAGCGGCGAAAATCCCGTAAGCAATTCGAAAATACGCCGCCTCATCGTCGCAGGCGCGGTATTCGGCGACGGCACCCAGCGGCGAATACCTGCGTACACGGTAAAAAAGGGATGCCGCATCGCAGTAAAAATCGACAGAGAAAAATTTTTTTACGAAAAACAAAACGACGACATATTTTTCGAGCTTTCGGAAAAATCGATTTTATACGAAGACGATTGTTTGATAATCGTCGATAAACCCGATCGCTTTCTTACGGAGCCGACGGTTGCGGGAAAGCGCGGCAATATGCACGATGCGGTCATCGCTTGGTTGTGGAAAAAAGATCCGTCGCTTCGAAACAGGCCGTATGCGGGTATCATGCACCGCCTCGACAGGACGACGAGCGGCGTGCTGCTTTTTACAAAACAGCGATCGGTCAACGCGCGTATGCATGAACTCTTCGAAAACGGCGGCGTGAAAAAGACGTACCGCGCCCTCGCCGCAAAACCTTTCGCATCGCCCGAAGCGTACTTCAGCGTCGAAAGCAAAATCGGCAAAATCGGCGGAAGCGGCATGTGGGGCGAAGCAAAAGACGGGCGCTTTGCGCACACCGATTTTGCACTGCTCGGCGAATGCACGAGGGACGGGAAAAAATTGTTAAGGGTTGAAGCGAAGCCGATTACGGGGCGCACGCATCAGATCCGTATCCACCTCGCCTCTCGCGGCATGCCGATTTTAGGCGACGAACGCTACGGCGGGGAAAAGGCCGAACGGCTTTTTCTGCATGCGTATTCGATTTCGTTTCCGCATCCGCTAAGCGGGAAAATGCTTACGGTGTGCGCTCCGCTGCCTGCGGGATTTTAGGGTGCACGAAATTTAATAACGATTTTGATTTGAATGACGGAGCATACCTTATTCGTTTTTATCTGTCGTTTTTACCTTGACAAAACCCGTAATTTCACTATTATATAATTGTATTGAGTATGACAAAATATCGTGTTTTGTCATTTTGATTTTGACGAGGTACCAATGAAAAAATATGCTTTTTTGTTTCCGGGTCAGGGCGCACAGGAACCCGGCATGATGAAAGACGTGTGCGAATCTTTTCCCGAAGCGCGTACGCTGCTCGATTCCGTTTCATCGATTACCGGGAGGGATATGGCAAAGCTTTTGTGGGAAACGGATCAGGCGGAATTGAGCCGCAGCGACAACAGTCAACTCGCGATCACGTCCGCGTCTCTCATGGTTTCCGAAGCGTTGAAATCGAAGGGTATCGTGCCGTCCGCTGCTATGGGATTCAGCCTCGGCGAATTTCCGGCGCTCGGCATTTCGGGTGTGCTTTCGTTTGAAGACCTCATCCGTGTCGTGCAAAAGCGCGGCGATATAATGCAGCGCGTGTGCGAAGAAATCGCTTCCGCAAATGCAGGTCATGCTCCGGGCATGAGCGCGATTATCGGTTTGCCGCCGGAAAAGGTGCAGGAAATCTGTTCAGGTCTTAAAGACGTGTACGCTGCAAATCTAAACAGCGCCAAACAGACGGTTATCAGCGGTACGGCCGACGGTCTTGCCGCAGCCGAAAAAGCGTGTACCGAAGCGGGTGCTCGGCGTGCGATCAGGCTTTCGGTCGCCGGTCCCTTCCATTGTCCGCTCATGCAAAAAGCCGCCGACGAATTTGAAAAAGCGATCGCGGACGTAACGTTCGCCGATCCTAAAATCGATTTGTTCAGCAACGTAACCGGAGAAAAAGTTCTCAAAGGAAGCGATGCGAAAAAAAATGCGGTGCTGCACTTGACAAACCCGGTACGGTGGACTCTGGAAGAAAAAGTGCTCGCCGACGTCATGGATGCGGATTCCGCAAACGGATGGCGCGTGCTTGAGCCGGGTGTCGGCAAAGTGCTGAGCGGGCTTTGGCGCGATTCTCCTTTCGGCGAAAAGCGGCCGAGCACGCCTGTCAATTCGGCCGAATCGATAGGCGGAGTCGAGTGATGCTGCTTGCAGATAAAAAGGCGCTCGTCACGGGATCGAGCCGCGGTATCGGTCGAAAGATTGTAGAAACTTTTTTGCGCGAAGGCGCTGAAGTATGGGGGCTCTGCTCGCATCCGTCGGAAGCGAAATCGGAGCTGGAACGGTTCGCCTCATCGCACGGTACGGCTTTTCACGAACTTGTCGCCGATGCGGGAGATGCCGCCCGCCTTTCGGAAGTCGTTAAAGAAGCGCTTTCGGCTTCCGGGGGATTCGACGTGCTCGTCAATAACGCGGGCATCACAAAGGACGGTCTTTCGTTCCGCATGAAAATCGAAGATTGGCAAAAAGTTCTCGATGTCAATCTCACTGCGGTGTTCGTTGCAACGCAGATCGTTTCAAACGATATGATTCACAAAAAATCAGGTTCGATAATCAATATGTCGAGCATCGTCGGCATACACGGCGGTGCTGGTCAGGTCAACTACAGCGCGAGTAAAGCTGGTCTTATCGGCTATACGAAAAGCCTTGCAAAAGAAGTCGGTTCCCGCGGCGTACGCGTAAACGCCGTAGCGCCCGGCTATATCGAAACGGACATGACAAAGGCGGTGAACGAAAAAGCGCGCGAAGCGTGGGTCGCTCAGATTCCGCTCAAACGTGCAGGGCAAACCGAAGACGTCGCAAACGCGGTGCTGTTTTTGGCAAGCGATCTGTCGGCATACGTTACGGCCCAAGTGCTCGGCGTAGACGGCGGCATGGGCGCGTGAGGCTATGGACGCCTCCGAAAACCATGCCGGATTTTTGGAGACGCTTTTATGTTATTGATTAGTAATTTTATAACGGAATGAACAGGAGTTGGCGGTTATGGAAAAGAGGCGGGTTGTGATAACGGGTATCGGGGCGATTACCCCGATCGGAAATTCGGTTGCGGAAACGTGGGCTGCGGCAAAAGCGGGTAAAAGCGGAGTTGCGCTCATCACGCATTTCGATGCGAGTACATTTAAAGCGCGGTATGCGGGCGAAGTAAAAAACTTCGACGCGACCAAGTATATGAATCCCGAAGCGGCGCGCAAGATGGCGCGCTTTTCGCAGTATGCGGTCGCCGCGGCAAAAATGGCGCTCGATGATGCATCTATTGAAGCGAACAGCGATGTTATCAAAGACGCTGCGATCTTTATGGGCGTCGGTATCGGCGGTTTTGAAGTGAACGAAGACTGCTGCATCAAATATTCGCAGAGTCCGCAGCACCGTCTGCCGCCTATGACGATTCCCGAACTGATTCCGAATGAAGCATGCGGTAACATTTCCATGGCTCTCGGCATTCACGGGCCGGCACACACGGTGACGACTGCATGCGCGAGCGGTTCGGACGCACTCGGAGATGCACTCGATTTTATCAGAGGCGGCCGGCGCGATATCTGCCTCGCCGGCGGAGCCGAGAGTACGATCAACGGATTCGGCATCGCGGGTTTTGAAGTGCTCCACGCGCTTTCGACTTCTTTTGCCGACAATCCCGCAGCAGCAAGCCGTCCCTTCGACAAAAGGCGCGAAGGTTTTGTCATGGGTGAAGGCAGCGCGGTATTCGTGCTCGAAGAATACGAACATGCGAAAAAACGCGGCGCAAAGATATACGCCGAACTCGCAGGCTACGGCGGAACGAGCGACGGTTATCACTTGACCGCTCCGAACCCCGACGGCGTTTGGGGAGCGGCGGCTATGACGGAAGCGCTTAAAGACGCGGGCGTAAAACCTGAAGAAGTGCAGTATTACAACGCGCACGGAACAGCGACGAAAAAGAACGACCCCTGCGAAACGCAGATGTTGAAGATCGCGTTCGGCGAAGAAAACGCGAAAAAGCTGCACATATCGTCGACGAAGAGCATGACAGGACACTGCCTCGGAGCTACCGGTGCAATCGAAGCGATGTTTGCAGTCAAAGCGATCGAAGAAGGCTTTATTCCCCCGACGATCAATCTCGACGAACAGGATGTCGAAGGCGGCTGCGATTTGAATTATACGCCGAACAAAGGTATCGAATGCAAAGTCGACTGCGCCATGAGTTCGACATTCGGCTTCGGCGGACATAACGGCGTTATCGTACTGAAAAGAATTTAATATTTTCCGAACGGGGGACTGTATGGTTACGAACGATATCGCTTCTCTTTTGCCGCATCGAAAGCCGTTTTTATTCGTCGATGAAATACTTTCGTGCGATGAAAAAGGCAGCGTAAGCACGCGAAAATTTACCGACGACGATTTCTTTTTTAAGGGACATTTTCCGCAGTATCCCGTCGTGCCCGGCGTTATCCTCGTTGAAACGATGGCACAGGCGGGAGGAGCGGCGCTCAGCTTTCAAAAGAAATTTCAGGAAGACAGTTTGTTTTTTCTCGCTACGGTCGATAAAGTGAAGTTTCGAAATCAAGTGCGTCCCGGCGATACGGTGCGTATGGAAATCGCGAATCTGCGCGTTTCACCGCACATGGTAAAGCAGTCGGGTAAAGCCTATGTCGGCGACGTTTTGGCGGCGGAAGCCGAATGGATGTGCCTCGTCGGAAGCGAAAGCGCCGTACGATAACCGCCGCCGTTTCCGGCCGGTTATGCGTTTCCCTTTATTCATGCGATTTACCACTCCGGCGTTCTGCGCCGTAACAAGAGGGGTATTAAAGCTGACCGCAGCTACCTTATAAGACCGAGATGAGTCTGTCGAAAAAGTAAGCGCCTTTTAAGACAGTCCTTCCCCTATACGATTTGACAAAGTCGTATGTCCATATATACAA
Organism: Treponema socranskii subsp. socranskii VPI DR56BR1116 = ATCC 35536; assembly: GCF_000468115.1. GTDB lineage: Bacteria > Spirochaetota > Spirochaetia > Treponematales > Treponemataceae > Treponema_D > Treponema_D socranskii. Next base: position 17,865 of record NZ_AVQI01000050.1, read on the forward strand.
TAAAGCGTTATGGTACAGGTAACGCATACGAATAAATGTTCACTCTCCGTTTCCGTCCCGTCCGAGCTTACGGCGGGGAAGCGGCACCTTACGCAAGCGGAAATCGAAGCGCTCGAAAAAAATCAAAACACGTCCGACGATCCTTCGTGGCAAAACTTTTACGTCGATGCGGAATGCTTCGACGCCTCCCTCATACGCGATTCGTCATTTTCCGGTTTTATCGTTTTGGGGAAGCTCAGGCACGCCGCGCTGAAATATCACGACCTCGAACTCGAAGAAGGTATCTACGCTTCCAAATTGATAAATGCCGTGACGGGTGACGACAACGTGATCCGAAACGTCGCGTACTTTGAAAACTACCGGCTCGGAAAAAACGTCATGCTGTTCAATATACAGGAGATGAGCTGTACGACGCATTCGAAATTCGGCGAAGGGATTTTAAAAAAAGGCGAGCCGGAAGAAAACCGTATATGGATCGGAGTCGCAAACGAAAACGGCGGGCGGGAAGTGCTTCCGTTTAAAAGCATGATTCCCGCCGACGCATATCTGTGGTCGCGCTATCGCGAAGACGGCGCCCTTATGAAGCGATTTGTCGAGCTTACGGAAAAAGGTGCTTGCTGTGAAGGGGCGACGTACGGGATTGTTAAAAACAACGCCGTCATAAAAAATACGACGCTTTTAAAAGATGCGGAAATCGGAGAATGCGTGTACATCAAAGGCGCGTTCAAATTGAAAAACATCACAGTGCTCTCTTCGGAGGCGGAGCCGTCGCAGATCGGCGAAGGCGTCGAAATGGTAAACGGCATTATGGGAGCCGGCAGCCGCGTCTTTTATCAGGCGGTTGCGGTGCGCTTCGTCATCGGAAAAAACTGCCAGCTTAAATACGGCGCACGGCTTTTGAATTCGGTACTCGGAGACAATTCGACCGTGTCGTGCTGTGAGATTCTTAACAATTTGATATTTCCGTTTCACGAACAGCATCACAATTCGTCTTTCCTCATCGCATCGACTATCATGGGGCAGTCGAATATCGCATCGGGCGCGACGATCGGCAGCAATCACAATTCGCGCAGTCCCGACGGCGAGCTCATCGCTTCGCGCGGATTTTGGCCTTCTCTTTCGAGTGATTTTAAACACAACAGCCGATTCGCGTCGTTCGTCCTCATCGCAAAAGGCTCATACCAATACGAGCTCGATATCCCGTATCCGTTTTCGCTCATTGCGCTCGGGGAAAACGGCGATCGGAGCATACGCATTTTTCCGGCGTGGTGGTTTATGTACGATATGTTTGCCCTCGTTCGAAACCGTTACAAATTCAAAAAACGCGATAAGCGGGTCGTGCCGGTGCAGCACATCGAAACAGATCCCTTTGCTCCCGATACGATGCAGGAGATTATGACGGCGCTCGATCGCATCGTCCGTTTGACGGCGAAAGAACGGATGCCCCATCGCGGACAAACGGAATCAGGTATACACGAAACGGAGGATGTACGAATGCGCGGGAAAACACGCGGCTTCGGAATTCGGACGAGTGCGGATGCAACCGACGGATTCGAAGACGCCGCAGGTGGAAATACTGCAAACGGTACACGCGAAGACGATACGGACAAAGAGCGGCTCGCGGAAGCGAAAGCGTTTTTTGAAAAAAATCCTGACGCCGATTTTACCCTTTCCGACGCGCAGTGCCAGAAAAGATACGGCGCGACGGTATTTCGGCCGGCGTATGCGTATCACCAATACCGGAAAATTATTAAATATTTTGCCGCGAAAACGATAATCGAATACTGCGATGAAAACGGCATCGCATCCGTTTCGCCTGCCGTCCTTGCGGAAATCGCGCGGCATCCGCTGTACGCCGAATGGCTCAACGCGGGCGGACAGATTATCCCGATCGAAAAAATCGATGAACTGCGTGAAAAAGTAAAGCGCGGGGAAATCGCGAGTTGGGAAAAAGTGCACGCCTTTTACGATGCGTGTGCGGCTTCCTACCTCGCCGACAAAACGCGCTATGCGCTCTATCTTTTGAAATGCATCTACGGCGTTCCCTTTGAGCGATGCAGCGCGGAGCAGTACCGCAACCTCGTCGAAAGCGTCGCCGCCGTTTCCGACGATATGTACACATTGTCGGTGTCGTCGCGTGAAAAGGATTATACCGATTACTACCGAAAAATGACGTACCGGAACCGCGAAGAGATGGACGCGGTGCTCGGCACGATAGACAGAGATGACTTTTTAACGATGCTGAAAGACGACACGGAGCGCTTTAATAAAAAATTGCGCCGCGTAATCACGGTTTAAAACCGTCAGCGCCCCATCGCGTTTTTAATGCCTGCGAGGAGCTCCGAGTATTCGGTGTATGCCGGCAGAGAAGGATTATCCTTAATAATCTGCTCCGTCGATTTGAATAAAAATCCCGCTTTGGAAGCTTTGATCATCGCGAGGTCGTTAAACGAATCTCCCGCCGCGATCGTTTCGAAACCGACAGACTGCAGCGCTTTTACCGTTGCGAGTTTGCTTTCGGGGCAGCGCATTTTGTAACCGGTGATCTTTCCGCTTGCGTCGTGTTCCAGCGTATTGCAGAAAATCGTCGGACGACCGAGCTTTTCCATAAGCGGAGCGGCAAACTGTTCGAAAGTATCGCTCAAGATGAGCACTTGCGTAAACGAACGCAGTTCGTCGAGAAAATCTTTTGCACCGGGCATCGGGTCGATTTTTTTAATCGTTTCGCGGATTTCGTTCAAACCGAGATTGTGTTTGTCGAGAATATCGATCCGGTAACGCATCAGCGTATCGTAGTTCGGTTCGTCGCGCGTCGTGCGCCGCAGTTCGGGAATGCCGGTCGCTTCGCTGAACGCGATCCATATTTCGGGGACGAGCACGCCCTCAAGGTCAAGACAAGTGATAAACATACGGTCAGTATAGCGTATCGAAGCGTTTTGTAAAAGGCCGCATACTTTCATATTTTGATAAATAAACGACTCGGCCGGTTTTCGTTTTACGGAAACGACGTCGCAGTGCGGACGAAAAACCTAATGCGCGCTTATGCAAGGTTATCTCCTACGCACCCGAACTGCTATAACCGGCGAAGCGAATACACGGGTGCTATCGAAAGCGCGAAAGGAGATTTTGTCCCAGAGAACCCGGCGCCTTCGATCCGGCTTTTATCCAAGAAAGCGACTGTTTTGCACTGCGCCTGCTTTTGGCGCCGTCGAGGGCGGCAAGGTAATCGGCGAGCCAAGATGCGAGAGAGCCGTCTTTTTCAGCCGCATCGTTTTGGACATCGCATGAGACGAGCACGACGGAAACGTTTTGTTTGTCTCCGGCATAAGCTGCGATATTTTCGGCAAAGGCGGTAAATGCGGCTTCGGCGCTGCTGACAAAGGGACCTGCGGCGGAGGCGGTACTGCTCCGAATCGCCGAAGAGCGAATAACATCCGCCATGCTCGGATGATGACGCACGATATAGATGAGCTTACCGCTTTCTTTGCGCTGTTCGATGCGGCTGAGGATTTCCATCGTTAAGTAGTGATAGCCCGAAATCATCGTGTCGATTGCGCGCGTGCATTCTTCGGGCGAAAGCGCCGTAAACTGCTGCGCGTATACGGCAGCGTCGAAATAGAGCACCGTTTCATCGATGACCGTAAATGCGTTTTCCGCCTGGAGCACGAGGGAACGGGCGGAAACGGACGAAGGCCTGTTCCACGACGCGATGACGATATCGCCTGCCGTGACGGCCGCTCCGTCGCTTTCGGGGTTGCCCGTTACGACGACATTGTATCCTGCGAGCGCCATGCCGTCGGCAAAGTCTCCGCCGTAGGGCAAATCTTTTCCCGCAATCAAAATTGTCTTTTCCATACACGATACTATAACATACTGTTGCGCAAATAAAAAGTCGTCGTTCGCATGAGTCCGCTTGATGTCGTTCCAACCGATATTTCGGATGACGCCGTTTTGCCATCCCGCCTTCCGCGCTTCGGTAACCCTCATTCCCGCCGTCGCTCCCGCTCGCGGCGGGAACGCTTCGCGGCGCTCCACGCGGGCATAGGCCGGAACGAAACGTACGGCGTGCGTGCGATTGTACGAAGTGCGGACGCTGTGCTATACTGGCACTATGAAACTTTGGCTCAAGTATTTGATCGGAGCGCTGCTCGGCGTCGCGCTTTCGTTTGCCGTGCCGTCGACTTCGGAGGCCGCGTCTTCCGCACTCGCTTTTATTACGGAAGTGATCGTCCGCTTCGGCAGATATATCGTCGTACCGCTCGTTTTTTTTACCGCGATGACGGCAGTCAACAAACTGCGCGAATCGAAGATGATTTTAAAAACCGGTATGTGGACGGCAGCCGTAACTGTCGCTTCGGCATTGCTTTTGACTTTTATCGGCCTCGTCGCGATTTTGGCGATCCGTCTGCCGCGCATTCCCATCACTGCGGATAAAGCCGCCGAAGCCGCTTCTCTCAACATAAACGATTTGATACGTGCGCTCTTTCCGTCGTCCGCATTTGAAACGCTCATAAACGGTACGTTTTTGTTTCCCGCATTTTTGTTCGCGTGTTTTTCAGGCGGCGCGTGTACCGGCGATCAGGCGGCATTTCGTCCGATCGTGACGATTACCGACGCGCTTTCAAAGCTCTGCTACAATATCGTAACGCTCTTTACCGAAGTCCTTTCGATCGGCATGATAGCCGTCATGTGCAGCTGGGCGATACAATTCCGCACGGTCGTCACAGGCGGCACTTTCGTTCCGCTCATCCTCCTCCTGTTCGGCATACTCATACTCGTCGCGGGCGGCATCTACCCCGTGCTCTTGCATTATATTTGTCACGATCCGCACCCGTACCGCGTGCTCTATGCGAGTCTGTGTTCGATCATTACCGCGTTTTTCAGCGGCGATACGAACTTCGTGTTGCCGATCAATATGAGAGCGGGTAAAGAAAGCCTCGGCATCAGGCGCAGAATCAACGGCATCGCGTATCCGCTCTTTTCGATTTTTGCGCGCGGCGGGGCGGCGCTCATCGTGACGGTTGGCTTTGTCGTCATCTGGAGATCCTACGCATACATGACGATTCCCGTAAGCAATATCCTGTGGATTTACTGCATGTCGATCGGCTTATCGTTTTTGCTCGGCGGACTTCCCTCCGGCGGCCCCTTTATCGCGCTTACGGTGCTGTGCACGCTTTACGGACGCGGCTTTGAAACGGGTTATCTCCTATTGCGCCCCGTCGCTCCGATCCTCTGTTCGTTTGCCGCAGCTTTCGACGTTTTGAGCGCGATGTTCGGAAGCTATATCGTCGGTGTGAAAACGCACATGATAGAGCACCATTCGGTACAGCATTTTATTTGATACGATTGAAGGAGTGCAGCGATTCTTTGCGAGAACGCCGACGCGAAACGCTTTGCGCTGAACATAATTTGCATACATAAGCGTGAATCGCAATCGAAGCCGCCCTTGAACGGTATTATATTGCGTGCGCTTATGAATCCTCATAAGTTGTTACCGGTTTTAGGCAAAATTGTTTTCCGTGGTGAAGCAATGCGTTCTCTTACAAAACTGCGGTAAGAGTGATACGGTTTATCCTCGACATCCGTGGCCGAGATAAAAAATTGTTTAGTGGAAAGAAGAATCATCAATACGGAGGTGTTACAATGAAACATACGATAAAAACATTTTTTACGCTCGCTTTGGTACTGGCGCTGTTCGGTATGACCGCATGCAAAGGTCCGAGTGACAACAACAGCGACAGTACGGACGAAGGCGTAAGGCCATGGACGGCCGAACTTACCCTCAGTTCCGATAAGCTTGGCATTAAAGTTACGGTCACAACCGACGACGGTACTCCCGTTACGGTAGAAGGCTGTACCGAAACGGAACTTAAAAGCGGTACCGAAACCGACCTGAACGCAAACGGCACGACGGTAAAGCTTACGGGAAAAATCACTGCGCTGTCCTGCAGCAACAATAAGCTTACCGGACTTAACGTGCGAGGCGGCTTAACCGCATTGCGAAGTCTGTCTTGCGATAAAAATGAACTTGCCTCTCTCGATGTGCAAGGCTGTACCGTTTTGTATAATCTGTCCTGCGATAGCAATAAGCTTCCCTCTCTTAACGTACAAGGCTGTACTGCTTTGAAAGAGCTGCGCTGCGAGGAAAATCAACTTGCCGAACTCAATGTACAAGGCTGTACCGCTTTAAGATGGTTGGGCTGCTACGGCAACAAGCTTGACACCCTTAACGTGGAGGGTTTTACCGCTTTGTCAATGCTGACCTGTGCAAAAAATCAGCTTACTTCTCTTAACATACAGGGCTGTACCGTTTTGGGCTATTTGGACTGCTACGGCAACAAGCTTGACGCAGCCGCACTTACAAAGATTTTGAACGACTTACCTGTACATGAAGGCGGACTTTGTACGCTTTATACTGAACAAACCGACGTTACCGAAGACAATTCTAAAGACTTTACCTCGGCAACTGCCCCGGCGGATCTGAAAGCCGCCTTTACCAAGGCAAAAACCGAAAAGAGGTGGACGATGAAAAAGTATAATGCAAGCGGAAATTCGGTTGAAATTTAATGTAATTAATAGGCACATGTGCGAGGTTTCGGGGACGCGGATGCTTTCACAATCTCACTATCGGCCGAAAGAGAATTCTACCATGATGCCGTCATAACGCAGCAGTTGAATTGTCAAGTATGTAGAAAATATTGAGGCGGCATTCGGTGTAAAAGCCGGAGAGCTGCCTCGATTTTTATCTGCCGCATATCACACACCGCCGGTAAAAAATCCTATACCGCAATTTCGCAATCTGTGCTATACTGTTATTTAATGCGATCTCAAGTGTAAAACCGGAGGCGTGAATGGACGGCGATAATTACGTAATCGAAATGCTTCACATCAGAAAGGAATTTCCCGGCATCGTTGCGAACGACGATATCACGCTGCAGGTAAAAGACGGTGAAATCCACGCGATACTCGGCGAAAACGGCGCGGGCAAATCGACGCTCATGAGTATTTTGTTCGGGCTCTATCATGCCGACGGCGGTACGATAAAAGTACACGGCAAAGAAGCCGCCGTCAAAAATCCGAACGATGCGACGCGACTCGGCATCAGCATGGTGCATCAGCATTTTCAGCTTGTGCGCAATTTTACCGTCACCGAAAATATCATCCTCGGAAACGAAGGCGCTTTCGTGCTGCACCGCAGAGAAGCGTCGAAAAAAATTAAAGCGCTGAGCGAAAAATACGGACTCAACATCGACCCCGATATGAAGATCGAAGACATTTCCGTCGGTATGCAGCAGCGCGTCGAAATACTCAAAATGCTGTACCGCGATGCGAAGATATTGATCTTCGACGAACCGACGGCAGTGCTTACGCCGCAGGAGATCGACGATCTCATGCGGATTATGAAAAATCTCGCCAAAGAAGGCAAATCGATTATCCTCATCACGCATAAGCTCAACGAAATAAAGACGGTCGCCGATCGCTGTACGATTATCCGGCGCGGCAAAATGATCGGTGTCGTCGATGTTGCATCGACGAGTATGCAGGACATGGCGGCTAAGATGGTCGGCCGTCCGGTAAATTTTAAAGTCGATAAAGCGCCGTCGCATCCGGGACGCGCGATCCTTGAAATTAAAAATCTTTCCGTCATGAATGCGAAAAACGTCGCAGGCGTCAAAAACTTTTCGCTTTCGGTACACGAAGGCGAAATCGTCGGGCTTGCCGGCGTCGACGGGAACGGGCAGAGCGAACTCGTCGAAGCGATCACGGGTTTGACGCCGATCGCAGACGGTTCGATTTTTATCGACGGGGAAGACGCAAGCGCTTTTACAATCCGCGAGCGCAACGAAAGCGGCATCGCGCATATTCCGGAAGACCGGCAAAAGCGCGGTATTATCCCGACCGAATCGATCGCGGAAAATATCGCCGTCAAAGATTTTTACCGCTGGCCTTTCAGCAAGCGGGGCATCCTCGACGACAAATATATCAATTCATACGCCGAAGACGTCGTTAATAATTTCGATGTCCGCTCGGGCGAAGGAATAAAATCGCCTGCGGGAAAACTTTCCGGCGGAAACCAGCAAAAGCTCATCATCGGCCGCGAGCTTTCGGTAAAGCCGAAACTGCTCATCGCCGTTCAGCCGACGCGCGGACTCGATGTCGGTGCGATCGAATACATTCACAAACAGATCGTCGCTCAGCGCGACAAGGGAAACGCCGTGCTGCTCGTTTCCCTCGAACTCGACGAAGTGTTCAATCTGTCCGATAAAATCGCCGTTATAAGCGGCGGCGAACTTATCGATATCGTAAAAACACAAGAGACGAACGAACACGCGGTCGGTCTTATGATGGCGGGCGTCAAACACGGAGGAGCGCAGCGATGAAGCACGGGGCAACGCATATCGAAAAACGCGGAAAAGCAAAAAAACGGAAGGGTGAAAAAAACGAAGAGTGGAAAAGCGGGCCGTTTTTAATTGCGTTGAGCGCCGTCGTGCTCGGTCTTGTTGCGGGCGGTATTCTCATGGCGGTTATCGGAGAAAATCCGCTTGAAGCTTATCTCTATATGTTCCGCGGCAGCCTTATGAATTCGGAGCGCGTCGGAAACATGATCGCCGTTTCGACGACGCTGTTTTTTACCGGCCTCGCATTTGCGTTCGCGTATAAAACGGGCTTGTTCAATATCGGCTGTTCCGGGCAAATGCTCGCAGGCGGTATAGTCGCGACAATAGCCGCGCATTATCTCTTTTTGCCGCGTCCGCTCTATCTCATTGCATTGATCCTGTGCGCAGTGCTCGGCGGCGCGCTGTGGGCGGCGATCCCCGGTTTTTTTAAAGCGAAATTCAACGTGCATGAAGTCGTATCGACGATTATGATGAATTGGATCGCTTATTGGAGCGTGTATTATTATATTCCCGCGTATCTCAAAGGGCCGTCGCTCGAAACGGAAAGTTCCGCAATCGCCGTAACGCAATCGCTCCGTACTCCGTGGCTTACTAATCTCTTTGCCGGTTCGACCTATATCAATTTAAGCGTTTTTATCGCTATCATCGCCCTCGTCGTCGTGCAGTTTTGCTTGAGTAAAACGACGCTCGGTTTCAGTTTAAAAGCCGTCGGCGCAAATAAAAGCTGCGCGGAATATGCGGGTATCAGCGTCAATTCGAGCATCGTTTTGTCCATGATGATTTCAGGTGCGCTTGCAGGACTGGCCGGTCTTTCTTACTACACGGGCTATTCGCTCAATATGCAAATCGGCGTCATGCCTTCTCAAGGCTTCGACGGCATAGCGGTCGCCTTACTCGGCGCTTCGACGCCCGTCGGTGTTTTGCTCGCGTCGATATTTTTCGGCATACTGCAGTCGGGCAAAGGATTTATGAACGCGATGACGTCCGTTCCGCCTGAAATCGCCGACACGATCATATCCGTCATCATTTACTTTACCGCGACGAGTATTTTGTTCGAACGGCTGTGGAACGGTGTTTTCCGTGCCATGCGCGGAAAGCGAAAAACAAATAGCAACAATGCCGATAGCGCGCAGCGTACGGCGCAGGGAGGCCGCTGATATGTGGGAACTTTTTTCGCAGATTTTTCCGTACGTCATCGCATATACGATTCCCATGCTCGTCACGAGTTTGGGCGGTCTCTACAGCGAACGTTCCGGCGTTACGAACTTGGGGCTTGAAGGACTCATGCTTTCAGGCTATTTCGGAAGCGCATTCGTCATCAAACTCACCGAAAACGTATTGCCGCACGGCGCGTATACCGTACTCGGTCTGGCGGCGGGAATGCTGTGCGGTATGCTCGTCGCGTCGCTTCACGCGTTCGCATCGATCAATCTGAAAGCCGATCAGACGATTTCCGGAACGGCGATCAATATGCTCGCGGCCGCTCTCACCGTGTACGTCGCGCGCCTCGTCACCGGAAGCGGCAATATTCCTATCGTCATGGGCATCGTGCGCGACGACATTCCGTTTCTTTCAAAGATTCCCGTAATCGGCGCGCTGTTTTTTTCGCGCTCGTACTGGTCGACGTGGCTCGTGCTTGCCCTTTGGGGCTTTTCGTTTTGGCTTTTATACAGCACGTCCTTCGGTTTGCGCCTGCGCGCCTGCGGCGAACATCCGTCGGCGGTAGAAAGCGCAGGCGTCAACGTGCACAGGATGCGCTGGTTCGGAGTGCTCGCAAGCGGCGCGCTTTCGGGGCTCGGCGGCGGCGTTATGCTCGTCACGTACAGCGGCGAGTTCAACGGCAGCGTCGCAGGTCTCGGCTTTTTGTCGATTGCGGCGCTCATCTTCGGGCAGTGGAAGCCGCTCGGTATTTTAGGCGCGACGTTCTTTTTCGGATTTTTTACGACGCTTGCAAACGTGTCGCAGGCGATCCCCGCGCTCAACGTCGTGCCGACGGTCATCTTCAAAGTATTCCCGTACATCGTCACGCTCGTAGCTCTCGTCTTTTCATCGAAGCACATGTCCGCACCTGCAGCCGACGGAATTCCGTATTGATATCTTTGCCGGAAAGGGCGGCGCGTTTTCGGCAAAATTGTTTGTCTTAAATTAGCCCAATATTCCCATTTCCGCCAAAATGATCGAAGCTGCGGCCGTCGCCGCGGTTTCCGTGCGCAAAATCCGCTCTCCCATCGAACAGCGCGTATAACCGCAGTTTTCGAAGCGCGCGCGCTCGGCATCCGTCCAACCCCGCTCGCTTCCGATTGCCGCGATAACGGGGCACGGAAAAAGTTTTTCGCTCTTTTTTTCCGAAAGAAAGGCCGTAAGCGAAAGAGGCGCGTTTACGTTATCGAGCGCAATTTTAATCGCACGCTCTTTATCCGCGGCGGCAATACACTCGGCAAGCGTTTCGTGCAGAGAGAGGCAAGGCACGTGCGTGCTTCCCGCCTGAGCACTTCCGTCGAGGAGCATTTTATACGCCGCTCCCCGCTCGACGAGCGACGACTGCATATAGGATTTTTCACCGAGCTCCGTTCCCGTCAAAAAAATGTGCGAAGCGCCGAGACCCGCGACGTCGCGCAAAAGACGCTTAAGCTGGATAGGGCGCGGAAAGCCGACGATGAGCGTAAGGGGTGAAAGCTCTTTTCCGTCCGTTTCGGGCGTAAACGAAAACCGTATGGCGCCTCCTTCCTCTCCTGAGCTTATATTCGTAATCAAAGCTTTGCCCGCCATTCCTCCGATGACGCCTGCGCTGAATGTGTCGCCCGTTTTTTTGTGAAGAATCTTTACGATATGCCGCGCGCGTTCGTCGCGAAGCGGAAGCGGATTATCGATTTCGTCGGCGGTAAAAAGACAGATATTCATGATTTTAAAAACGGCGTTTTAAAAATAACCGCCGCGGGAAAATCCTAATTCAATCGGTCGATTTAATCAAGCGCAAAATTATGCTATAATGACGCCATGCGAAAAAATCGATTCGACGATATGCCGTGGCCCCTTATGTTGTCCGCGTTTCCGAAAAGCGCAAGCCTCCCGATCGCCTCATATCACCGTATCCTCTCTGCGGATTTTCCCGAATTTATTAATAAGTATGTCGACCTTCCGATTTTGCAGCGGCTTTCGGGGATCGGACTTTTGTGCGGTACGGATTGGACGCCGCTCTATCGAAATCGATTTTTTTATTCGCGGCTCGATCACAGCATCGGCGTCGCGCTCATATTGTGGCACTTTACGCACGACCAGGCTGAAACGCTCGCAGGTCTTTTGCACGACGTTTCGACGCCCGTTTTCAGTCACGTTGCGGATTTCAGAAACGGAGACGCGCTTACGCAGGAATCGACGGAAAACGAAAACGAATCGATGATCCGAAACGACGATGCCCTTTGCGCCATGCTCAAATCCGACGGTATTTCGATCGATGCCGTCGCCGACTATCACGTCTATCCGCTTGCGGACAACAAGCTCCCGCGTCTTTCGGCTGACAGACTCGAATACATGTTTCCCTCAGGAGCCGCGCTCGAAGGAAGCTGGACGCTTTCCGAAATCGCAGAAGCGTACGGAGACATCGATATCTGTATCAACGAAGACGGAGAACGTGAGCTCGGCTTTCGAACGCAAAAAATTGCGGAAACCTACTGTGAAAAAACTTGCCGTACGGGGCACATTCTGCAGCTCAACGAAAACAAACTTGCGCTCAAGCTGCTTTCGGATATCGTCGACCGCGCGATCGCGATCGGGTTGATCGCCGAAAAAGACTGCTATGAAAAAACCGAGCGCGAAATCGTCGCCCGATTCGATTCGTTCAGTGAAAGCGTGCAAAGCGGAAATGCGGCGAACGATACTGTACACGGCGAAGCTGAGGTGTGCGGGGATTTGTACGGCGGAGATGCGGTTGGTGACAATCGAGATGCCATACGCGACGCTTCACGGAACGTACGTACCGCTTCCGGCACGGCACGAAAAGATTTTCGTGATGCCGTTGCTTGCCCCAGCTCATCCGCCTTTTCTCCGCAGAGAGAATTTGTTAAACGCTGGCGAACGTTCCGAACGATGACGCGCATCGAACATACGGATGACGCATTGCCCGATCACTTTTGCGTATCGCTCGACGTAAAGATGCGCTATATCGACCCGCTCGTCATCGGCGACGGCGAAAGTGCTGCCGGAGCGCGGCGGCTTACGAGCGTTTCAAAAAAATCGGCTGCTCTCATCGAAGATTTTCTTTCGTGGCGCGATACGAAATACGGATGCGCCGCATACGCACTTCCTTTGCACTTTGCGGAAAAAAACGGGTAAACGAGCATAAGCGAGTACCGTATATGCGCTCGCAAACTCCGTACGATTTCGCTATACTTGACCTATGGACAACGCAAAAATCAAAGAGCTCCTCCTCGACATTCAAGACACGAAGCTCGACTTTACGGTCATTCAATCGGGAAAAGAGAGCCGGCGCGTCAACGGTTTATACAAACCCGATACGCATGAAATTATTTTGCACAATAAAAATTTTAAAACCGACAACGAAATGATCTATACCGCCGTCCACGAATATGCGCATCACCTGCTCACCGAAGAAGCGCTTGCGACTATGGGCGACACGGCGCTGCCGAACGCGAGGGTGCACACGCAGGCGTTTTGGGCGAAGTTCAACGAATTGTTGATCATCGCCGAAAAAAAGGGTTACTACGCGCTGAACATTCAAAGCTCACCCGAGCTCGAAAAACTCACCGAAGAGATCCGCAAAAATTACCTTGAAAAAAACGGCGAGCTCATGCAAGAGTTCGGACGGCTCCTCGCAAAAGCGTACGATCTCTGTGAAAAAGCGAATATCCGCTATGAAGATTACATCGACCGCGTGCTCTGCCTCCCGCGCAATTCCGCACGCGATATCCGAAAGCTAGGCATGGAAAATGTCAATCCCGCACTCGGCTACGACAATATGAAATTCGTCGCGTCGCTCAAAAATCCAGACGACAGAAGCGCCGCGGAAAAGCAGCTTTTGCACGGAGGAAGCCCCGACAGCGTGCGCGCCCTTATGCGGCGTAAAAGCTCGGACGATGCCGACGATAAAAAGACGAAACTCGAAAAAGAAAAAAAACGCATTGAGCGCGCGATCGAACAGCTGCAAAAGCGGCTCGAATTCGTGGAGGCGGCAATTGAAAATATGTAAAATCATACGGGCGGCTTTCGCTTTTGTAATCGTATCGACCGTGATGCCGCTTTCGGCGCAAAACGGAACATCGTCCGGAGGCGCAAAACAGAATGCTCCCGTAACGGCGCCTGTTATGCCGACCCCTCCTTCGATGCCGACGCTGAGCGTTCCTTCGATGAGCGCTCCTCATTATACGCCCGGCCGAAATACCGCCGCACAGCAGCAGACGAACACCGGCTCCGCTCCCGCCGCAAACGAAACGCCGCCGCAAACAATGCAACAGATACCGAGCGGCAAAGTGCAAAGTACCGATCCGGCGGATACAAACGGCTCGAAAAAATCATCCGCCGTTACAGCTGCAGACTTAACGGCGCTTGCAAACAAAGGTCTCCTTAACAATTTTTATTCGCTGCTCGGCTCGTCGGGAAACGGCGCGCTCCTGCCGGGCGGCATAACAACGGGCGGTCTATCGTCAGGCGGAATATCTTCAGGTGCGGCGCTGCCGTCTTCATCGAATGCGATGCTCGAAAAAATCCTTTCGGAGCTTGACAACGTAAAAAAACAAAATGCCGAAGCGGTAAAATCGAACGAAGAGCAGCCCCTCGCCTCTTCCGCGCGTCCCGGTATTCTGCGTTTTATCGTAAACGGCTACGATGTCCTCTCTTCGTGCCGTGCCGTGTATTTCAGCGACGTCGGGGAAGACGGCACGTTTTTGCTGACGGGCGACAGAACGTATACGGCAAACGGACAAAAGCGGATGGAAACGTTTTACTTACTCTTTCGGCCGGCCGGAACAGCGGGATTTTCGACGCAGTACAAAGTGGAATGCTCCGTCGTACAGGATTATACGAATGTGCATTCGTTCATGTATCGGCTTGCATCGCTCGGCAATTTAAGTGCGGCAAAAACCGGCAACCTCGTTTCGATGCGCACATCCGATCCGAATTGCCGTGCGGATTTACTCATCGACATCGGAAGCGCGAAACAACAATGAGCGACATACTGAACGAGGGGCTTTCCGAGCTCGGCTTTGCACAGTCTTCGATTCCGCTTTTTGCGCAAAAGCTCGGCACGTACATAAAAGAATTGCAGCTATTTAATTCCGCGTACAATCTCGTCAACACGAGCGGCTTCGAAGAGCTTGCCATTCGTCACGTATTCGACAGTCTCGCCGCACACGATATTATCAACTCGCTTGCGGCAGACATACGAAACGTCGGCGTCACCAGCAGCGGCGATATCCTCATCGGCGATATCGGTTCGGGAGGAGGACTGCCGGGCATTCCGCTTGCCGTCGTCTTTCCGCAATTTCGCTTTACGCTCGTCGAACGCATGGACAGGCGATGCGCCTTTCTCGAAAACTGCGCCGTAATGCTCGGTTTGCAAAACGTTGCCGTGCAAAAATCGGAAGCCGAAAAAATTCCGCATGAAAGTTTTGACATAGCGGTGTTCCGCGCGCTGAAACCCCTCGACGCTCGCTTTGCAAAAACGCTTTTATCGCTTATAAAAAAAGGCGGGTATCTTGCCGCATATAAAGCGAAAAAAACGAATATCGAAAACGAAATGGACGCGATACGTTCGGTCATCGCCGATTATACGGCTCTCGAAGTGCGCGTGCCGTTTATGAAAGACGCGGAACGGAACATCGTCGTCGTAAAAAAGTAAGCATGCCGCAACGCAGCGCATGACGCGACATTGAACACTTCACACGAATAAAAACCGCTTTTGCCGGCACGCTACAGCTGCACTCCCGTCCGCAGTTTTTCTTCGAAACGTTCGCGCTTTTTTCCTTCGAGCGGATTTTGTTCTCCGGAAAGTATTTTTCGCAGCGCTTCCATCTCTTCGCCCGAAAAGCGCACGCCTTCGTTTATGTGATTGATAAAGGATCCCGTCGCAAGAGGGGCGACCGTGCGGCACAGCGCAAGGATAACTTTCGCATATTCTCGGATTTCATACTGCGCGTGTCCGTCGAGCCTGAGTTTTAAAAATCGAAAGAGATTGTGCAGATCCATTTGCCAATAGAATTCGGTATAGAGCGCAAGCGGCAAATCGATACGCGCGATTTCCCGCGCAAGAGACGCATCGAGGAGTTTCGTATACGTTTCGTAGGAAGCCTTTTGTCCTTCTTCGAGCGCCGCTCGGATATTTTCGGCTTCGTCTTTTGAAAAGGGTTCGGCCGCCCTACCCTGTTTGTTGTCCTTGCTCTGCGGTGCGATGTTCTCATCGGAGGGAACGTAGAACTCGTCTTTCATGATCGAATAACGGCCGGACACTTCGTTCATCCTGCCCGTGCGGTGGCGCACCCATTGACGCGCGACGAAGATCGGCATTTTAAGGTGAAAGGTCATCACCACCTGTTCGAAGGGAGAAGTGTGTTCGTGGCGCAAAAGATAATCGATGAGCGCGCCGTCCTGCGAAACCGTCTTCGTTCCTTCTCCGTACGAAACGCGCGCCGCCTGAACAATCCGCGCGTCTCCGCCGAAATAATCGACAAGGCGGATAAAACCCTTGTCGAGCACGGGATATTCTTTATCGAGAATCGCTTCCGCTTCGGGAACAACACAGTGAGCCATATATATTCCTCTTGTACATGTGCGTATGTATTACGCATCCAACTTTTCAATTGACAAGAATATAACAAATTTCCGTGCACAGTGCAATATTCGAAAAATGCTCATTCGGGCGTATCCCTCGCTTCGCTCGGGTCAGGCTTTCCGGCGTTACGCTGCCGCTTGCCTTTCGGCGCCAAGCGTGATACAGTAGTCCCATGTTGCCCGTAATCCTTTCGGGCGGTTCGGGCTCGCGCCTGTGGCCGCTTTCGACACCTGACGTACCCAAACAATTTCTTCCTCTCACGGACGCAAAGCGGACGATGATCCAGCAGACGGTCATGCGGCTCGACGGTCTCGATTTTATGTCGTCTCCGCTCGTAATCTGCAACGAACACCATACCGCACTTGTCCGCTCGCAGCTTTCGGACATCGGCAAACTGCAGCGTCCCGTCATGCTCGAACCGGTCGGGCGCAATACCGCACCGGCGATCGCGGCGGCAGCTCTGTACTGTACAGAGCACGAAGGCGACGGGCTTATGCTCGTTCTCCCCTCCGACGCAACGATTTTAAACGTACCCGTATTTCAAAAGGCGGTCGCAAAAGCGCATAAAGCCGCATTGAAAAACAAATACGCGCTCTTCGGCATCGTGCCTACAAGGGCGGAAACGGGATACGGCTATATCGAAACCGAAGCGGGTACGCTCGAAGATGCACGTCCGGTCAAAGCCTTCAAAGAAAAGCCGGACGAAGCGACCGCCCGGCGATACGTTGCGGAAGGAAATTATTTTTGGAACAGCGGCATGTTTGCAATTCCCGCCGAACTCTACCTCGCGGAGATAAAAGCGTTCGCGCCTGAAATGCTGTCGCACGTAAAAGATGCGTATAAAAATGCCGAACGGACGGATACGGCCGTAAAGCTCAATAAAAGCGATTTCGAAGCGATAGAAGGCAATTCGATCGATTACACCGTCATGGAACACACGAAAAACGCCGTCGTCATTCCGCTCGATGCGGGTTGGAGCGACGTCGGCTCGTGGAACATGGTGTGGGAACTTTCCGAAAAAGACGAACTGGGAAACGCGGCGAACGGTATCGCTTTTTTCAAAGATGCCTCCGGCAATCTCATTCACACCGAAAACGGAAAAGCGGTCGCACTGCTCGGCATAAAAAATTGCGCCGTCATCGAATCGAAAGACGGACTGCTCATCGCCGATATGCAGTACGTACAGGAAGTAAAAAAAGCCGCCGAACGCTTTTTAAAATAACGGGAACTTCTAAAAATTGCAATTATTAAAGGCTTGCTTTGAACATTTTCTACCCGTCAATACACAGGAGCAGCGACAGCATGAAAATCACACGCCTTATATTCGACCTCGACAGTACGCTGTATGCTCCGACTGCAGGCATCACAGCAGGATTTTCGGATCGCACGCTTTCGTTCGTTTCGGATTTTTTTAACATAAGCCGCGAAGAAGCGCGCGCAAAGCGCCTTCGCAATCTGCCGAATTTTTCCACGACACTCGAATGGCTGCAAAGCGAAGGTCTCACCGATGTCGAAGGCTATCTGGCGTATATGCATCCCGAAAGCGAAGCGAACGAACTGGAAGCCGATGCAAACCTGCGCCCGCTTCTCGCATCGATCGGCATACCGAAATCGATTTTAACGAATTCGCCGCTCGAACACGCCGAGCGCGTCCTCAAAAAATTAAACGTCGCCGACGAGTTCGAATCGATTTGCGACATACGTGATTGTAATTTCAGAGGCAAACCCTATGAAACCGCTTACCGCGCCGCTCTCAAAAAATGCGGCGGCACGACGGACGGCACTCTCTTTTTCGACGACCAATTCAAATACGTCGACGGGTATGCGGCGCTCGGAGGAGTCGCCGTCCTCGTCGGCACTCACAACGGCACGCCTCTGGGGACGGGAGCATCTCCCGAACTGAGCGCCGTTTCCGCACCTCCTTTGCACCCCGGACGTGTGCTCCGCATGGCCGATATTTATGCACTGCCCGCCCTCTTGAAACAAATCGCCGATTTATAGTATAATGGTGAAATACGGGGATATAGCTCAGTTGGTAGAGCGATAGGTTCGCAATCTATAGGTCACCGGTTCGATCCCGGCTATCTCCAAAATAATCACAAAAGCACCGCTATTCTGTTTGACACTCCTCCGAGCCGCCGTTATAATAAAATACAAATGAAAATATTTCTCGGCATTCCGGCAGCTGACGGAATCGGACTCGGAAAAGCGTTCGTCATTCCCGAAAAGACAATAAAAACCGTTCCTCAAAAAACCGTCCGAGAAGAAGAAAAGGATGCAGGCTGGAAGCGTTTTTTATCGTCGGTACGCGCCGTCACCGAAAGGCTCGATGCCGAACTTGAACACTTGCCGAAAAACACGGCGAACAAAACGCAGCGCGATTTGCTCGAAGCCTATACGCTCATGCTCGGCGATCCGATTTTCGCCGCCGAACTCAAAGATTCTTATGAAAAATCGAACGTAAATATCGAACACGTCGTCGATGTAAAAGCGTCCGAATATGCCGAAAAACTGCGCAACGCGGGCGACGACTATTTGGCCGAACGGGCAAGAGACATCACCGACGTATTCGCCCTCGTGCTCGACGATATGCTGTGCGTCCGCGAATTCGATGCAAACGATGTACCTGAAGGAGCGGTCATCGTCGCGTCATCTCTTTCACCGACGAATACGATCGCCCTTGCAAAACGGAAGATCTCGGCGCTCGCGCTCACCGAAGGCGGTCTTTCGAGCCATGTCGTCATATTGGCGCGGAACTACGGCATTCCCGCCGTCGTCGGCATCAACAATATCACACATCAAATTCAAACGGGGGAAACCGTCGTCGTAAACGGCAAAACGGCGGAAGTCATCGCCGGCCCCGACGACGCAACTCTCTCCGAATATCGAAAAAAAATCGAAGAGGAAAAAGCGCACGAAGAAAAGCTTAAAATATTTTTAACAAAATCCGCCGAAACGAAGGACGGCACGAAATTTCAATTGTACGCGAACATCGGTACACCGGAAGAAGCGGACTTCGCGGTAAAAGAGGGCGCGGACGGCATCGGTCTTTTCCGTACGGAATTTTTATACATGAGCTGTATGCGAGAAACGGCAAACTACGCGTACCGTCCCTTCGACGAAGAAGTGCAGTTCAACGCGTATAAGCACGCGCTCGGCGCTATGAACGGAAAGCCCGTAACGATCCGCACACTCGACGCGGGCGGCGACAAGCTCATTCATTCGGCGGACATTCCGGCTGCGGAAGAAAAAAATCCGCTCATGGGACTGCGCGCCGTGCGCCTTTCTCTCGCCTATCCGCAGCTTTTAAAAACACAGCTGCGCGCTTTATACCGTGCAAGCATCTACGGAAACCTGCGCATCATGCTGCCGCTCATCACGACCGTCGATCAGGTGAAGCAGTGCAAATCGATCGCGAAAACGGTGCAGAGCGAACTGCGCGCCGAAAATATTCCGTTCAACGATAAGGTCCCGATCGGCATCATGGTGGAAACGGCCGCCGCCGCCCTGCTTTCCGATTCGCTTGCAAAGCACAGCGATTTTTTTTCGATCGGTACGAACGATTTAACGCAGTACACGCTCGGCATCGACAGGGAAAATCCCGCCGTGTCGGGACTCTACGACGAATTCAATTTGGCCGTTCTGCGCCTTATCGCGATGACGGTCGATGCCGCCGGAAAAGCGGGCATACCCGTTTCCGTGTGCGGAGAGATGGCGGGAAAAAACGACAGCGTTCTCGTGCTTTCGGGTATGGGACTTCGCAGTTTGAGTATGAGCGCAAAATCAATTTCCGGCATCAAAGAGCTTTTGTCGCGCTTTACGATCGACGAATTGAATGCGATTTCGGCAAAGCATCTCAATAATTTATATTAATTAATAATTACGGCGAACGGGATTATCGATTATGCAGAAAAAACGCAAACCTGATTTTTCAAAACCGCTCGAAAAAAAGCGCTCGGAATCGCTCGCGCAAAAAGCAACGGATGAAAAGCGCGACAAGCTGTTTGCAAACTGCCCCGTCGTCGTCATTGCAGGACGTCCGAACGTCGGCAAGTCTACGCTCTTCAACCGCTTTATGAAAAAAAATATCGCGATCACCGATCCGACTCCGGGCGTTACTCGCGATCCCGTCGAAGGTACGGCGCTCATAGCGGGAAAACCCGTTCGCCTCATCGACACGGGCGGTTATAAGCTCGAACGAAAAACGGGTACGCAGGAAGCCGCCCTCGACGAACTCGTCGTAAACCGTTCGCTCGATGCGATACGGAAAGCCGATTTGATTTTACTCGTCTTCGATGCCGGAGAACTCACCGCCGAAGACGAAGAACTCATCGGAGAAATGCGTCCGTATCGGGACAAAGTCATCGCCGTCGTCAATAAAACGGAAGGCGGACGCAACAGCGAACAGGCTTACGAGTACGCAAGATTCGGCTTCGGCGATTTGATTTTCATTTCGGCCGAACACGGCGATCACATATCCGAACTTTCGGATGCGATCGTTTCGCGCCTCGATTTTTCATCCGTCGTCGAAACCGACAAAACACCAGTCATACGGATCGCGATCATGGGAAAGCCGAACACCGGAAAATCGACGCTCGCAAACCGCTTGACGCATTCCGACGCGTCGATCGTCAGCGATTACGCCGGCACGACGCGGGACGTCGTCGAAGGAGCCTTTTCGTACGGAGGAGCCGACTTTCAAGTGCTTGATACCGCCGGCATCCGAAGAAAGACGAAGGTAAAAGAAAACGTCGAATACTATTCCGTAAACCGCGCGATCAAAACGCTCGACGAATGCGACGTCGTCATATTGATGATCGACGCGCAGGACGGATTGGACGAGCAGGTAAAAAAATTGTGCGCGCTTGCGCACGAACGCGGACGCGGCATCGTCTTCGCGCTCAATAAATGGGACACGCAGGAAAAGGGACGCACGGCGTTCCGCAAAGCGGCGGAAAATATCCGCATTATGTTCGGTCACATGGAATACGCGCCGATCGTCGCGCTTTCCGCCCTCGAAGGCAAGGGCATCAAGGATTTGCTGAATACGGTGCTTGAACTCTACGCTCAGCTTACGCGAAAAGTCGAAACGTCGGTACTGAACGCGGCGCTCAAAGATTGGCTTTTTCAATACCCGCCGCCCGCCGCGAAAACCGCGCATTTTAAAGTACGCTATATGACGCAGACCGGCGTCAATCCCGTGTCGTTTTTGATCTTTGCGACAAAGCCCGAATCGGTACCGCAGACGTATATCGCCTATCTCAAAAACAGAATCCGCGAAGATTTGGGATTTAATAAAATTCCCGTGCAGCTCGAACTGAAAGCGAGCCGGCAAAAATGGGAAGACCGCACGAATACAAACTGACGGAGAGGCAAGTGGCATCGTATTCGATCGGCGACGTAGAAGAGATCACGGGCGTAAAAGCCCACGTGCTTCGCTATTGGGAAAGCGTGATACCCGGATTCGCCCCGCAAAAAAATATGGCGGGACACCGAGTGTATTCGCAGCGCGAAATCGATATCATCCTCCGGCTGAAATACCTTATCAATATCAAAAAATTTACGATCGAAGGCGCGCGAAGTCAAATCATCGAAGACGCGAATCGCCTCGAAGACGACGCGGATACGCTGCATGCGATCCACGACTTGCGCACCGATTTGACCGACATTTACCTTACGATGAGGAAATACCGAAAGCATGAACCGAACTGAAGGCGCAACGCGGTACGAAAAATTTATTAAAAAAAATACCGCGGCAATTTTGAAACGGCGCAGCATGTTTTCAGCCGATGCGATTCCGCCCGACGCACGAAATGTCATCGACGAATTCGACAAGATATTGCAAAGCGTATTTCCCGCAAACGGCAGGCAGCTCGCCTCTCTTCCGAAACACATAAACGCGCTTTCGCACGCGCTCACCGACGAACGGGGCGAACGGAGAAGAGGCTATATGAACGCGCCCGAAACGCTTTCCGCATACGTTCGCTATTTTTCGTGGTGGAACATAGTCCGCTTTACGCGCCTTTTTGCAAACTTTGAAAAAGACGCGTTTGCGCTTTCGGACGGGGACGCCTGCCTCGATGTCGGAAGCGGCCCGCTCACCGCCGTCATCTCGCTGTGGCTTTCCTGCCCCGAACTGCGGAACAAAAAACTTACGTGGTACTGCATGGACATATCGCAGGCATCCCTTGCGCTCGGAGAAAACCTCTACCTTTCGATCGCAGCCCGCGTCCCTCCTTCCGATAAAAACGCCGCCCCTCATTGGAATATCGTGCGCGTAAAAGGTGCGCTCGGAGAGCCGCTACGGCAAAAAGCCTCTCTTATCGTCTGTGCCGACATGCTGAACGAACTGCGCGAAACCGATGCGCGGAGCGACGAAATACGCGCAAAACAGTACGCCTCATCGCTCCTCTCCTATGCGGCAAAAAAATGCGGTCTGCTCGTCATCGAACCGGGAGTGCCGTCCGCCGCACGCATTATCAGCTTGATGCGCGATACGCTGCTTAAAAAAAATATGACGATCGTTTCGCCCTGTCCGCACGCGGGCGCATGCCCGATGAACGGATACCGCGCGCACACGGGAAGCACGTCGAAGTGGTGCAACTTCGCTTTTTCGACGGAGGACGCACCCCCTTCGCTTTTGAAGCTTTCGAAAGACGCAAAGCTTCCGAAAACGAGAGCCGTCGTAAGTTTTCTCTTTGCCCGAAACGCTTTCGAAAACGGGAGCGGAAAAACGTCAAACGCCGCCGTCAGCGAAGCTTCAAAGTCGGTGAGAGCCGAATTTCCGATCCGCATCGTAAGCGATGCCATCACTCTTCCCGGCCGCGCTTCGGGACACTACGCGTGCAGTCCTCTCGGATTAACGCTTGCAGTTCCCTCATCCGGCCGTCCCCTTTTTTCGGGCGACTTTGTCGCAGTCCGCTCGCTCGGCGATTCGGCACGGCTTCCGAAAGACGAAAAAACCGGCGCCGCCGTTATCACCGTGTGAGACTCTCACACGAAAATTGATTTTTATCCGAAAGACCGAATATCGGATTTTCAAAGCAAATAAAAATGTATGAAAGCGACCTTCCGGCCGCGTGACAAAACGACCGGACGCATGCGCGATACCTGCCGTACAGAAAAATACAAATATCACGTCATTTCTTTAAAACATCCAGCCGACCGAAACTTCGGGTTGAACAATATACTTCGGCATGCCTTTTCTGAACACGATAAAGTGTTCGACGCCGGCTTCGACATACATCTTTTTGAATACATTTAAAAGCTGAAGCGAGGTTCCCGCGCTGATGCCCGGCCCCCAATACCAGTACGCGGGACTTTTTACATCGCCCGAACCGTCAAACACAAAGCGGCTGTTTACCAAAAAGGCGGTGCCGAAACCCGCGTGTACGTCGAGGTTTAAACGGTGTTTTATAAGCGGGTATATGTACACCGCATTCAGCTGTGCAGTCATGAGCGTGCCGCTCAGCGTGTAATAATCGCGTTTTGCGTTCATCATTGCGGCCGAGTAGGTCAAGTTAAAACCGAAGTGGCCGTAAGTTCTTTTTATCGGCAGAAGCGAAAAGCGGAATATGCCGCCCAAGGGGGCGATGTTCCTGTTATAGAACGTTTGAAAGACGCTTTCTCCCGCAAAGCCGGTAAATGCATAGCCTGCCGACACATAGGCATCCACGGGCTTTTGGAATTTGAAGGTTACCGTTTTACTTTTGTCGGTTAAGCCGCTTATATCGCGCACGGTAAAAGTATAGATACCGGGATTGAACTTATTTAAGTTTAATTCAAATCGGACTTTTTTTCCGTCTTTGGAAAGCTCGGCCGGCACAAGCGTGATCGGAGCGCCCCCTTGTTTGCTCAGAGAAAATACGGTGTGCCGCAAAAAGTAGGCACCGGATGCGGCAAAGATGCCGTCGAAAAATTCATCCAAATAGATGATCTGCGGCGACACGGAGTCGACTTCCGGCTGGTGCGCAATCAAAATTTCAAAATTGCGGTAGGCACTGGACGCTTCCGCCTGTTCGAGCAGGTTGATAACGGTTATTTTATAGCGGTAACTTCCCGGCGGCAGCGACACATCGGTAAAGTTGTCTTTAACCAGTTTTTTATCGATTCTGCGCCAGTTGCCGTTATCATCCTCTTTTTCGAGTTCGAACTCGTAGCCCAAAATATCTTCAACCGTCTGCCACGAAAGTCGTTGGTACAAAACCGAACCGCGTTCGCTTTCCTCGATAAAATAGTGCGTCATTTCCTCGGTCTTTTCGTCGGCCATTCCTTCCGTAGCGGGATTTTTGTCCGCTTGCTCTTGCGCAGGCACGCCGTCAGGCGTCTGTGCCTGTACGAACGGCAGACACACAAAAAAGACGAGCGCACACAAAGCTGCAAAAAATCGTCTATCGCCCATACAGAACTCCCGTATCGTCGGTTTCGATCTTTTTCGTTTGCGGCAAATCTATAACAAAGTTCCGTACGGAAGCGTTCCCGTCTTGGAACAATAAGCCGTTCTTTAAACGCCGTTGGGCGCGTATGTCGACATAAAATGTTCCGCGCGATAATTTGGCAAGATCGGTAAATGTAAAGGTACATTCGTCCGCCTTACTTCCCGCGGAAGCTTCGTTTGCCTCTATGTTGCATTCGAAAATTTTTTGATTTTTAGCATTGTACAGTTTGATTGAGTAATGCGTAGCCTCTGCGTTCTTTTTCCAGCGGAACACGATACTGCGGTTCGTTTTAAAAAAGTTTGCGCCGAAGGTTTGGTTTTCCGCCGGAGAAAAAACGGCAAGTTTTTCAAGCGGCGGTATGGGCAGCACGGTAAATATCCCGTCCCGTACCGACGAAATGTCCAAGCCGTCTTCGGTTGTCGCGATAACCCGCCAGCGGTAGGTTCCGGCTTCAAGCGGCGGAAGGTTTACCGTATAATCGGGGTTCGAAGCTGAAATTAAACTGCCTGCTTTGCCGATCTTTTCAAGCACGAGGCGGCTTTTTACGGGTTTTTCGACCGAACTCCATTGCAAACTGCCCGGCTTGAGCGCCGCATCGACGCCGGATATTTTTGCGCCGCGCGGCGGGGACACGAGTTCGACGGGGCGAAGATGCTTTAAGTCGAAGGTTTTGTCGGCGGCATAGCTGTAACGTCTGCTCGACGTTAAAGTCGAGGCGGCAAAGCCCTGCACGTGTATAACATACCGTCCTTCTCGTATCGACTGCAAAGCCATTTTTACTTCGATGGCGGTAATGTACAGATTTTCATAGAGCGGTACCGAATCCAAGCCCGGCTCGGTGATTTTTACCTGATAATAATCGGCGAGCGGAACGGCCGTCCACGCGAAGGTCGTTTTGGCATCGGGGCGGACAACGACCGAATCACCTATGCCGATAAGTTCCGGACGGGGAAGTGCGGGAACAACGTTCAGCTTTTTTGCCGGCGTATAAAAAGTTTCGTCTTCGCTTTTTACCGCCACGCGCCAATAGCAGTCGCCCCGTTCGAACATAAGGCCTTCGATGCCGGAGCCTTGCGCTTTTACGTCGAGGACGGGAGACGAAAAATCGGGCGAAGAAGACACTTGAAAGCGCTGTTCACCTTCCAAATTCGTTTTCCACGTAAAGCGCGTATCGAGGCACAGCGTATCCGCCAACACGTAATTTTCCGGCGGAAAAAGCGAACGAAGGATAACTTCGCTGTCGCGCGTTTTAAAAGAGGCGGCCGCGCTCGAAGTCAAGCGCTCGCCGTTTTTATCGAGCCCTTCGACCGTCCAATAATAGCTGCCGTTCGGGAGCGCTTTTGCGGCGTTTTTCAGTTCGTAATAATTGATGTCGGAAGAACGCTCCAAAACGGGATTGTCCATCGCTTCGGTTTTTGCAACGCGCACGAGGTATTTTTTTACTTCGCTTACGTTCTTCCACGAAAAGGTTACGCTTTTACCTTCGGCCGTATCGGCGATTTTTCCGGGCGCAAGCTGTTCTATGGGTGCAAAGGTTTTTTGTTTTTCGATGTAAAAAACCGATGCGGGAGTCGGCTTGCGGCTCGCTTCGTCTTCCGCCGCATAAATCGGCGTTAAACGCCAGTACCATGTTCCGTCGCCGGGAAGCACAAACGAAATCGATTCGCCGTTCACCTGTTTTGTAACGGCGGGATTTTTCATGCCTGGATCGGAAGCCGCTTCGAGCACATAGGACGAACAGGCTTCGTTACCCTTCCACAAAAAGCGCACGGCCGGAAGCGCTTCTTTATACACATAACGCTTGTCGGGCGCGGGTTCAAGAAGCGCAGGCGGGGGCGCGGCCAACACGGTAAATTTTCCCGAATCGGAAGAAGCATCTTCCGGGCCCTTTTCGGCGGCGTACAGTCTCCAATAAACGGTACCGGAACCCTCATTGACCGTCAGCTCTTTTAAGCCGGTAACCGACACGCGGCGCACATTTTGCGTAAAATCGCGGCTGCGTGACCTTTCAAAAATCAATTCGCTGTTATCGGCAAAAGAGCTGTACCATTTAAACGGAACCGCAGCCGCTTTGCCGTCTGTATTTTTGTTCAGTATTTTCATTTCGGGAGCGGGACTTATAACCGAAACGAAGCGGTTTTCTTCGACGTTCGGAGCAAAAACCGCATCGGAAGCGGCATTCACAACCGTCCCTTCGGTTAATATTTCACCTTGCGCCGCAGAATCCGCTTCGGCGGAACTGCCGCCCGTTTTGCTGAGCGCAGCCCGTCCTTTTTCGACGCTCAAACGCAATACGCCGCCAGAAGAATCGGCTTCCCGGTCGGTCTCAAGCTTTTGCATGTGCAAAACCGAATCTTTTTCCACATTGACCGATGCGTTGTCCGAACGCACGGCCATCGCCGAACCCGCCGTTTGCACCGAAATTTTTCCTTCGTCAACCTGTACGGCCGTTTCGTCTTTTTGCGTTTGCTTAAAGATTTGAATCATCGTGTTCGCGCCGACGCTTATGACGTTTTGATCGGGAAAGTTAATCGTCGCTTCGGATGAAGGCGCGGTACGGATAATGTCGCCGTTATACACGGGCGAATACTGCACGGGTCTGTCCCACACGGAACGGTCGAGGAATTTTCGCTGCACGCTTTTGTATTTATACGAAACGGTTGCGACCGGTGCCTTATCGCTGCGCTCAAGCGTTTTGTTCACATCGCGGTAAAACAGATGCGACGTAAAGGCAACCGCAGCGAGAGAAAACACAACGACGGCGATATCCTGCAATACGCTTGCTGCGCTCGGAGAGTCAGGATTGTATTTTGTACTTTTTTTCGTCTTCATCGAGGTTTACCTTCGCAAAATCGGGAACCGGGATTCCGAGTACATCCCGTATTTGTGCAAGAGATTTAGGACCCTTCGCGCCCGCGCCGGGGATGCCGTTTTCGGCGGGCATATTGATAACGGCAAACATTCTCAGCGGCTTTTCTTTGCCTTTGACGGTAACCGCAGGCATTTCTTCAACGACAACGTGATCGCGCACCAAATTATACGTGTACTCGGTAATAAGGATATCCGTACCCATCGGCTTGTTCAAAGCTTCCGTACGCGATGCAAGGTTTACGGCATCCCCGATGACGGTATATTCCATTCGTTTTACCGAACCGATTTGACCTGCAACGACGGGCCCCGAATTGATGCCGCATCCTATGCGGATAATAGGCTTTTTATCGCCGCCGCGTCCGCGGTTAAAGATTATAAGCGCAGCCCTCATACGAAGCGCCGCGCGGATGCAGTTGAGCGCATCTTCTTTCGGACTTCCTGCCGAAGTCGGAGCGCCCCACACGCTCATAACCGCGTCTCCGATAAATTTGTCGACGACGCCGTGGGTCGCGTTGACGCATTCGACCATCGCCGTCATATATTCGTTCAAAAACTCGACGACTTCCGCCGGTGTAAGTTTTTCGGAAATCGAAGTAAACGAGCGGATGTCGGAAAAGAAAACCGTTACGTCCTTCGTTTCCCCTCCGAGCGCAAGCTCGCCGCGCGCGGCAAGCTCGGCGATTTCTTTATTGATAAAACGGCCGAAAGAATCTTTGAGCCGTTCACGCTCGGCAAGCCCCTTGCCCATCTTTACGAAGCTCGACGTCAAAAGACCGATTTCGTCTCTCGTTTTCGGCTTCAAATCGAGTTCGTATTCACCCTGCTCTATTTGCCCGGCGGCGCGCGCAAGGGTTTTAACGGGCCGGCTTATCGACTTGGAAAAAAACCATATAAACACAATCGAAAGGAACAATACGATAACACTTAAATAAATATTGCGCCGCGTCGTATCGGCAACCGGTTCCAAAAGAACGTCGGCGTCTGCGGTCGTTAAAACGGCAAGTTCGCCAAAGGCAAGGCGGCGGTACGTACCGAAATATTTTTTGCCGGTATCGTCGGTAACGAGGAGCTGGCGGTTCGTGTCGCCGTTTTCACGCATTTGTGTAAACAGCGAAAAATTGCTCACGTTGGCGCCGTTTTTTACCAAGCTAAAGTCGGGGTGAATGAGGATGTCGCCGTCGTCGTTGACCAAATACGTCGTTTGCAGCGTTCCGGCTCCGAAACTGTCGGATATTTTTTCGGCGGAAAAGAAGACGGCCAACCCCTGATTTAAGCCCCGCTCCGTATAGGGATAGCACAGCACCAGCAGAGGGCTTTCGAACACGGGAGAAGCGTTCAGCACGTTCATAATGCCGCGTTCGGTTTCACGGATTTTATCCCGTTCACGGGATAAAAAAATATCGATAAGAGAAGGATCCAATTCGTTCGACAGAAAAAATGCCGAACTTAAAAGTTTGCGCTCCAAACCGTCGGGTCGGTTCGAATCGGTTACCAAAACGGCGGCGACCGAAGGATTGCGCTCAAAGTAAAAATCGGCCGCCTGCTTTGCAAACGAACTCCCGCTTTCCGTTCTATTCAAAATATCCAAAAGCAAAAACGCGTTCGCGCGCAGCGAGGACAAATCCTTTTCCGCCAAACCGGCAGCCTGCGCGTTTACCGTGCGGTTGTTTTCTTCGGCGCGGATTCGCACATCCTGACTTCCGAACCACGTAACCAAAAGTGTAATAATCCCGAGCGATAAAATCGTCAACACCGAAATGATGAGAACGAGCTTCGCTCCGATGGGAAATTTAACGTATTTTCGAATATCGTCTTTCTCCGCTTTATTCATATTATAAGAATACAGTAAAATCCGAAAAAGTGCAATTATTAAATATAAAATATCAGTCTTTTATCGGATGCATGAAAAGGTCGGAATATTATTAAAGCTCACAAAGGATAACCCCGCCGCCATACGCTTGAGCGGCAGAATTTCGATTCGCTTTAGCGAGTTTGTAGAATCGCATCGGGCTGTCGAAAAAGTAACCGACTTTCGAGACAGCCTTGATTTCGATTAGCGATTGACCGTAAAGGTATTGATTTCGTCGGAAAGCTTTTGTATGTTTTCTCGGTTCGCCGCCGTTGCGGTATCGACGCTCTGTACGGAGTGGATGATCGACTGCGCTCCGTTTGACATCTCGCTCATCGCGCCGTTGATCTCTTCCGTTAAGCCGGCAAGGGAGGTCATCTCTTCGGCGATCTGTCTGCCGCCGTTCGTCAGCTCTGCAGAGCCCTTTGCAACAAGCTCGATCGTCGATTTGATTTCGCTCATCGCTTCAAGCACTTGAGAACTGCCGGCAGACTGTTCCTGCATCGCGGACATAACGGTACGGTTTTGTTCCGTAACGTCGTCGGCAAGCGAAAAGATCGTATCGAATTGATTTTTTACCTGCATCGTACCGTTCGACACTTGCTGAATCGACCCCTGCAGTTCCTGCAGCTGTTCGCTGATCGTCTTACCTTGCTCGTTCGACTGTTCGGCAAGCTTTCTGATTTCATCGGAAACGACCGAAAAGCCTTTGCCCGCTTCTCCCGCGTGTGCCGCTTCGATCGCGGCATTCATCGCGAGCAGGTTCGTCTGATCGGCTATGCTCTGAATGATGTTGCTCGCTTCAAGCAAACCTTCGGAACGTTCGAGAATGTCGTGCGCTCGATCGACCGCCTGTTCTATTGCAGCCCGCCCGTTATCCGATGCGTTACTGAGCTTTTGGGCGGCGGCTCCGCTCGCTTTCAGCGTATTCGTCACCGAACGAATATTTGCGACCATTTCTTCAACCGCCGTCGAAGACGAATCGATGCTTACTTTTTCGCGATCGATGTTTTTGTCGAGATCGTTAATGTATTCGACCATGCTCTTGACGGTCGCCTGCGCTTCTTCGACGCCCGCCGCCTGATTGACGATTCTGCTTTTGACCGATTCGATATTCGCAACGATCTGCGTAATACTCGAAGACGTTTCGCTCACACCGTCGGCAAGATTTCCCGCCGAGTCGGTAGAAACCGCAACCGCACTTATAATGGCGCGAAGCAGGCGGCGCATGATATTGTAAAATTGATTTAAATCCGTCATAAGGACGCCAAAATCGTCACGGCTCGTTACGACGAGACTTTTTTGCGTATAATCGTTTTTGGAAAGATACGCCGAAAATTTCGTTATCGCTACAATACGCTTTTGCATATTGCTTATAAAAAGATACGAATCGAAAATAGCGGCGGCGCTTCCTATGATAAGCACGGGCAAAACGCGCGTTAAAAACAACGGAAGCGCGTCCATCGTTGCGTTCGCCGTACAAAACATCGGCGCGAGTACATAGAAGAGGACGCCTAAAAAACTGAAACCGGTGATATCCGCGTTTCGCATAAACACCGAAAGCGTTATATATTCGCTTTTCATCGGAAGATTGTGAATATGTTTTTCAAAATGTTCAAGGAACGGAATATACGAAATCAGTGCGAACAGCCATACACTGCCTTGCGCCGCCAACAGAAATACAAGCACTTGATACTCGATACCGTGCAAACGGCATGCTATAAGCATAAACGTAAACAAAGCAAAACCGTTGATATTCGCGCCGATTATGGAGAGATCTTCAAAATGTTTTGCGCGACGATTTGTGATCTGCACCGACGCTTGCGAACCGTCGTATTTGCAAATGGTACTTTCATAATACACATAGACACAGATCGGTATAACGGCGTTGAAGACGACTAAGCCTACCAAACAGATAGGTGTAAAGATTATGCGCAGAAGATCCGCCATAGAAAGCGCATGGATAAAGACGAGAAAAGGACCGAACGCAAGCGTCGGTAAAATATACGCCCCCATAAACAGCGCTTTCATAGAAAACGGAAATTTTTCGATCAATTTGATGGAATTTGTATCGCTCATGCAAAACCTCTCAATCGTACAGCTTTATTTACAGCTCATTAATTTACCAATTATAATACATAATTATATAATTTTCAATTGATTTATCGGAGTATTTTTTACCGGCGTCCCCTGCCCACCGTTTCGCCCGCCCCTTTACGAAAGCAAAAGGCGATCGTTCGCTTCTCCGCCTGCGGCATCGAAACGTTTTAACAAATCTTCGACGCGCAGGTTTTTCTTTTCATCGCCCCACACGTCGTAAATGATACGCCCTTCGCTCATCATGATGAGGCGGTTGCCGCAACGTATCGCGTCTTTCATATTGTGAGTCACCATAAAGGTCGTCAGTCTTTCGTCGGCGACAAAGGTTTCCGTCAAATCGAGCACTTTTTTTGCGGTTTTCGGATCGAGGGCGGCCGTGTGTTCGTCGAGCAAAAGCAGTTTCGGCTTTTGCAGCGTCGCCATGAGCAGCGTAAGCGCTTGACGCTGTCCGCCGGAAAGAAGACCGACTTTGCTCGTCATGCGTTTTTCAAGTCCCAAGCCGAGCAGTTCAAGCTTTTCGCGGTAGAGCGTGCGTTCGGCAGGCTGCACGCCCCACGAAAGCGTTCTCCGTTTGCCTCTCCTCATCGCAAGCGCGAGGTTTTCTTCGATCTGCATATTCGCCGCCGTCCCCATCATCGGATCCTGAAACACACGGCCTAAGTATTTCGCGCGCGCATATTCGGGCATACCGGTCAAATCCATGCCGTCGAGAAAAAGAGAACCCGTGTCGGTAAAGTGAATGCCCGCGATAAGGTTGAGCAGCGTCGATTTCCCCGCGCCGTTACCGCCGATAACCGTGATAAAATCCCCGTCGTCGATTTCGAGGTTGATATTTTTGAGTGCGATCTTTTCGGTGATCGTTCCGGGATTAAATGTTTTCGATACGTTGAATAATTTTAACATCGCTTATTTCCCTGCCGTGTCGGTTACGTCCGTATCGCGCGGAACTTCCGCATCCGAAGCATTCGTACCGGGAATGGCCGAACGGCGGCGGTGCGCGACGCTTCCTTTGACGACGGGAACGGAAAGAGAAGATGCGACGATGATCGCCGTAAACAATTTCAAATCGGTCGATTTCAATCCGAGCTGCAGCACGATCGCGATGACAATTCGATAAATGATCGAACCGAAGACGACCGAAAGCAGCGTATACCAAAACGCAAAGCGCTTTCCGAATACGACTTCCCCGATGATGATCGACGCAAGACCTATAACGATGACGCCCGTTCCCATACCGACGTCCGCGTATCCCTGACTCTGCGCGACAAGCCCGCCCGACAGCGCAACGAAACCGTTTGCGAGCATGAGACCGAGCATTTTCATCGTGTCCGTGTTGACGCCGAGCGCTCTCACCATCCGCTCGTTGTTTCCCGTCGCGCGCATAGCGCTGCCGATTTCCGTTCCGAAAAACCAATACATGAGAACGACGATACACGCGACAAAAACGGCACCGACGGCAAGCGAAGCGTTCGCTGCGGTAAAACCGCACTTATCGGTAAAAAAAGTCAACACCGTATTGACGCCGAGCAGCGGCGTGTTCGCCTTTCCCATAATGCGGATATTGACGGAATACAAAGCAATCATCGTGAGAATGCTTGCGAGCAGCACGTGTATTTTTATTTTCGTGTGCAAAAGACCGGTCGCAAGGCCTGCAAGCATACCCGCCGCAAAAGCCGCCAAAAGCGAAAGAAGCGGATGTACGCCGTGCGCGATGAGCACACCGGAAACCGCTCCTCCAGTCGCAAAACTTCCGTCGACGGTGAGATCGGCTATGTCGAGAATTCGAAACGTAATGTATACGCCGAGCGTCATCACGCTCCATAAAATACCCACGGCGAGAGCGCCGTGCACTGCAAACAACAATCCCATCTTTGCTTAAACTCCGCCGGCGGCTGCCCTGCCGATTATCGATCGTATCCGAAAAGCGAATTTCTCAAACACACCCGTTATTTCAAATCGTCGGGAATAGTCATGCCGATCTTCGCAGCCGTATCGCGGTTGATACCGAGCGTACAGTGTTCGAGATATTGAATCGGCATATCCTCAGGCTTTTTCCCGTTTTTAATAATATCGAGTGCCATAGAAGCCGTCTGTTTTCCGAGCGCATAATAATCGATGCC
Organism: Treponema socranskii subsp. socranskii VPI DR56BR1116 = ATCC 35536; assembly: GCF_000468115.1. Taxonomy (GTDB): domain Bacteria; phylum Spirochaetota; class Spirochaetia; order Treponematales; family Treponemataceae; genus Treponema_D; species Treponema_D socranskii. Next base: position 51,425 of record NZ_AVQI01000050.1, read on the forward strand.
GTAAGTCGCAAGCGCACCCCGCTCTACCATGCCTTCTTCCCCGACGATCGTCGGGATCCTGTTTTCGTTCGCAACCTGCGCAACCGTCACGATACTCGATGAAACCATATTGTCCGTCGGCACGTAGATCGCGTCCACTTTACCGACGAGGCTCTGCGTCACCTGCTGCACTTCGTTCGTGCTCGATACCGTCGCGTCGATATATGCAAGTCCGAGTTTATCGCACTGCGCTTTTGCAAGACCGATTTGAAAGACGCTGTTCTGTTCGCTCGAACAATACAGCATGCCGACGGTTTTCGCGTTCGGCACGAGACGCGTTAATAAATCGATCTGCGCGGCGCACGGCGTCAAGTCGGACGTACCCGAAACATTTGTACCCGGCGCATCGTTCGATTTGACAAGTTTCGCGCTTTCGGGATCGGTGACGGCGGTGACGAGAATCGGAATGTCTTTTGTAAGATTCGCGACGGCCTGCGCCGCAGGCGTTGCAATCGCAAGGATCAAATCGCTTCTGTCGTTTACGAGCTTTTGTGCGATCGTAACGCAGTTCGCCTGTTCGCCCTGCGCGTTTTCGTAATCGATTGAAATATTCGTTCCGTCGGTATAACCCGCTTCGGAAAGAGCGTCAACGAATCCTTTATATGCGTCATCGAGCGCCGGATGTTCGACAAGCTGTACGATGCCGATTTTAATCGTCTTCGACTTATTCGTTCCCTTGCAGCCGGCCAAAACACACAGCACTGCAAACACGCCGATCAATCGTTTCATAATCGCCCCCTGCGGAAACACGCAGTCGATGTGCGGCGCTCCGCTTTTCTTTAATAATTATCGTAGAAAACCGTTTCTCATCGGTTCAATTCCATCCGTTTCGCGTATCACCGAATTTAAACGATATAAAATCGTACCCGCGTGCCGGCATTTAGTCAATACGGAAAAAGAAATAACACAGGATAGCTTGAGCAGTGTAAGAAAAAAAAATGATACTGCCCGCCGAGTCACATATAGCGGAAAAGAAAAGCCGGAACAGGTTGTATTCGGTATACACACTTGCGGGCAGGATTTCTCAACTGTTCCGGCTCGTTATTTTTACAAGTCGGATTTTGTAATGATGGAAACTCCCGTATCAACGTATGCCGGGCTTACTTTTTCTCCTGCTAATACTTTAACAGCGCTTTTTACCCCCTCGTATCCCATCTTATACGGATTTTGCGCCATAATGCACAAAAGAGCTCCGCTCTTTACTAACGACTTATTCATATCCGACGCATCCGAACCGCAGCCTATAACGTTTTTATCCTTCGCTTCTTTTACGGCATTTCCGACACCGACGGTTGATCCTTCGTTTGCACCGTACACGGCGACGCAGCCTTCAGTAATAAAGTTTGCCGCCATATCCTTTGCAACGGAAGCGTCACCCTGGCAATATTGCGTTTCGAGCAAGGTAAAGTTTGAGCCTTTAAATGCATCGCGGAATCCGAATTCCCGTTGATTGCAAGATTCCGTAGCCGCGTTTACGCCGATAATACCGATCTTGCCCTTTGTAATGTTTTTTGATTTCAATTCTTTGATGAGCATTTGTCCCACTTGCAATCCTCCCGCACGATTATCGGTCGCAAGTAACTGTTCCCCGGGAAAATCGGCGGCAGAGTCCACATACACTATCTTAACGCCGGCAGCCGTCGCTTCCTTTAACGCAGACGTAACCGCATCGGGACCGTTCGCAGCAAGAAGAATACAATTAGCACCTTCGGAAAGAGCATTATTAATGCATTCGATTTGCTTTGCGTCGTCCTTAGTATCGGGGGCAAGCCATTTGTATTGAACGGTACCCGCTTCCTTTGCAGCGTCCTGAGCACCCTTGTTGACTTGCACCCAATGCTGATCCATCTGATCCATCGTTATCAGGAAGATTTTTTTCTTTCCCGAATCTTGGGAACCGTTAGCAAACATTGTTGCACAGGTTACCAATAAAGTAACAGCGACTACTACGAGTTTTTTCATAAGATACTCCTTTTGCGTTTCCGCTTTTTTTACTGTCCGTATGACACAAACAGTTCGTTTATTTTTTCGTCCTTTTTGCGCCGGAACGATTGCGCACTACAATATCAAGTAAAACGGAGATAACAACAATACAGCCGATCACGATATTTCGAATCGCAACCGGAGCTCCTGCAAATTGCAATCCGTTTTGCAAAACAGCCCAGATGGAAGCTCCGATAACGGTTCCCATCAATATTCCCTGCCCGCCGAGCGTTGAAACGCCGCCGATCACGGAAGCGGCTACGGCATACATTTCATACATGGATCCCGCATCCATCGCCCCCATACCGGCTGAAGCACATTGAACCAATCCGACGATACACGCGCAAAAGGCGGATACTAAAAAAGCTTTCGTAACCGTACTTAACAAATTAACACCGCTCAGTTTCGCCGCTTCGGGATTGCTCCCTACCGCATAGATATAGCGGCCTGTTTTCGTTTTACTCAAAATAAAATTAAAACAAATCCATATAACGACGGCAATCCAAATCGTATTGAATAAACCCAATATTTTTCCGTAATAGAAAAAATCTCGGAAATTTTGCGCACCTTCGCCGATGCTGTTTGTGTTATAGTTATTGTTAACTATTTGCGCTATACCGCGCGCTACAGTCATCGTCCCGAGCGTCGCAATAAAAGGCGGTATTTTAAATTTTTCGACGAGGTATCCGTTTATGATGCCTATAGTCATACAACATACAAACGTTATTAAAACCGCTATCCATGGATTCATCCCCTTCGTCATAAGCGTCGCGCTTATCATAGTGGACATTCCCACAACAGAGCCTATCGAAAGATCTATATTGCCGGTAATTAAAACGTATGATTGCCCGATACCTATAATTAAAATAGGGGCTATCTGCCGCAAAAGATTACTGATATTTCGGCCGGAAAAGAAATTGGGATTTATAATACCGAACACTATACACAAAAAAACCAGACCCGCAGTAACGGTCAATACCTGTCCTGTTCCTCGAGACATGTTTAATTTATTCTTTACAGTAAAATTCATATCGCTCTCCTCATACAGCGAGTTTATTTTTAAAATTCGTTGCCAAAGTCAGAATTTTTTCTTGCGTTATATTCGTACCGGACAGTTCTCCCGTTATTCTTCCTTCACACATAACCAATATACGATCTGCAAAACCGATGATTTCAGGCATTTCAGAAGAAATAAATACGATACCGATACCGTTTTTCTTCAATTCGTTCATCAAATTATAGATTTCGACTTTTGCCGCAACATCGATACCGCGCGTCGGTTCGTCAAATACAACAACGCGGAAAGGCCTTCCCATCCATTTTGCGACAACAACTTTTTGTTGATTTCCCCCTGAAAGCGTTTTTGCCGCAACTTCGGGAGTTGCCACTTTTATATGCAGATTATTGATACAATCGGCTACCATCGCGCTTTCTTTTTTCTTATTAACTTTTTCAATCCTATTGCTCAGCAGATCCAAATTCGGTAAAGCGATATTTTCGCGCACCGGCAGTTTTGTACAAAGCCCGTACTTCTTCCTGTCTTCCGGCACAAGAACAATACCGCGCTTGATCGCATCCATCGGTTTTCGTATATTTATCTCTTGTCCGTCAAGGTATATTTTTCATCCCGTAGGAGGATCCATTCCGAACAGCGTTCGAGCCATTTCGGTTCTACCGGCACCCATGAGCCCCGCAATACCGACGATCTCTCCTTCTTTTACATCGAATGAGACTTCATGCAGCATAGTATTGGAGCATAAATTTTCTACGCGTAAAATCGTGTTTCCGACGGGAGCATTAATCCTGGGATATTTTTCCTTTATTGTCCGTCCGACCATATTCGTAATGATCGTTTCTATATCGAAATCGGCAAACGGGCCGGCCGTTATAAGTTTACCGTCGCGCATTATCGTTATGTCATCGGTAATATATTTTAATTCTTCGAGTCGATGCGAAATATATGCAATCGCACATCCTTCTTTTTTAAGTTGATTGATGATAGCAAACAGTTCTTTTATCTCTCTGTCGGTCAACGCGCTCGTCGGTTCGTCCATGATGAGTACTTTTGCGTTGAGCGACAGCGCTTTGGCAATTTCAACCATTTGCTGTTTTGATATCGGCAATTCACCGACCAACGTATTTACATCGATATCGCAGCCGAGCTTTGTCAAAATAGTCTTCGCCGCTTTGTTCATGGCGGCATTATCGATAATAAATTTTCTTTTAAATGTTTCTCTTCCTAAAAAAATATTTTCCGCTACCGTCAGATGATGACATAAATTAAGCTCCTGATGAATGATTGCAATTCCTTTTTCCTTAGCCGAATTCGGAGTCAGATCCTTAACCTGTTCTCCGAACAACGTTATAGTGCCGCTGTCATACTTATGAATACCGCCCAGGACTTTCATGAGTGTTGATTTTCCCGCTCCGTTTTCACCGAGCAGCGCCATAACCCTGCCTTTTTTTAAATACAGCGATACATTATCCAAAGCTTTTACACCGGGAAAAGTTTTACAGATGTTTTCCATTTTTACGATATAGTCGCTCATTGTTACCTCATCTTTGCATACAATAATCCAAACGCGTAATGCATTCTGCAAGCGCACGCCCGGTATGATAGATACCTTTCCATGAATTTCCGAGATTTGAAATCAACGGAGCACCGGAACGGCTCAACAATTGTCTGCTTTCTCCGAATTTCTTATTCAAAAAATAGTTATCGATAAATTCCCATGTTTCCGCAAATGCTCTGAAGTATTTTTCATCTCCGAATAAAACGTAGCCGTTAAGAAATCCCGTCATCGATTCAAAGTTTTGCCACCACTCTTTATCGAATATCAATACTTTTTTATCTGCGATGCCGTCTCGATACACGCCGCCGAATTCATTGTCGTACCCGTGATTGAGCGTATGGTCGAGAAGCTTTCGAATAAGTTCATTGTCGTCAGGAGTTCGTTCATGAAGCGTCCGCAGTGCAAAATCAGAAAGCCAGCTCAACTCCACGTTATGTCCGTAACTGGTCGTATCCGTCGGTGCTTCAAGCTTTTCGCCCGTTTCCCGTTCCGCATTCCACGTGCGCTGTATATTGATCGCCGGCAATTTATTAAATTCGAAATCGAATTGATTGTATCCGTATCCTTTTTCCGTATTGACCATATAGCGGACAATCAAGTCGTACACTTCCCGCAATTTTCGCCCATGAATGTATTCTTTTGAAGCCGCATACAGTATCGTATACGTTTCAAGCAAGTGCATGTGAATATCAAGAGATTTTCGATCTCCGGCATAATTACCGACAGGAGAAAGCTTCCAATCCCGTTCAATATTTTCATAATAACCGCCGCGGAAGGTATCTACCGCATATTTTTGCAGGCAGTTAAAGCCCTTTACAGCATAATCGAGCGCTTTTCGGTCTTTGCTCATCATATAATACTCTGCCAATGCATAGATGGCAAAACCCTGCCCGTACGTCAGTTTTGCAGGATCTTTTATCGTGGCGTCACGGTGCAACAACCAATAAAAGCCGCCGAATCCCGGATCCCAAAAACGTTCGATTAAAAATCGTACGCCTTGCGCAGCCGCTTCTTTCATACTCGCTTTATCTTCTTCACGGGCAAAAGGAATAAGATGTGAAAACCCCCATACCATACGGCTTTGCGTTACGATATTTTTCTCAAGGTCTCCGAACAATTCTCCGTTTTCATCGAAACTGGTCAGATAACCGCCGTACTGCGTATCTACAGATCGTTCGAGCCAAAACGGGATGAGCTTATCCCGCAAAAACTCGGATAAATCTTTTTTATACTCCGCTGCACTTTTCATTTTCTTCTCCCAATAAGTTTTTATTTGACAATCGTATAATTGAATCGGTTCAATTATACGACTAAAATTATCTTACATTTCCGCAATAGACTTTCGAAGTACAACTTGCGGCTTAAGATATACCGGTTTCATAACTGTTTGTTCCCCGTTTATAAGTCTAAACAATGTTTCAACGGTAATCTTACTCATTTTGTCTAAAGGCTGATGTACTGTCGATAACGGCGTTTCCTGCAAACCCGAAATGGAGATATCATCGTATCCCGCAACCGATACGTCTTGCGGTACCCGTACTCCGCACGCATGCAAACTGCTGATGATCCCCATCGCCATTACATCGTTGATAGCGAGAATGGCATCGATCTTTCGAGAAAAATATACGGTACGAATGGCGTCATACCCGCCTTGAAAACTCATAGACAAAGTGGTGATGACTTGATCGTTTGAAAACGGTATGTTTCGATCCTTATATGCTTGAACAAATCCCTTGATCCGTTCCGCAAAAGGAACGACATTCGGATTTCCCGAAATAAGTATGATAGAGCGATGTCCCGAATCCAATAGCTGCAACGTCAAATCATACGATCCTTTACAAAGATCCGTCATTACGCAATTTGCAGGGATTCCTTTATAGGAACTCGAAATGAATACAAAAGGAAATTTATTTTTAACCAATTCATGTATATGATTCAAATCGGGACAGGCCTCTATAACCGGTACGATGATGAGCCCGTCAATCCCCCGATCGATGAATTGCCTAATCAATTTCGCTTCCTGCCTGCTCGATTCGTTTGTTAAACCGAACATCAATGCCTTTCCGCGCTGTTCTATTTCATTTTGTAAATGTCCCGCCATTTCTCCAAAAAAAGAATTCAGCAGATCGGGAACTAAAAAACCGATTGTATTTGAAGACGAAAGGCTGAACGAGCGGGCATAGGGATTGCGGTGATAATTAAGTTTCGCTACGGTTTTGAGTACCGATTGTTTCGTTTGCGTTGAAATGCGCGGGGAGTCATTTATTGCCATCGAAGCCGTTCCTACCGACACACCTGCCGCCGCTGCGACATCCTTTATGGTTATTTTCGCCATCTTTTGCCTTTTTCTTACCGGCATTGAACCGGTTCAATGCTTATAGTATACGTCCACTTTTTTACGCTGTCAATCTTTTTTTTATTATTTGATCGAATATGAATCTTAAAAATATTCAATTAAATCGCTAACCTTTATTCCGCAAAGTCCCGAACGGCTTTTATACAGTATCGGGTCGGAAGAGTCATAAAAGCCGACTGCAATTCCTTATGAGGACACAAAGCGCGGCATACTTCACACGGCATGGAGGCCGTGTCGCATCTTGGCAAAACGGCTGCGTATTTTTGCGAAGCAAAAATACGGTAGTGAGCGGTGCACGGATGTACCGCGAACGGCCACTGCTCGGAATCTTATAGGAAGTCGGGAGGCGAAAAACGGCTTTGCCGTTTTTCGCTCATAGGAGACGCTCGGCAATTCCTGCGCAGGGAACTTCGCGCTTCGCGCTCGTTGCAAGTCCCGCACTGCTCGGAATCTTATAGGAAGTCGGGAGGCGAAAAACGGCTTTGCCGTTTTTCGCTCATAGGAGACGCTCAGCGATTGCTCCGCACTGCTCGCAATCGCTGAGCTCTTGCTTTTTTTATACTTCTCATTGTACACTGGAGGCGTTATGAAGAAAATTACGGCTGTTATGGTGACTTCGGCGGTGTGCGGTGCGCTTTTATTTGCCGCCTGCCGCACGGTAAAAGATATCCCTGAAGATTTGACTTCGACGCAGCTCATCCAGCTGGGGCAAAACGCATACGGAAGCGCGCAGTACAAAAATGCGGAAATCTACTACAAGACGGTGATCGCGCGTTACGGCATCGATTCGTCGGTCTATGTGGAAGCGCGCTATGAACTCGGTCATCTTTATCTGAAGCAGAAAAAATACACAGCGGCGTACGCGTCATTTAAAGAAATCCTCGATATGTACGCATCGACGACGCCGGGTGTGCTGCCGGGCGCGTACAATAAATTGGCCGAAATCGGCATGCAGCGGATTCCGAAAAACAAATTGCCGGAAACAAAATCGAGCGAAGTGCAGACGGATGCCGGAACAAAAGGGAAAAGCGCGAATACGGCAAACGAAGCGGCAGCCATACGGGAAACGCAGGGTACGGATCTACAAAAATCGCAGACCGTCGATGCGCAAGGATCACAGGCTGCCGAATCTTCGGCTGAAGCAAAAGAAGGAACGCAGTCGGCGGAATAAAAAATACCGGCCGCCATACCTCAGGGCGGATCGGTATTTTCCCCATTCGAAGTTTAAACGAAACATTGACGAACGACGTTTCGTTTGTTAAAATTCATAGTATTATTAATAAAGGACGATCGATACGGAAATGACTACTTCTCCCATCGATATCAAACACATCTACGATACCGACAACATCGCGCGCAGCAAGGATGACAAAGGCATCGTCATCCTCACGGAAAAGCAAAAAAAACTCATCGACGATCTGCTCGTATACATGAGCGAAGCGGATGCCGAGCGCGTATTGATAATCAAAGACCGGATGAAAGACCTCGAACACCTCGCGCGCGCAATCGCACTGTTTCCGTCGCTGCTTGAACAGCACGATTTGCCGGGCGGCATGCGTACGCCGAAAACGCTCGTGGAAATGCTCATCGACAATCGGGAAGCCGGAGATCGTACGCTGCTTTTGCCGTCGAAAGCGAGCCTCGGCAAAGGCTTTCTCGTTGCAAAAATGCACACATTTTCTTCGCTTTCAAAACAGAGCACGCGGATCAAAGCGCCCGCGTCTCTTTCAGAAGAGCTCATGACCGAAGCGGTTACGATGATGTTTTCGCTGTTAGCCGAAGACGTATATTTGAATTTGATCGCAGACAAAACGTTGTCGCGCGAAATCCGCCGTCAATGGGGCTATTCGCTGCTCATGCTGTGGGAATACCGCACGGATGACCGAATCCAAGTTATCGCGCCCATCCTCAACGAAGTGTGGACGGCGCGCAGAAAACTCGCTCCCGCTTTCGGCACAATGATGGGCACGAGCGAACTCCTGCTCATTTCGATGCAGATGGACGGCCAGTGGCTCGGTTTTATTAAAAATAAATTAAGCGATCCCGGCGTCTCTCAAGCGATGGAAGAATTTCTGTTCGGCATTTCGTACGAGCAGATTTCGCAGCTGCGCACGATTTTGCGCACAAAAGGCATTGCGGCTATCGGGCGCGACGAAGTGGCGGATTATCTCGGTACGCATATTAAAACGGATGCGGGGCTCGATTACCGCGATTTTTATTCATTGTATACGATCCGCAGGGACGATGCGCGCGAACGGGCGCGGATGAAGCTGCAGGGGCCGCACAAAACGCTCGAAGATTACTTTATCCAATTTGTCACCGAGCAAAACGTATAAATCGAATAGTGCTCTCTGCAGCTCGGCGGATTACGAATGAGAGGCGGCGAAAACCGCACGAGGAGAGGAAGCGATGACACAAAATAATTCAGCCGGTAAAAAAGAGAGCAAACGAGTGCCTTATCATTTCGGCGAAAAGCTGCGTATGGTGCGCGAACACAAAGGTATGACGCTCAAAGTCGTCGCCGAAAAAGCGGGAGTGAGCGAAAGCCTCGTGTCGCAGATCGAGCGCAATAAAGTTTCTCCCGCGATCGATACGCTGCTTGCGCTCGCGGACGCGCTCGACATCAATCTCGAATTTTTATTCGAAGAATATCGGCGCAAGCGTCCGGTCAAAATCACGCGCAGCGACGAACGGCGGACGATTTCGGAAGACGACGTCATATACGAAGAACTTGCAGTATCGGACAGATCGGAAAAAGAAAATCGGTTTGAAGCGTACGCAATAAAAATGAAGCCGCATTCCCGCACGCACCGCGGTTCGTACGGTCATATCGGCTGGGAACTGGGGGTCGTCGTCAAAGGCGTCATCACGCTCAAATACGAAGAAGAAACATACGAACTGAAAGCGGGAGACAGCGCTTCGTTTCCCGCAGGCTCGTCGCACATGCTCGAAAATAAAACGAAAGAAAACGCGGAAGCGATTTGGATCGTCACGCCGCCGCAGCGCTTTACGGAATAGCAAAACAGAATTTAAAAAAGATCGATACCGGTCTTGCAAAATAAGGGCATTGTATGCTATAGTACAGACCTTACTCGGTATACCGGTCAGAAGGGGGCGAATGAGATGGCGACTATTGCAGTCGATGATTCCGAAAACCTTGAAAAAGCGATCAAACGTTTTAAAAGAATGGTAGAAAAAGAAGGCATCATTCGCGAATACAAAAAACGCGAATTTTATGAAAAGCCCTCTACGATTTTAAATCGCAAAAACAAAGCGCTTCAGCGCAAGCTGATGAAAAAGACGCACCCGCGTCACGAATCGAAATCGGCATATTGATACGAGAAGTTTGCCGTATCCTGCGCCGATTCCGTGCGTTCCCCGCATTTTGCAGCCGGAACGCACGGCACACGTGCCTGCCCTCCGCGGCGGGCGTTTTTGTTTGCCGACCGGAGGCGCTTCTCCGGCAGCGATATCCCGTATTGCACGACAGCCCGTATCGTTGACGAACGCATACCAATCGATTATCATTTAAAATATGGCGATCGCTACCAACCAGCAGATAACGAATTATTACGATTCCTACTGCGATAAAGAAGTGATTTTTTCGCGTGAAATTCTGCACACGCTCCGCGTCGCTCCCCGTGAAATATACATCAAATGCGGCGGCAATCAATGGCCGTGCATTATCAATTCAACGTCGCTTTTAGCGGCAAAGATAATTCTCGGAAAGACGGGAGGCGCATTCACGGCGATCACACAAAAAAACGCTCCTCCGGTCAGCCTGCGTTTTTGTTTTTTTATCGACAAAGGTACGGAAACGATGAGTTTTTTTATCGCGGGAAAAGTGACGAACACAGCTCAGTACACGGATTCGAAAGACCTCGCCGTCGTAACGCTCACGTATACGCAGCGACCGCCCGACGATTTTATCGTAAAGATCGGTACGCTCATCGAAGCGAATATCAATTTTATAAAGCGCAGAGAAGAGCGCATCGTCATGACAAGCGAAGCCCGGTACCGGCTCGGTATCGAAAAAGAAGATACGATCATCTACGTGCAAAATGTGCCGCGTAAGTGCATTTTGCGCGATCTGTCGTTTTCAGGCGCAAAGGTCGTTTTGCTCGGAGTGCCGAAATTCGTAAGCGGAAAAGAAACCGTGCTGCGCATCGTTTTCGACGATCCGGCGGAAACGCTGGACATACGCGGCTCGATCGTCGGTGCCGATTTTGCCGAAGGCCGTCAGGACATCGTTACCGCGAGCATCAAGTTCGATGAAAAAGCCGTACCCACCGCGTACAAACTGCACATCAACGATTACCTTACGATGACGAAAAAGAATCTCCTCGATGCCTCTTCTCAAATGCAAAATGCGCCGACGCAGACGGTCGAACAGGCGGCCGCCGTTATGAAAGCGCGTCTCAATGCGGCAGCTTCCCGCGGCACGTCTATACAAAATATTCCCCATACGATAGCAGGAACATAATATGAATCCGTCAAATCCGCTCGACACGATCTATTACATCAAACTTCCCGAAGGCTTTTCGTTGTCCCGAAATGCAATGAGAATCGATCCGGAGATTCCGCTGCCGGTGCAAAAAAAAGCCGGAGACGCGCCCGGCACCTTCAATGCCGAAGAATTGACGCAGGAGCAGATCCTCGCAGGTATCCTCACCGTGCTCGCTTACGACAAACACAACGAACACACGGACTATTACCGCGCACTGCTGCAAAAAGCGCGTCCGAACATCAAAAGGGAGCTTTCCGAAGGGGCGATCTTAAAAGCGAAAAACGAAGACTACGATATCGCAGAAGAAATGTTTTCCGCGCTGCGCGGACTCGATCCCGACGATATGACGACCGTGCTCAATACGGCGCTCTTTTTCGACGAACGCGCAAATTCATATCGCCGTTCGGGATTGAACGAAGATGCCGATGCGTACGACAACGATGCACTCGGCTATTACAAAGCGGCGATGGATGCCGAACCCGCGATCCCCGATGCGTTTTTCAACGCGGGATTTTTTTACCTCAAACAGTACGCATACCGAGAAGCGAAAGACTGCTTTGAAACCTACATCGCGCTCACCTGTGACGTGCCGGATGCTTCTCTCGGCGAAAACGGTATATATAAAAAAGAGCGCGCACAGGAGATCGTCGATAATATCCGCAATCAAAACATGGACGACACCCACTTCAAAGCAGCCTACGATTTGATTTCGTCGGGACAGGAAGAAAAAGGACTCGAAGAAATCAAACGATTTATCAAAACGAATCAAAAAGTGTGGAATGCGTGGTTTATGCTCGGCTGGGGACTTCGCAGACTCGGACGTTACGAAAACGCGGAACAGGCGTTTTTGGAATCGCTTGCGTGCCCCGGAGGAGAGACGAACTGCGATACGTACAACGAACTTGCGATCTGCCGCATGGAACAAAACGATCTTGCGGGAGCAAAACGCTATCTTTCGCGCGCTCTCTCGCTCGATCCCGAAAACACGAAAATCATATCGAATTTGGGATTCGTCGCGCTGAAAGAAAACGATGGCGAAAAAGCGAAACGGTATTTTGCGGCGGCGCTCGAAATCGCCCCCGACGATAAAATCGCGGCGTCGGAATTATTGAAATTGGAAAAAGCGGAAAACGGAAATACGTAAACAGGAGTTTTTATGCACACGGATTTTATCGGGCGTATCGTACGAAGATTTACGGTACTGGGTATCGCTGCGATCACAGCGGTATTTTTTTCATGCGGAAAACCGAAGATCGCGTTCAAAGCGGGCGATTATACCGCGACCGCCGCCGGCAGAAACGGGGATATCAAAATCCGCGTTTTATTTACCGATTCGCGCATCAAAGAAATCAACGTCCTTGAAAGCGCGGAAACGGCCGGCTTGGGAGATGTCGCGATTGAAAAAATTGCGAAAAAAGTTATCGATGAGCAAACGCTTACCGTCGATGCCGTCGCGGGTGCGACGATTTCATCGAAGGCACTGCTCGCAGCACTTGCCGACTGTGTAACGCAAGCCGGCGCGAATCCCGACGCGCTGAAAAAAAGTGCGCGCAATGCGTCAGCTGCAAAATCCGAAACGTATTCCGCCGATATCGTGATCGTCGGAGCGGGAGCGGCCGGTCTCACTGCCGGAATCACCGCGTCCGAAGCGGGTGCAAACGTCATCGTTTTGGAAAAAGGCGCAAGCGTCGCGGTGAGCAACGGAGCGGTCGCGGGCGGGCCCATCGCTGTCGGTACTCGCATTCAAAAAACGGAAGGCGAAAATCTTACGCTTGAAAAGTTGTATACGCACATGAACGATTTCGCAAACAGCACGATCAATTCGTCGCTGCTGCATAAATGCCTTGCCGTATCGGGGGAAACGATCGATATGATGCAGGATCTCGGTTTGGATATTTACCTCCGCAGAGATGCGTACGGAATCGGTTTCCGCGCCCGGCACGGTATCAAACAGAAAGGTGCCGACAGAATGCGCTTTCTCCGGGAAAAAATCGAATCGAAGGGCGGAAACTTTTTATTTGAAACGGCAGGGAAAAAGCTCATCGTAAAAGACGGGCACGTGATCGGTATCGAAGCGGAAAAATCGGACGGCACGAAAGTCATCGTCAACGCGAAAGCCGTTCTTGTCGCGACCGGCGGATATTTGGGCAGCGAAGAATTTATTCGGAAAAAATTCGGCAACATAACGGTAAATCCACTGGGCAATACGCTTTCGACCGGTGACGGTATTGCGATGATATTGGATGCGGGCGGAGTTGAAGACCGCAACTGGGGTATCGTCGCCAATGAATTTTCCGCCGCAAATAAAAAGGCGGGACAATGGACGATAAAATGTAATCAAAATTTACGTTTCGGCATTTACGGCGGTCTCATCGTCAATTCCGACGGCAACCGTTTTTTCAGCGAAGACGTCATGGCAAATAAACCTTTAAGCGGCGCGCAGTCGGCACTCAGGGAAGGAAAATATTACGCAGTAATGGACGACGCATATTACAAATCCGTATGCACGAAGGGAATTTTCGAAACGCTCGGAAAACCGCAAAGCTGGATTGCGGGCGAACGCAATCTGTCGGCGGAAGCGCCGGCATCGGCAGCCCATATCAAAATATTGACGGAAGCACCCTCTCAGCTTGCCGAAGCGATCGAACAGGGTTGGGCGTATAAAGCGGATACGATAGAAGAAGCGGCCTCTCATTTCGCTCTCACCGCTCTCGCAAAAACGGTAGCCCGCTACAATGCATTGTGCGCGACGGGCAAGGACGAAGATTTTTATAAAAATCCGGTATTCCTCACGCCCGTATCGAAGGGACCGTTTTACGTTTTCGAATATGAAACGAGCGCGTGGTGTACGCTTGGAGGTGTAAAAGTTGACGACAGTCTCCGTGCGCTCGACGCGAACAATAAGCCGATTCCCGGACTCTATGCCGCGGGTATCGACGCGGGAAGCGCGTTTACCGCACCGTATTACGATAATGAAGGTTCCGCATTCGGCATTTCGCTCAGCTCGGGAACGCTCGCGGGACGCACTATGGCGGCATACGTAAAAGAATTATAGGAGATGCAACTTAAGCTGCGGATGTGCGCGCTTCGAAAAGCCGCACGCATCAGTGCAAGTGCGCGAGGCCGACAAAGCGTCCGCGTACTTGCCGGCGCCTGCATTTCGCGCACGGTGTGCCGCCGGCGTGCCGCAGATGTTTACATTTCGCGTCCTGTGCTGCCGAACTACTGCGCGCGCGTGTCGAAATCAAGGGCGAGCGTGTCGCCGACTTTTATATTGACGCGATCGAACCAGCCTTGGGGTACTTCGAGTGCATAACGCACACTCACGGAACTCTCGACGGGTGCGAGGCTGAACGGCGTCATGTCGTATATGTCGCGGATGCGACCGCGCGAATCGATGTACGCGATCGAAAGCGGATGCGGCGTATCTTTCATCCAAAATCTAAGCCGCTCGTCTTTGTCGAACACGAAAAGCATTCCCGTGCCATCGGGGATGTTCTTACGATTCATAAGACCCCGGCTCTGCTGGGCAGGGGTACGCGCCATTTCCGCGCGGACGCTTACCGTGCTGCCGTCTGCTCTTTTAAGCGTGAGAGTTTGCGCAGGTAATTTTTTCGTACATGATATAAAAAAGAGCGTTGTCAGCACAAAAATCAAGGTAAGTGCGCCGCTTTTTAGGACGGCCGTTTTTTCGATAATTTTACAGATTATTAATTTTTTCATCGATAATTCTTCCCTTTCCTTCGTACCGTGCAAAGGGCTTTGCATATCGTTCGTCACAGCGAGTCCAAAAACAGTTCGCGCGTCATTTCGGCGGCGGAAAGCGGAACGAGGGATGCGGCGTTCAATTCGTCGAAGACTTTCGTGTCGACGTATTTGATCGCAAGCGGCCGCTCGAGGCTCATCGTCACGGTATCCGATTTCCACTCCGATTTTTCGGGCGACAGAGAGGTCGGGTTTCCGTATTTTTTGCACAGAGCGCTGAAAATACTGTAGTGATCCATGCGTTCCCGATCGACATTGATGATCATAATATAGAGGCGGCCCTTGTAAAATTGAAAATAGCACCGGTCGAGAAACGATGAAACGCCTCTCGCTTTTGCGTCGGTTTCTATGAGCACGCGGTTTTCACCGGGAAGCAGCGACACGTCCCGCTCTCCGTGATAGCCGAATTCGCCGTTTTTTTTCAAGCGTTCTTTTACTTCGTCGAGCGTCATGCCGAGCCGAATGCCGCCGTAGCCGAGGGGAAGTGCGTTTTGCGCGACAAGAACAAAAAGCGCGGTGAAAAAGAACAACGCAGCTGCGATCGTTTTTTTCATAGAAAACTCCGCATCACGCGCCCTGTTACGCGTTGTTGTTTTGCTTGCGGTAAAATGCCGCCTGTTTGACGAGTTCGCGGCAGTCGGGCACGAGGATTTTCCCGTTGATAAAGCGGACATGAGAATCGGACTGCAATCGGATGAGACTTTCGGCTTGCTGCTCTTTCGGGAGTCCGCACATATTCGCCAAATCATAGGGCGTCAAATCCGTTTGATACTGGACGTTTTGCTGAGAAAGATTGATTTTCGTTTTTTCAACTTGCAGCGCGAGGATATCGATAAGCTTGTGCAGCGGATCGTGCAGGTTCGCATTGTCGATTTGGCGGTACATCGACCACAAGCGGTCGGCGAGCATCGTCGTCAAGCGCGAGATGAGCTGGGGCTGGGTTGCGACCATCAAATCGAAGTTTTGCCGGTTTACCGCCATGAGTTTGCACGGTTCGTGCGCGATCGCGCTCGCCGATCGCGGCTTGTTTTCGAGCAGCGCCATTTCGCCGAACATATCGCCTTTTTTCAGCATCGCAAGGGTTACTTCGTTGCCGTCGACGACTTTCGAAATCTTCACCTGTCCTTCCTGGATGATAAACATGTCCGGGCCGTTTTGGCTTTCGGAAAATATCATCGTGCTTTTCGGATAGACGCGCATAAGGTCGGGCGTCGATTCGAAATACACCGCATGCGTGCGCTCTTTGAGTACGATAAAACGCTCTTTTGCGCGCCCCGCATTGAGACCGCGCGGACAGGCTTTGAGATATTGATAATAGGCGTATACCGCGATATCCGAAAAACCCGCTTTGTCGTAATAATCGGCGACGTCGAATATGTGTTCGGGCGTATCGGCGACGACGTTGTTGAGCGTCAACTTTGTCAGCGTTTCGTTCATGGAGCGCATACCGTTTGCAAAGGTGCGGATAATCTTCATGGCGACGGGCGTATTGCGCATGATGAGTTCGGGGTATTGATCGCGGCGGACGGAAATACCGGTGACGTCGGTGATGGCGATAACGGTTTCGATTTGGGAATGCCCCGACATACACGGGATAACGCCGACGAAGTCTCCCGGTCCGAGAAGTTTGATCGGGCCGCCGGGCGCATCGGTCGCTTTAAAACAGCGGACATTGCCGCTTTGAATGATAAAGAAGCGATCGCTTTCTGCCTTCCCTTCAACGACGAGGTAAGATCCTTTTCTAAAATTTACAAATGATAATTGCAGCAATTCGATTCGCCCTCTGTTTTATAAGTATAAATTCCACTGCCTTGTTTGTCAATCTTTAAAATCGGCATAAATTCAACTTATCTTTACCGTATTCCGCAAAATAATATTTCACATTCGAGCGTAAATCCCGTCTTTTGCCGCACGGTTTCGACGATGCGATCTACGAGATCGTGCACGTCTTTCGCCGTCGCGCCTCCGGTGTTGACGATAAAGTTTCCGTGCCACGGAGCAATCTGCGCGCCGCCGGAGCGCATCCCCTTCAATCCCGCTTCGTCGATGATTTTTCCCGACGGCTTTCCGAATGCGCGGTTGTTTTTGAACACGCTTCCCGCGCTCGGAAATTTAAAATGCCCCTTTGCGCTTCGCTCTGCGGCGTAAGCTCTGCAGCGCTCGGCTATTTCGTTTTTTTTGTCTTCGGAAAGCTTTTTCGTTTTAAAAACCGCGCGCGTAACGATTCGAGGCGTATTTTGAAAGGGCGATATTTTATAATCCCAATCGGAGGCGGAAAAGCGGTAGGTTTTTTCTTCGAGCGTTTCGCAATCGATATAGCGGACTTCGGAGAGGATATCGCTTACGGATACGTCGAAACATCTTGCGTTCATATATACCGCGCCGCCCATGCTTCCGGGAAGCCCCGCAAACGTTTCGATCCCCGAGAGAGCATGCTCCGTACAAAACGAAACGACGGACGAAACAGAAGCGCCCGCTCCGCACGCGACACATTCGTCTGCGGCTTCGATATCGCAGAGTGCGCTCATAGAAACGACGACACCTTCAAAGCCTTTGTCCGATACGACGATATTGCTTCCGCCGCCGAGTACGAAATACGGCACGGCATCGGCCTTTAGAACCGAAAGCGTAAAGCGGAGAGACGAAACATCGAAGGGTTCTATAAAAAGAGGCGCCGGCCCTCCGATGCGGAAAGTCGTGTGATTTGCCATCGTTTCGGAAAAGAGAATGCGGCCTTTAAAATCGTCCGTATTGAATTTTTCAGCCGTTTCGCGTATGCTTGTCATCACGCTACAGTATACTGAAAACGTCTATACTTTTCGATAGGGATTGCTTATGGGATTACGGGTATTCAATACGATGGGACGGGAAATGCAGGATTTCGTGCCGATTACGCCGGGCTTCGTCGGTTTTTACGGCTGCGGTCCGACGGTGTATAATTATGCACACATCGGAAACCTGCGCGCATACGTATTTCTCGACATACTCGACCGCACGCTTTCCTACCTCGGCTACGATAAAAAGCATGTCATGAACATCACCGATATCGGGCACCTTACGGGCGATGACGATTCGGGTGAAGATAAAATCGTCAAGACTGCGAAAGAACGCCATCAATCGGTGCTCGAAGTCGCGCAGTTTTATACGGATGCGTTTTTTAAAGATTTGGATGCGCTCAATATCCGCCGTCCCGACGTCGTGTGCAAAGCGACCGATCACGTTTCCGATATGATCGAATTGATAAAGCGTATCGAAGCGAACGGTCATACCTATATGTCCGGCGGAAACCTCTATTACGACGTGTCCACGTATGCCGATTACGGGAAGCTCGCAAACCTCCGCCTCGACGATCAAAAAGCCGGAGCGAGAGTCGGCGTCGATGAAAACAAACGCAATCCCTATGATTTTGTATTGTGGTTTACAAAATCGAAATTTGAAAATCAGGCGCTGTCGTGGGAAAGCCCCTGGGGAAAAGGCTATCCCGGCTGGCACATCGAGTGCTCGGCGATGAGCATGAAATACCTCGGCGATCATTTCGACATTCACACCGGCGGTATCGACCATATCCCGATCCACCACACGAATGAAATCGCCCAGTCGGAAGGCGCAACCGGCAAAAAATGGGTTAACTATTGGCTGCACAACGAATTCCTCGTCGTCAAAAGCGACGCGTCCGGAGACGGAGACAAAATGTCGAAGTCCGCAGGGAATTTTCTGCGTCTTCAAACGCTCGCCGATAAGGGCTACGACGCGCTCGACTACCGCTATTTTTTGCTCGGCGCTCAGTACCGAAGCCAAGTGTTTTTCAGCTGGGATGCGATGGAAAGCGCAAAAAACGCGCGGAAAGCGCTCGTAAAACGCGCCGCGCAGATTATCGAAGCATCTCACGGAAAAGCCTCTTCTTCGCTCGGAAAAAAAGCACAAGGTTATATCGATTCTTTTAAAGCCGCGCTCGAAAACGATCTTGCAACTCCTCAGGCGATGAGTGCGCTGCACCTTGCGGTAAAAGACACGGAACTGAAAGCGGAAGAAGCGCTTTCGCTCATCAAAACGATGGACGGCGTGCTCGCGCTCAAAATCGAAGCGGAAGCGGCAAAGCTCGAGTCCGCCGCGGTTATCAAAACGCACGAAGGAGACGCGGAAGCGGCCGAAATCGATGCCCTCGTTGCGGAACGGACGGCGGCAAAAAAAGCGAAGGATTTCGCAAAAGCCGATAAAATCAGAGGCGATCTGGCATCCCGCGGCATCGTCATCACCGATACGCCGGAGGGGCCGGTGTGGAAGCGGACGGCGAAACAGCCGTAACTTTTTGGAGTTATCGTGTTTACTACGGTAGAGGAAAATCAATCGGGATCGTCTCATCCGCTCAATGCGGGCAATCCTGCAGATTTTAAAACGATATACGACGCGACGATGCAGCTTTTGTTCCGCATTTCGTACAGGGTTGTCTCCGACGAAGAAGCGGCGGAAGATTTGGCACACGATTCGCTCATCAAAGCGAACGAAAAAGAGCTTGTCTTTCCGTCGCTCAACGATGCGAAGTATTGGCTCATCCGCGTCGTAAAAAACGCATCGCTCAACTACATCAAGCGGAAAGGCCGTGAACGGAAAGCGTATCAAAAAGCGCTGTACGAAGATCATCGGACGGCGCCGTCGGGCGAAACCGACGTGCTGAAAGCGGAAGCCGCAAAAAAAGCGCGTGAAGCCCTCGCACAGCTTCCGGAAAAGCTCCGCGAAGTTTTGATCTTGCGCGAATACGGAGATTTGAATTATAAAGAAATCGGAAAAACGCTCGGCATTACGGAAGGAAACGTAAAGGTCCGTGTGTTTCGCGCACGCGAACAGCTGTCGAAATTATTAGGAGAAGACGATGTCTACCTGCCCCAGTAACGATATCCATTCGGTGTATCTCGATAACGAACTTCCCGAAACATACGTCGCGTTGTACGAAGCGCACATCAAATCGTGCCCGAAGTGCGCGGCCAAGCTTGCATCTCTTCGTGCCGCAAGCGCCGCGCTGGGAACGGATGCGGCCGCTATGACATTGGATGAAGCTTCTCTCGGCAAAAGCTGGGAACGTCTCCAAGCGCGGCTGAGCTACAGTAAAACGACAAAACGCGTGTACCGCTTTCCCGCTCACAATTTCCGATACGCCCTTTCCGCAGCGGCGGCGGCCGCGGTTTTTGCGCTTATCATACCCGTACGCATTCTCCGCTCGCCGGGTGCGGTGCAGACCGCCGCGATCAATCCGATTTCACGAAGCACAAGCGTCGAGCTTGCAAAAAATAACGTCGTCATCAACGGCAATATCGAACAGCCGCACGCATTCGTGCCGTCTCGGGCGGATGAAACATACGGTACAAATGCGGAATACCACACGGCTTTCGATGCATCTTTCGGCGCATTCGACGGCACCCGTTTCGATGTATCGCGGTCGGTAGAGCGGCAGCTCGAAGACGTCGATCTTTTCCGCCCCGACTTTGCGAACGGCAACACGCTGGCAATTAAAATCGGCATACCTGAAATCGGTTTCGTTCCGCCGACTGCCGACATAGATTTTGCAAACGGACAGCTTGTGAGTTCGCTCAAGTGATTTCATCCGGACAATTCAGCTATTCATTCAGAAAGTCGCCGCTGTTTCGGACGATGTGCGCCGCGGCACTTATCGCGTTCGTATGCTGCATCGTTTTAATAATCACAATGCGGATGAGGCGAAAACCCGTCATCGAAAAGCTCGACCCTCCCATCGGCGCTCCGGGCGATCTCGTCGTCATTAAAGGAAAACATTTCGGCAGCATCAAAAATGAAGGCTATGTCGAATTCGCAGGCAGCAAACTCACTGCAAGCTCGTATATCTCGTGGACCGACACGGAGATCAAAGTCGTGTTACCCGCGAACGTCGGTGACGGACTCGTCTTTATCGGAACGAAAACGAGCCGATCCGAGCCGTCTTTTTTTACAAACGAGCGGGAGATCCCCGTCGCCGTCCGCCCGAAAGCGCAAACCGCCGTTCCGTTTATTGCATCGGTTTCAAACGCTTCTCCCGCAGTCGGCGACCTCATCGTCATATTCGGAAAAAATTTCGGCAATACGCACGATACGGCGGACGTGTATTTTACGACGGAACGGGAAACGCCGCTGAACCGCAGCGCGCTTTCATACGAAACCGGAACGGCCGGCACATTACATATCCCCGCGAGCAAAAGCGATTTCGATTACGAATTTTGGAGCGACACCGAAATCCGCGTGCGCGTTCCCGACGGAGCAGCTTCGGGAACACTGTATATCGAAACGCCGGCCGGCCGTTCCGCTCCGCAAAAAATTCTTATCGATTCGCGCGCAGGTTCGAAAGCGTACGGCATGCAGCGCACGTATATCGCGCAGCTCGCAGCCGATATAAACAACGTCGAAACAAAACAGCCGGCGACGATCAGGTTTTACTTTCCGCGGCCGGTACTCACCGCAGCCCAACCCTTTGCGGAACTCACCGAATGCGAACCCGAGCCCGCAATCGCCGATTATCAAAATACGATCGTCCATCAGCTGCAGGCGACTAAAGGCCCGTCTCCGGCAAAACGGCGCTTTTCACAAAATTTCGTCATTTCGGTATACGAAGTCAAAAGCGCCGTCCAGCCGAAATACATACGGCCGTATACGGATATGAACAAAGCGCTCTATGCGGCGGCAACGCGCGCGGATAAATTTATTCCGTCGGATGACAGAGCCGTTACGAACCTTGCCGCAGCGATTGTCGGAAAAGAGACGAACCCCTATCTCAAAGCGAAGCTCATCTATTCTTATATGCTCGACAATTACAAATTGCGCGATGCCGCCTCAAAACCCGAATCGCCCCTCAATCTCATAAAAAACAAGCGAGGCGACGCCTATTGTTTCGCCCTGCTCTACACCGCGCTGCTTCGAGCTACAGGCATTCCCGCGCTTGCAGACTGCGGCGTACTCGTCGACCGCGATCTGCATACGCGCAATCACTGGTGGTGCGAATTCTACCTGCACGGCATCGGATGGATTCCCGCCGATCCCTCCCTCGGAGCCGGACTTTCGTACGAAGGTTGGAGTGAAACGGGAGACGCGCGAAATTATTATTTCGGCAATCTCGATTCGCAGCACATCACGTTTACTCGCGGCATCAACGATTTGAAACCCGCCGCGGGCAACACGAAAACCGTACAGCATCCGCGCGGTTACGCACTTCAATCCGTCTGGGAAGAATCCTCGCAGGGTACCGTCCAATACAGTTCGTTTTGGGCAGATCCCGCGATCCTCGGCGTATATTAAAATCACACAGCTTGCGTTTGCAATCGATTGGTTTTATAATAGCGCTATGATAACGAAAATTCTTTCCGTCGGCGGATCGATCATCGCTCCCGACAAACCGGATGTCGAATTCCTAAACAACTTTATCGCAACGGCACGTGCGTGGCTCGACGCGGAACAAGGACGCCGCCTCATCTTCGTTTCGGGAGGAGGTGCTCCCGCACGCATTTATCAAACCGCCTATCGAGACGTACTCGGAAAATCGGGCGGAAAAACGCAGGACGATGCGGCAGATTGGATCGGCATCATGGCGACGCGGCTCAATGCGGAGCTTTTAAAAGCCTGCTGCGGTGACCTCTGCCGTGACGGCGTCGTCTCCGATCCGACGGCGGATATTTCATTCACCGGAAAAATTCTCGTCGCGTCGGGATGGAAGCCGGGTTTTTCGACGGATAACGACGCCGTATTGCTCGCTGAAAAATTCGGCGCGGACACGGTCGTCAATCTTTCAAATATAGAAAAAGTGTACACGGACGATCCGCGCTCCAATCCCGATGCAAAGCCGATCGATACGATCTGCTGGAAAGATTTCCGCAAAATCGTCGGCGATACGTGGATACCCGGAAAAAACGTACCCTTCGATCCGATTGCAAGCAAAAAAGCCGCTTCTCTTTCCCTGACGGTGATCTGCGCGTCGGGGAAAAACATCGCAAACATAAAAAATATCCTCGACGGCAAAAATTTTGTCGGAACGAAGATTACAGGCTGAGACGGAGAACGTGCGGCACGACGCAGTCGAACGCGAGCGTGACGGGTACTGTCGCGCTGCGGTTGCAGACGCACCGCACTCTTATGAATCCGTATGATTTATTACCCGTGCTCCATAAAACCTGATTTCCGTGCACAATACGTTTGCACGATACGTTTGCACAGTGGACGTAATTCGATAAAACACATATACTATAAGAATAGAGTGAAGGGGTATTCCAACAGATACACAAAAGGAGCCTTGCTGAATTATGGAAAATAACGCCACAGCCCATAAAACACAAATAAACGATGCGACCGGAAAAAAACTGTTTTCAATCCGTAAAAAATTAATTATTATTTTCGGCGGCCTAATCGCCGCAGCGATACTTATCGAGAGTGTGCTCGCGATTCGTACCGCACGTAAAGCAGTCATCGAAAAAGTCGAAGCGCATCTCATCGACAAAGCTACCGATACGGCTGAAATCATCGACGGCAGAATAAACGCACTTTTCCAATTTCTCGAAGGCATAGCGCGTATGCCTTCGCTGTACAAATCTTCTTACTCATATGCGGAACGAGTCGCCTTATTAAAAAAAGAAGCGGCACAAAACGCTTCCATCGTCGAACTCGATATAACCAATCCTCAGGGAACGTTTTACTATGACGGCGGCACCGTCCAAGTTGCCGACAGAGTATGGTTCCAAACCGCGCTTTCGGGGAAAAATTTTATTTCCGAACCGTATATCGAACGGGCAAATCATACGCTTGTCGTTACGCTCGCCGTTCCGATCTATAACGAAAATGAAGACATCTGCGCGGTTTTGTCCGCCGACATTTCCGGTCTCCAACTGCGGGATAATATTAAAGATATCGTCATCGGGCAAACGGGGAACTGCTATATTATCGGTTCGACGGGAACTTCCATCGCCGACCAGGATGCCGAACTTGTAACGAGAATGTCCAACGCTTCCGAAGAGGCAAAAACGGATCCTACAATGGTTTCCATCGGAGCATTTGAATCCAAAGCCGTAGCTTCGACGGAACCCCTCATAGGTTCGTATACATACAAAGGCGTTTCAAAAGTCGCGGCAGCTGCAAAGCTTCGTACCGCCGACTGGACGGTCATTATCAACGCTCCGTATGAAGAATTTATGGGGGAAGTAAATGCGTTGAGCCGTTCGATGCTTATCATCGGCATATTCATTTTAATTACGGTATTCGGTATTATTTATTTTATCGCTACGCAAATGGTTAAACCCGTTCGGCTCGCGGCAAACGCTTTGAAAGATATCGCACAGGGTGAAGGAGATTTGACCGTGCGCTTGCCGATCAGCGGTAACGATGAAGTGACGGACGTATGCGAATACTTTAACGAAACGATCGAAAAAATCGGCGCGTCGATACGAACCGTCGATACAAACAGCAACACGATGACCGATATCGGAAACGACCTCGCGTCGAATATGACCGAAACCGCAAGCGCCGTTCACGAAATCAGCGCGAACATCGACGGCGTTAAACAGCAGGCGCTGACGCAAAGCACAAGCGTTACCGAAACCGCAGCGACAATCGAAGAGATTATCCGTACGATCAGACAGCTCAACAACAACATCGAAGCACAGGCGGCAAGCGTCACGCAGTCTTCCGCGTCGGTAGAAGAAATGGTGGCAAACATCGCGGCGATCGGAAAAACCCTTGACAGAACCGACGAAGCCATAAAAAATCTTGCATCCGCAACCAGCGAAGGCAAGGGAACGCTCGTAACATCGAACGACGTAACGCAAAAAATCACCGAAGAATCGGGTTCGCTCATGGAAGCGTCGAGCGTCATTCAGCATATCGCAAGCCAAACGAACTTACTCGCCATGAACGCTGCGATTGAAGCGGCACACGCGGGCGAAGCGGGAAAAGGCTTTGCCGTCGTCGCCGACGAAATCCGTAAACTTGCCGAAGATTCAGCGACGCAGGGAAAAGCGATAACGTCAACATTGAAAACGCTCTCGGGAGAAATCGAAACGCTTTCGACATCTTCCAAAACCGTCGAAGAAAAATTCAATGCGATCTTTAATTTGGCCGAACAGGTAAAAGAAATGAGTGCCCGCCTCACGGAAGCCATGAAAGAACAGGAAAACGGCAGTAAAGAAGTGCTCAGCGCAATTAAAAACATCAACGCGGTAACGATGGAAGTACAAACGGGTTCCGAAGAGATGCTCAAAGGCGGCGAAGGCGTTGCACGGGAAATGCGCAAACTTGACGATTTGACGCGCATCATCACCGACAGTATGAATGAAATGGCGTCGGGGGCAGTGGAAATCAATAAAGCCGTTCAGGAAGTAAACACGCTGACGCGAAAAAATAAACAAAGCATCGACAATTTGGCGGTTGAAGTCGGAAAGTTTAAGATATAAGCGCCGAATTACCGCGCCGCATCGGCATATCCGCACGCTTTTCGCCTGCTTTTGCAGCCGGCAGTTATTTTGTTGTGCATTCTCTTCGGGCGCCTGCGTGCGCTGTCGGGGGGATAATCGGCGCGGTATAATTTTCGACGATACGCATTTGTGCGAAAGAGCCGGTCGGGTATTGCCCGATGCGCTGCCGTTTTCGCGTACATTGCAGCGTATGCACACGGAAATTTATTCACGGAGGAAAATATGGACGCATCATCGATACTGACGACATTGTTGGGCTCATCGAGCGTTTCGAATATCGGCAAAGCGTGCGATGCCGACACCGGCACGGTCAGCACGGTTCTCGCCGAAGCCGTGCCCGCACTCTTAAAAGGAGCGGGCAAACAAGCGGCCGATAAAGCATCGGCAAAGAGCTTTGCGTCCGCGCTCGCCGAGCACGCGGGCGTAAGTACGGCGAATCTCGGCACCTTTATGAAAAACGTCGATTTGGACGACGGCGCAAAGATCATCAAGCATTTACTCGGATCGAGCGCAGCTTCTACGACGAAGTCTATCGCAAAGACGGCGGGCACCGATGCCGGTACCGTATCGAGCATTCTTGCGGCGGCAGCTCCTCTTTTGATGAGCTTGCTCGGAAAAAGCGCCGGAACCGATACGTCGAGCGCCGCGCTTTCGACGCTGATCGGCGGCGTTATGAAAAACGTAAACGTCGGCAATGTACTTGGAAGTCTTTTGAGCACATCGGGTGCGAAAACGCAAGGAACGGCAAAAAAATCCGGAACGTCCGATACTGCGAAGCTCGCAGGCAATTTGCTCAAGGGATTATTAAAATAAATAATTTACGGGAGTATATATGGCGGTAAAACACAGGATTGTATCGGCTTCGACGGGAAAAACGGTGCGGGCGGCACCGAATGCAGGCGGACAATCGGGAAGCGCGCTGCCGCTTCGACTCGCCGCAGTCGTACTGTGGATTTTTGCGATCGCATTTGAAGTGCTCGCGTTGTGCGCGATGACGGAAAAGATCGTCATCCCGTTTTTTGCAAATCTTTCTCCGCTTGTCGCGGGAATCGTTTTGCTCGTCATCGATTTTATTTTCGTCGTCGCGGGAGCTCAATTTTGGAAAAAGGCGAACCGCATCGCACCTGCGTCGGAAGCGAATGCGCTGAAGTTTTGGCTGTGGAACAATATGGGCGTCATCGCGTGTGCGGCGGCTTTTGTTCCGTTTATCGTCCTTTTGCTTTTGAATAAAGATACGGACAAACGCACGAAAGCGGTCGGCATAGCAGCGGCGGCGATCCTGCTCATCATCGGAGGTCTTGCAAGTTACGACTTCGATCCCGTGTCGGCGGAATCCTACGCGCAGGCGGCGGGTACGCAGCAAGTGTATTGGACGCCGCACGGCAAACGCTTTCATACGCACGAAGACTGCGCGGCGTTGAGCAGAACGGAAGAGCTTACCGCGGGGAGCGTACAGGAAGCGATCGATGCGGGACGTGAGACGCTGTGCAAAATCTGCGAAAAGCGCGACGCCGCCTTGATCGAAAAAATAAAGCAGACGCCGAAAGAAAAAGACGCGGCATAGCGATACGCCGTTTGTCGGCCGAAAATCGAATTTTTGCAGCTTTACGCACGGCGCCTATTCTTCTATACTGTACCCGTTTGAGTGGGCGGCAAAAGACGCTCCTTGAAAAGTATGTAACAGCGATGTATCGCAGAGGTGATTGTATGGGTGAACGAAAAAATTATTTTAATTCGATTCCGTGGCGTGAAGCGCGCTTGCAGCTCGGTCATTGCCGTTCCATGGCGAAAGACGAATTCGATGACGGAGTAAAAGCGCTCAAAGGCAAAAAGATCGTCATCGTCGGCTGCGGCGCTCAGGGTTTGAATCAGGGTTTGTGCCTGCGCGCGAGCGGTCTCGACGTCGCGTATGCACTCCGTGAAAGCGCCGTGTCGGGAAAGCGGCAGAGCTGGAAAAATGCGGTCGAAAACGGTTTTAAAGTCGGCACTTATGCCGAAATGATTCCCCCCGCCGACGTGATCGGAAACCTGACGCCCGACAAACAGCACACGCCGGTTATCACCGAAGTTTTAAAATATGCACGTAAAGGCGTTACGATTTGGTATTCGCACGGATTCAATATCGTCGAAGAAGGCATGCAGATTCCGAAAGAGGATACCGTTATCATGTGTGCGCCGAAGGGGCCGGGCACGGAAGTGTGGCACGAATTCCAGCGCGGTTTCGGCGTGCCCGATCTCATTGCCGTGCATCCCGAAAACGACCCCGCAGGCCGCGGCTGGGCGGAAGCGAAAGCGCTCGCCGTCGCTATGGGCGGCAGCAAAGCCGGCGTTCTCGAATCGTCTTTCGTCGCCGAAGTGAAATCCGATTTGATGGGCGAACAGACGATTTTGTGCGGTATGCTGCAAGCGGGCACTATCGTGTGTTGGAATAAAATGACGGCGAACGGCATCGCGCCCGGCTATGCGGTGAAATTTCTGCAGCACGGATGGAATTATATTTCGGAAGCGCTCAAGTGGGGCGGCATTACGAATATGATGGATCGCCTGTCGAATCCTGCAAAGATCAAAGCGAACGAACTTTCGAAGCGGCTGAAAACATTGTTGACGCCGCTTTACCGCAAACACATGGACGATATCATCAGCGGTGCGTACAGCAGGACGATGATGAAGGATTGGGACAACGGCGACCGCGATCTGCTTGCGTGGAGAGAGGCAACAGGGCGCCTGCCGTTTGAGACGACCGAAGAATCGGGTGATGCGATTTCCGAACAGGAGTATTTCGATAAGGGCGTTTTGCTCGTCGCTATGGTAAAGTGCGGCTGCGAACTCGCGTTCGAAACGATGGTCGAAGCGGGCATCATGCCGGAAAGCGCGTATTACGAATCTTTGCACGAAGTGCCGCTCATCGCAAACCTCATCGACCGAAAAAAGCTCTACGAAATGAACCGCGTCATCTCAGACACCGCAGAATACGGCTGTGCCCTCTTTGCGAACGCTGCCGTTCCTTTCCTCGAAAAGGAATTCATGCCTTCCGTCGGCATCGACGTGATCGGCAAGGGGCTGAACGATGCCTGCAATTCGGTGAACAACACGGAACTCGTCGCCGTCAACGCAGAGATCCGCAATCACCCGATCGAAAAAGTCGGAAGCCGCCTCCGCGCGTATATGACGTCGATGAAGCCGCTCGCCGAATAATGCGCCTGTGCGCGGTGCCGCGCGTACCGCGATATGGCTCTGGCTTTTTTCTCGTTTTATGCTATAATAATTATTATGATACGTTCGGATTTGATAAAAGCGATCAGCGCAGCGGTCGAACTCGATAAGAGAACATGCGGCGAAATCGTTTCGGCGATGCTCGAAGAGATATACACGGTTTTGGAAAACGGCGGCAAGTATACGCAGCCCGGATTCGGCGTTTTCGACACCCACCTCAATAAGGGAAAGATCTCGCGTAATCCGTTTACGAAACAAAAAATGCGTTATCCGGAAAAGCGCACCGTACGTTTTAAGCCGGCAAAAATTTTAAAGGATACGCTCAATGCCGAATAAAAATACGCCTCGCGAAAAATCGATGCAAGCGTCCTCGACGGAATCGGTAACGCTTTCCGTGCTTGCCGAACGTGTGAATCGACGCCTCTCGGACAAATCGCTCGACGACAATAAAATCAAGCAAGTGATAAATTCGTTTTTCGATACAGTGCGGCGCGATATCCTTGACAACGGCTCGTTTAAACTGCTCGGCTTCGGTACTTTCGATCGGATGCTCGTCGACGAAAAGGAGCGCACGGATAGGGTTACCGGTGAAACGATTTTTACGCCCGGGTACTATAAAATAAAATTCGTTCCGGTGTCGGCGCTTGCCAAGCGCGTCAATAAACCGTACGAACACTTGCAGCCAGAAGTGATCGAAGAAGCGCCCGTCGAAGAAGAAGCGAAGCCTGAGCCGGATGAAACGCCGATCGATCCCGCGACCGAAGCGCTGCGCGATGCTTTTGACGAAATTGACGATCCCGATATCGATCAAGGTCAGACGGATGAGCCCCGTTTCGATTTTTCATCCGAAGCGCCGCCTTCCGCCGCTTCGGAAAATATTCGCTATGCGCCGCAGTTTACGCATCATGCGGCGCCCGATCCCTATGCACCCCAGTCTGCGCCGTATGCGGCACCCGACCACTATGTGCAAACGGCGGATATGTCGCACTGTTCCGTTTCGCCCGTTTACGATGCGGAAACGCAGCGGAAGCGGAGCGGGGAAATCGACGGCAAAGCGGCGGTCGAAAATCAGACGGTGCGCCATGCGGTCATACAGCAGCAAATTATCGAACAGCAGATCGTGCAGCAGCACGTGATTCAAAATCGGCATGCCGGCGAATTGCCGGAAACCGAAGATAACGTATACGATACCGATTACGACGGTGACGATTATGAAGAGGGAAGCCAGCGCTATATCAGCCGCTGCTGGTTTTTTGCCGGCGTTGCGGTAGTTCTTACCGCTTTGATGATCGGTGCACTCGCATACGTGCTTACGCACCGTACTCCGAAAGCGGCGGCAAAGTCCGTGCGTGAGATGCCAAAAACCGTCGTCGCCGAACCGAAAACCGTTGTCACGGAAGCGGCGCCGGAAATACGGACAGTATCGTTGCGGATTGCTGCCGACGACAATCTCTACGCCGCCCTTGCGCAAGCGGAGTACGGGGAGCGAAACCTGTGGCCGTATATTTTCAGTGCGAATATGCTGCGCTATCCCGATCCCGACAATCCGGGGGCTGCGCGCGAACTGGTCGTGCCGTCTAAACCCGACAGAGCGATCGACCGGCGCGACATAGAACTTTCCGTGATCGACGTGTACGATTCGTACCGTTCGCTCATTGCGGCAAATCCCCGCGGCAGAGCGGCCGCCATACGCAAAGAGCACGCGGTCATTTCGCTCATCTGCGGAGAGTCGCTGTACAGCGGCTTTATCGACAAGTACGCGATTCGCTTCAATGTCGAAGACGTGAGCACGGCACGGGAACAAATTAAAAACGCCGCTCGGTAGCATTCGACATGATACTATGAAAGAAATAACGTTTAAAACACAGGGGACATGCGCCCGCACTATCCGCTTTACAAAAGGGGACGACGGACGTATCACGGATATCGTATTTACCGGCGGCTGCAGCGGCAATTTAAAAGCCGTTGCAAAACTCTGCGACGGCATGACCGCCGAAGAGATTGCGGCGAAACTTGCCGGCAATACGTGCGGATTTAAAAAGACGAGCTGTGCCGATCAGCTGGCAAAAGCGGTGCTGAGCGAATAGTAAAAAATCGATTTTCATGGGTGCGGCGAAATTGCCGAGAGCGGCGCTCGACATTCGGATTGCTCATTGTCAAAAGCCGGGAAATGCGCTATATTGTTTACAAAACCGCTATGAAATCACCGCAGCCGTAATACAGGTATGTATAGGAGTTCTTTATGGAAATAAAAGATTTGAAAAACGCTAAAATCAAAGCGTGGGTTGAAGAATGGGTTAAATGGTGCGAACCGGACAGCGTCTATATCTGCGACGGTTCGAAAGAAGAGTACGACAGGCTTATGAAAGAGCTCGTCGATGCGGGGCTCGCGACGGCACTCAAGAAAAAACCGCACAGCTATCTTTTCCGCTCGCTTCCATCCGACGTCGCACGCGTCGAAGCGCGTACTTTTATCGCGTCGAAAAAAGAAGATGATGCGGGTCCGACGAATCACTGGATAGATCCCGAAGAACTCAAAAAGACGATGAAAGCGCTGTACAAGGGCTGTATGCACGGCCGTACCATGTACGTCATTCCGTTCAGCATGGGGCCGGTCGGTTCGGCGATCGGTAAAAACGGTATCGAAATCACCGACAGCGCATACGTCGTGTGCAATATGGACATTATGACGAGAGTCGGCACGAAAGTCCTCGACAATATCGGCACGGACGGAGAATGGATCCCGTGTATGCATTCGGTCGGAAAACCGCTCAACAACGGCGAAAAGGACAACGGCATTTGGCCCTGCGCCGACATGGAGCACAAATACATTTCGCAGTTCCCCGAAGAACGCACGATTTGGTCGTACGGTTCGGGTTACGGCGGAAACGCTTTGCTCGGTAAAAAGTGCTTTGCGCTTCGCATCGCGACGGTGCTTGCGCGCGATGAAGGCTGGCTTGCAGAGCACATGCTCATCTTGAAATTGACGAACCCGAAGGGCGAAGTAAAATACATTACCGGCGCGTTCCCGTCCGCTTGCGGCAAAACGAATCTCGCGATGCTGCGCCCGACGCTGCCCGGCTGGAAAGTCGAAACGGTCGGAGACGATATCGCGTGGATGAAATTCGGCAAAGACGGCCGCTTGTACGCGATCAACCCCGAAAACGGATTCTTCGGCGTCGCGCCGGGAACGTCGGACGAATCGAACTACAACGCGATGCGCGCGGCGGAAAAGAATACGATCTTTACGAACTGCGGCCTGACCGAAGACGGAGACGTTTGGTGGGAAGGCATCGGTTACAAACCGGAAGGTAAAGAGATCGTCGACTGGCACGGCAACAAACGCCCCTGCCCGGAAAACGACAAAACGCCGAAAGACAAAGAACAGTGCGTCGCGCACCCGAACGCACGCTTTACCGCGCCCGCACATCAGTGCCCGTGTATCGCGTCGAATTGGGAAGATCCGAACGGCGTGCCCATCAGCGCGTTCCTGTTCGGCGGACGCAGACCTTCAACGATTCCTCTCGTACACCAGGCGAGAAACTGGAACCACGGCGTTTTCCTCGGTTCTATCGTCGGCTCGGAAGTAACGGCCGCCGTCATCTCCGATCAGGTCGGACAAGTGCGCCGAGACCCCTTTGCGATGCTTCCGTTCTGCGGATACAATATGGGCGATTATTTCGGACATTGGATCGACATCGGTCACAAATCGACCGAAGATAAACTGCCGAAAATTTTCTACGTAAACTGGTTCCGCAAAGACGGCGACGGTAACTTTATGTGGCCGGGCTACGGTGAAAACAGCCGCGTCCTCGCGTGGGTATTCGACCGCTGTGACGGCAAAGACAACTATATCGATACCGCGATCGGCTATATGCCGAAAGAAGGCGCAATCGATACGACGGGATTGAGCGACGAGTATAAGAAAAATATGGCCTCGCTTACGTCTGTCGATGTTGACGGCTGGAAAAAGGAAATCAAAGACATCCGCGAAAACCACTATCCCAAATTCGGAAAGCATTTGCCGAAAGAGCTGAGCGAATGTCTCGACGATTTGGAAAAACGGCTGAATAAATAATACGGTTGAATGTAAGAATGGAACGGGGCTGTCTAAAAAGCGTTCCTTAAAATGCGGCATTGCAGGAAGTATCAACTTTCGAAAATGCCGCATTAGTGCGCGTGCTTCGCAACGAGCGCGACAGCGCGAAGTTTCGAGCGGCGCACAGGTTGATACGCGAGTTTTCGGCAGTCCCGTAAAATGCCTGTGATCGTGCCGGAATGTGCGTACGCTTACCGTGTCAAGCATTGATCAGGTTCGGTTGTATTCACTGTGCGCCGCATTCTTGACAGTGCGGCCGAAATTTTGTTATAGTAAACGAATACGGGGGTGTAGCTCACCTGGCTAGAGCGCTTGCATGGCATGCAAGAGGTAGTCGGTTCAAGTCCGATCATCTCCAAAAAAATAGAAAACTAACTGTTATTCTACTGATAATAAATTCAACTGTAAATTTGTAAAGAACCGACTACCGGAGTAGTGTTATTGTATTCTTTTGCTTTTTTATGTCTATAATGGGATTTGTGTTGATTTTGATTTCAAGAGAAAAAAATCTCATGTAAGGATAAGTTTTTTGTATTCATTATTTTTTCTGTTTGTTGGCATTTATATGTCTTATACAATGTTATTTTCAAAAGTGATACGGCAAAAAAAGGAAAATAACATTCTTTACGCAAAATGTAATGCTTTTCAAAATGCAACTCTTATTCTTTTAGAGTCTAAAGATATCAATTTATTTTTAGAGCACGAAGCTAAACTTATAGAACAATATTGTGAAATGGTGCTATAAAACATATAAATAATTTATTTTTCACAAAACTTCTGTAGTTTTTGCAAGGAATATAGCACAAGTGTTGAGGCTTGCTTTTTTTTACAAGCAGAGTTATATTTTGATTGAAGAATTCGGAGACGGCAGAATTCTCCTTGAACCTCGTGAACTCACAAAGCCGTTCCAAGTTTCCGAAAATACCCTCAAAATGATGGATTCAAGCATGGAAAATTTCAACAAAGGACTTGTTTCCGAGCCGATCGACTTATCTGCCTATGAGGATATTATCTGATGTTTAATATGCGAATGGGAATTCCTGAAATGAAAGACTTTTGGGAATCGTATCTTGAAAATAACAAACCTGCCGCCGGAAGAATTTTCTGGGTATATGATCCGAACAAATCCGACATCACGATAATCGGTCTTGAACCTCACCCGAATGACAAAAAAGATGCATATCGGAAAATAACGCTTTCTGCTATGGATAAGTCTTCGGAGCGGAAATGAGCTGTTGCGTTACGAAAAATTATTATTCTCCGCAAAAAAATTTATGCCTATGGGGCCAATAACCCGGTACGCTATATAGACCCTGGGGGTAAGAAAGATGAAAAATAAAATCTTACCGACTTTTATTGGTGTCGTTATTATAAATTTTTGTTTAGCTTTCTTGTTATTTAGATATAATGGAACTGATTTAGGAATAAAAAACACAATAATTCTTTTATCTGATAATTTGTGTGTACAAATTCCGTACATTACAGTATAGTAGAAACAGAAGTACAAAATGGCAGTAGCACTAAAAAATGAAGCATTAAAAGGTTTGTTTGAATGAATTTTACTTTAGTGTCAGTCAAATACCTGCAACACCCGTATCAATTTTGGAAGATTTTATGGCCCAGGTAATCACGTTCGGAGAAATCATGCTGCGCCTCGCGCCGGAAGGCTACAAACGCTTCGTGCAGGCGGATAAATTCGACGTCGTATACGGAGGGGCGGAAGCGAACGTTGCAGTTTCTTTGGCAAATTTCGGCATACCGGTTTCGTTCGTCACAAAGCTTCCCGCGCACGAGATGGGAGACGCGGCGCTCAACGAACTGCGCAAATTCGGCGTCGACACAAAATCGATCGCGCGAGGCGGAAAGCGGCTCGGTATCTATTACGCGGAAAAGGGCGCAAGTCAGCGCGGTTCCCTCGTCATCTACGACAGGGCGGGTTCTTCTTTTCAAACGGCATCGTCCGAGGACTTCGATTGGGAGGCGATATTCGCCGATGTAACATGGTTTCATTTTACCGGTATAACGCCTGCGCTCGGAGACAATGTCGCGGCAATCTGTCTCGAAGCGTGCAAAAAAGCGAAAGCGAAAAACATAACGGTGAGCTGCGATTTGAATTTTCGCAAAAAATTGTGGAGTTCCGAAAAAGCGGGCAAAGTCATGGCCGAACTCATGGAATATATCGACGTGTGCATTGCAAACGAAGAAGACGCGGAAAAGGTATTCGGCATCGCCGCGAAAAACACGGACATAACCGGCGGCAAGCTCGATAAAAAAGGCTATGAAGACGTCGCAAAACAGCTTGCAGACCGATTTCACTTGCGTCAGGTTGCGATCACGCTCCGCACGTCGCTCGGCGCATCGGACAACAAATGGGCAGCCATCCTCTACGACGGCAAAAATTATTATTACAGCAAAGAATATCTCATCCGCATCGTAGACAGAATCGGCGGCGGCGACAGTTTCTGCGCGGGACTCATCTACGGTAATTTGATGGGATCGGATCCGCAAAAGACGGTAGATTTCGCCGTTGCCGCGAGCTGTTTAAAACAGACGATCGAAGGCGATTTCAATCACATTTCGGCGGAAGAAGCGGAAAAACTTATGGGCGGAGATGCGTCGGGCAGAGTGAATCGTTGACGGCGTGCTTCGCTTGCCGGAGTAAAACATAACGGGGCGGGACTGTCGAAAAAGCAACCGACTTTTTAAGGCAGCCCCGATCCGCACGTCACTCTTTTACTTTAAGGCTTTCTTCGAACGCTTTTCTGTCAAACGGCGCGTAAATCGGATCTTTCGGCACATAGCCGGCATCGTCCCACAGCGAACTCGTGATCATTAAATCGGCGCTGTAGCGGTTGCACGCGATCGGTATATTGTGGATCCTGCACTGGCGCAAAAGCATTTGAATATCGGCTTCGTGCGGCTGCGGATTCAAATCGTCTATAAAAAAAACCGCAAAATCGATTTCCTTTCGAACGACGAGCGCCGCGATTTCAGCATCCCCGCCCATCGGCCCCGAATGCATGCACGTGATATCGCTGGCGATGCCGCGCTTCATAAAGGATTCCCGCACGAGCGTGCCCGTCGTCCCCGTACCGAAAAGCCTGTGCTGTGAAAGCATTTCCGCATTGTTTAACGCCCAGTCGACGATATCGGCTTTTCGGTTATCGTGCGCTACAAGCGCGATCCGTAATTTCCGTTTCATGCGATATTCCTCACGCGGTATCCGTTACAAACCGTCACCAATCTATCGTAATAGTTTGATCCGAAGTTCCGCCGGTAAAATCCTGTTGTTTTACTTTTGTCCCGTCGGAAACAAACAGCGTATACGCTCTTCCCTTTACAAAACCTTTAAAATCGATTTTACCGAAACTATTCTTCAGCGGCACATATACAAGCGGCGTATGTGCAGCCTTATCGATGATACACACGCTTTCGTTTACCGGAGAACCGAGCCCGGTAACTTCGAGCTTTACCGTACCTTCACCGTACACATCGTTTTCGGCAGGAACGGTATTTTTTTTAACCGAATCGACAGCCGCAAAAACGTTTACCCGTCCGTGTCCGAACCTTTCGTCAAAAGAAGCCGCGCCGTCTATTTTATCGGCTGTTTTTTCGATTAAGGTCTTTAACTGATACGGCGTTAAAGAGTGCGCGTTGTCAAAAGAAAGCAAATAGCTTATAAGACCGGTTACAAAGGGAGCCGCCATGGAAGTTCCGCTTAGAGAAACATAAGACGATGCAGTCGAATTGCCGCATGAAATAATGCTTTCTCCGGGAGCGGCGACGCTTATCCACGCGCCGTTGTTGCTGAAACGGGCTTTTTTGTCTTTACCGTTTGTCGCACCGACTGCGAGTACACCGGGAAATGCCGCAGGATAAGCTGCCGTATAGCGCCCTTCGTTTCCCATAGCGATTACGGGCAACACGTTATGCATAAGCGCGTTCGTTAAAATACTGAAAGCGTATTCCGAACCGATCGAGTTTCCGAACGACATATTTACCGGAACCGTTTTTTGCGTAATTTGAAAATTCGAATCCATATACGAAGGGAGTTTTGCTTTTTCCTCTGCCGTTCTTGTTGCCGGATCTTTGCGTAAAATTTCGACGGTGTTCGTCAAATCCGCCAAAGCACCGTACACTGCCCATGCCTTCCCGCCGCCTTTACAACCCAGCGATTGATACGAAATAAGTTTTGTCTTTTTCCACGCGACGCCTGCAATACCTTTGTCGTTGTCGCCGAGTGCGCATATAATGCCCGAACAGTGAGTGCCGTGCCCGTCAGTATCCCAATTCGAGCCGAGCGGCACTTCGGTAAAAGGATTTCCGTTTCCGATATATGAACCGTCGACAGAAGTTTGAGCAGACTTTGCATACAACACTATCGATTCGGAACCTGCATTAAAATCTTCGTGCAGCATATTTATGCCTGTATCGATAATGCCTGCAACGACATCTTTGTCGCCGTAGCCTACGGCTTTGTATGCTTGCAGTGCCTTTGTTATGTCCAAGGCATAGCTTTCCGCATCCGAAACCGGATCCTGCAAAACATTGCCGTCACCGAGTCCTTGCGTACTCGCAACGGGTTCGGTTGAAGACGGAGATAAAGCAATGTCTTTGGATTCGACAATTTTGGGAGACGCAACTTTATAGTCGTTGTCCGCGCTGAGCACGCCTTTTATCGAAAAGACGGATTTCAGCAATGCCTCATTGCCGGTATTTTTATGCAAATACCAATAGGTAAAGCCCGTACCGGTTAGAGAAAGCTCGCCGCATACGTCGATACCCTTATCCGTAAAAAGCGTTTTATCAAAACCGTCGGCGGTTTTTGCGATGACAAAACCTTCGACAATATCGTTTTTGTTCGGTTTATACGGCATCGTGCCGGCCGTAAAACCAGCCGAACCGTTTACAACGGGAGCACAGGCAAAAAACAGAGCGCCGAATGCCGCAGCTAAAATCGCCAGTATCTTTTTCATCCTTTTCTCCTTTAGTCTGCAATCGTAAACGTAAAGCGGCCGTTTACCGCATTTGCACCGTTTGAGTCGTTGTTTCCGTACGATATGGCAGGACAAAATCCTTCATTACCGTCGTCACCCGTATATGTATATTCTTTTACAAAATACAAAGCGGTATCGTCGTCAAGCGAAACATCATCATTTCCCCAATCCTGTATATCCCACTGATAGCTCGTTCCTTTTTCGTAGCTCATGGGTAAATTCAAACCCTTCCCGCTTCCCATGGGAATAACATTAAAAAACGGAACCCGAACGAATGTTTCGGTAAACTCAATAATCCCCGTCCTTTTATCCACTTTAACAAGGTCGTCAAGTGAACGTACACCGTATCGTCTCAATATACCGGCAGTAATCAAATCGGAAACTTTTTTGCGTCCGACCAGTATGCCGGTCGTCGGATTGCATACTTCGATTAAAATTTCCGGACGACCTCCGTAGTCGAAAACATAAAGCAATTTGGCGCCGAATCGGGGAATACCTCGAAAATCGTTTATCAACAAGCCCAAACGCATATAATCGCTTTGTGCCGAGCCGAACATATTCGTATTGCTTATTTTACACTTATATGTGAAGTTTGCCGCATTTGCAGATGTAACGAGGACATTATTTGCAGGAGAAGTCAATTCATACGTAAACGATTCCAAAAGCTTTGTCGTTATAACGGGAGAATACTTTTCGCTTTTCGCGTTAAATGCTCTGATTTTATATTCGTATTCTTTGTTTTCTTCCAAAAGCGAATCGCCGTCGATACCGACATGAAAGCCCTGTCCGCTGTAAGTTTCTGTCTTTAAATCATCGTATAAAGTTCGGCTCACGAAGAGAAAATCCTGCGGCCTTCCTTTTTCCCGACGATACAGGTCAAAGCCTAATATTTTTTTATGAGAACCGAATTTCGTAAATTCGAACCTTACCAGCATCCTGTAAGACGAACGCCGCCCACCGACAGGCTTGAGGGAGTATAGATTTTCCGAATACGGCAGCCGCTTGGCGATCACGGCAATATCTTCGAATTTGCAAGTCGATAAATCGGAAGCGGATGCCGCAGAAGCGCTGAAAGTAACCGGTATATGTTTTTCGATACGATTGTTCGCAATATCGTAGCCTACGACAATCAACGTGTCTTTGCCGTCCGGCACTTCTTCGAGATTGAACGTATACGTCGATGTAAATTCGCTGCCGCTTTTACTTACGGCACACGAACCGCTTATTCCGCTCATTTGATTCGGCGCTTTGCCTATGCCGAGCTTTGCACCGAAAGCTCCGGAAGCCGTTTCTTCTACAGCGCCGACAGCGGATTCAAATACAATGCGCACTTTATCGGAAGTTGAAATAACGGTACTTTCGTCTATATCGGTAAAACTTCCGTTTCCGGACTGTGCCGACGTTATTTTAGGAGGTGTAATGCCGCGGGTTATCGTTCCGTGTACAGGCTGAATTAAAGACAGGTTTTGTTTTGCTATCGAAAGCGGCTTCCAGTTTTCAAGTCTGGAGCCGGCCCATTTTTCTTTTTCGCCGATAAGTTCGAAATCGTACCGCTGATCCGTCGCAATATCGTAAAGCATAACCTTACCGTCCGTTACCGTGTAACCGCTTCCGATTTGTTCCGTTGTTCCGCTTTTATACACTTTTAGCGTCGTGCCGCTTACAACAGTGCCGCCGATAGAATCGGTCACCTGTATCCGTATGGTAGAAAATTCCGCAGGCGTTTCATCAGGGAAAAAAGGTTCGTCGCCGCTGTCGGATGATTGCGCGCAACCCGTCATCGAAATAATCAATGCACACAAACATACCGCCGTGCACGCGGTTTTCCATAGCGTTTTCACCATAACCTCCTATAAATCAAACTCCGGTTTATACCTTTGCAGCTTGACGAAAACGGGCTTTGAAGAGGGAACATCTATACTGATTATAAGGTAGGGAGTTGTAAAAGCTTGCGTTACTATTTGAGTCGGCTCGGGGGCGGTTATTAAAAATACCGTTTCCACGCCGTCTTTTGTATCTATCGCGGAATAAAGTTTGATGCCGTAGCCGCCGGTAGTAAAAGGCCCTGAGCGCACAGCGATGACCTTTTTCCGCTCAAAATCGATTTTCGGCGCCGGCCTGTCCGAGCGGTCGTGCAAACGCGCATACAGCTTGTCCAAGTCTTTTTGGTTTTCGATTACCGCAGTACCGAATTCCGCGCCGTAATTTCCTTCTTCAAGGATTTCGTATGAGATATCCACACGTCCCTCTCGTCCCGTCAAAACGGCATCGGGATAGAGACCGGCGTTTTTATCACTTTGTGCGGATACAAATCCCCCTGCCTCGTACGATACGGACGGCGCAGTCGTACCATCCTGCAATTTTGCGGGAACCGATTTACACGCGCTCAGAAAAAAAGCGGATAAAACGATTAAAAGAATATGTTTACGCATCTCTTTGTAAAGTAGCATATTTCGTTTTTTTTATCAATATTCGTATCGCTGCACATACCGCGAACACGGGAAGATGCCGTCCTCGCACACGATATGCGAAACACCCGCGTCGCGGACGCCGGAGGGGACATCGCTTATGATCTGACACGAAAAACAAATACCCGCCAAAACCGGAGACGCGTAAACAATCCGCGCGATATATCGATCGTAAAAGCCCTTTCCTTTGCCGAGCCGTCTGCCGTCGCGCGAAAAAGCGAGAGCGGGTACGAGAAAAAGCGAGGCGTGCGGAAAGTCTTTCGTATCGACTTTTTCGAGAACGGTTTTCGGCTCCGTGAGACCGTAGGCGCCGATTTCCGTCTGCGCTTCAAACGGAAGAGCCGCATCGAGATAATAAAATTCCATCGTACCGTCAGTATCGATGCAGCGCGGGAGCGCGGCTCGCTTTTTGTCTTTCAATGCGGATGCGATGATACCCCTCGTTTCGACTTCGCTCGGATCCGATGCGAATATAAAAACGGCATCTGAGGCCGCATAGAGTTCGGAGCCGAGCAGGAGGCGCTCGATCTTTTTCGACGCCGCACCCGCACGATTTTTTTCCGCGGTAAATTCAAAAATCGCCTTCCGCATCGCCTTCCGCACGATCCGCTTTTTTTCCGCAAGTTCCGTTTCATCCGATTGTTTCATAATCCGCCGGAAAAGCCTCTTTTCACAATTAAGCGCCCGTTCCCTGTTGACGACGCGGGCACAAAATAAGTATATTATAAATATATAAAGATTGTAAGGCTTTATATACCGTTTACACAAACGAAAGCCGTCATAAAAAGCGGATGCTTTTTATCGACTGCGGTTTTTGCGTTGCGGAAACTGCGGTTTGCGCTTTTCGGCGCGCAGCTGACGGCAGCTTTTACCATAGGAGCATAGCATGAAAATCAAACCTTTAGCGGACAGGGTTCTCGTCAAAAACGAAAAAGCGGAATCGAAAACGGCATCGGGCATCATTATCCCCGAAGCGGCGCAGGAAAAAACGCAGACGGCAAAAGTCGTCGCCGTCGGACCAGGTACCGAAGAAGACAAAATCACCGTAAAAGTCGGCGAACGCATCATGTACGACAAATACGCCGGCACGCAGATAAAGATTAACAACGAAGACCACCTCATCCTCAAAATGAGCGATATCATCGCGGTTATCGAAGACAAATAAATTACAAGCTGCGTTCATTGTAAAGCCGGCGAAAGCCGGTTTTTTTATTTTCGTCATTCATTGATGCGTAAAACGATTCGAAACTTCGGAGAAAAGCGATGAATGAATTTTCAAAAATGATGGCCGCTATTGCCTTTTGGAGCCGCATTGCTTTAGCGGCAGCTGTTTTATGTATCGGAACCTTCGCCGCGGCGCAGACAAACGCGGCATCGGCCGCTTTTAAAGTCGAAGAACGAAACTTTCAAAAAGCTCGACGGTGAAAAGCACATTTTTTACGGAAACGCGATGCGGAAAGCCGCGGACGATGCGGTACAATTTGTACAAAGCATAATCGGAGAAAAAAGATATCAGGCTCGGTAAAAAAGCAGCGGCCGGTTACATTAAGCTTTCCTTTATCAATAAATTTCTCCTGTCAACAATTTCCCCCTTGACTTAAACCGAGCTTTAACTTGTATAATATTTTATGGAGGTGTAATAAAAAACCTATGAATGAATTTAACGGCGTAGCCGATACCATGCTTATTCCGATGGCGGCGCGGATTTATGCGTCCAAACGCTTTCCCGAATATTTTTATGACGAAACGGCTTTGTCGCTGGAAGAAAAAATTCCGGCGGATGCGCTTGAGCGGATTTGGAAATCATCTTCCGAATACACGATGCTTGCTTCGGTTTCGCGCTATTATAATTTCGACGAGATGATTAAAAATTTTCTTGCGCAATACGAAAGATGCAATATCGTCAATCTCGGTGCGGGACTCGAAACGGCTGCCTTTCGGCTGCATGCAGACGGCGCGGTTTTTTACGAAATCGATTTACCCGAAGTGATCGAACGGCGAAAAACTATTTTGGGTGCAAAAGAAAACGAAAGGCTTATCTCAGCCGATATTTTTACATTGGAATGGACTGAACACATCGATACC
The DNA here is from genome assembly GCF_000468115.1 of Treponema socranskii subsp. socranskii VPI DR56BR1116 = ATCC 35536. GTDB lineage: Bacteria > Spirochaetota > Spirochaetia > Treponematales > Treponemataceae > Treponema_D > Treponema_D socranskii. Next base: position 93,964 of record NZ_AVQI01000050.1, read on the forward strand.
TCGCTTCCGTCTTTGCTCATCGTCTCGGGTGTCTTTCAATATTTCCGCGAAGAAAAAATCGTGCGGTTTTTATCGGACGTAAAAAAGCGCTTTCCGAAAGGAGAATTGATTTTCGATGCGACGAATGAAATCGGTATAAAATACGCGAATAAGTATGTACAAAAAACGGGCAACACGTCGGCGCAAATGTATTTTTACGTAAACGACGGTCAGGCTTTTGCACAAAAATGCGGCATGGAGCTCGTTGAGCAGCGTACCTTTTATACCGCCGCGCGGAAAATGCTCAAACGCAAACTGAAGCTGTATACCCGCATCGCGATGAAAGTGTGCGATGACGGCGGAAGAACGATCATCCTGCATTTAAAGCTGAACTGAACTGCCCGCGCGAGCAAGGGTTTTGATGCGATCGAAACGCTTATCGGTTTTGTTCCGTAAGGCGGTCTCTTAACAATTTTGCGCGTGCATGAGTCGGAACAAGAGCGAGCGCGTAACCTGCCGAGCGGAGCGCTTCCCTCGTTTTGCCCTGTGCGCTGTAGATGAGCGCCATGCGGTATTGGATTTCAGCCCGCTGCATCGCATCCGCAGCACGGACGGAAGAGGCCGCATAGAGATCGAGCGCCTGTACGTTCGAGGCGAGGCTCTCGTATATCATCGCGAGGTTCATGCACGACGGCGTGGAGACGAGGGACGAAATCGTTTTGCCGTCCGTGCCGCCGCCGCTTTCATACACGCAGTATTCGTAGAGTCGTATCGCCGTATCGGCAAGCCGGCCGTAAGCTGCAAACCACGCCGCATATTCGGCTTCGCGGATCGTCATGTCGCGCACGCTCGAAGCGCACGATTCCCAAAAATCGCGCGATGCGTCAAAACCGTATTTTGCGGCGATGCTCTTTCGAAAGAGACGGAAAGCGTCGTCGTAACGCCGGTAGGCTAAAAGGCGGTTCAGCGCAAATTCGAAAATGACATCGGGATAGACGTTTGCGCCGACACTGCTGCGTTCGAGTTCGTTCCATACGTCGGATATTTTTTCATCCGGTGTCAGAGAAAAATCGGTTTCGTATTTTAAATGCAAGCGCGCAATATACAATACGGGATTATTAATTCTCTCGAGGCTCCGGTCGATACGGTATTCGGCGTCGCTCACCGGAATCTTTGCGCGCCTGTCGTACGCTTCCATCTTGAGCGTCGCAAGTCCGTTGTCCCTAAGCGTGAGTTCCTGCAAATCTTCCGACGGAGGCATACTCGTCCGCCGTGCAAAATCCGCATACGCGATGAGGGCCGGCGCATAATCGGGCCATGCGTTTACCGTATCGGTTAAAAGGCGGCTTGCTTCGTCATCGTTGCCGTTCGCTTCGGCGTACAGCGCGCTGTCGACAAAGAGAGAAGGTAAAAGAGAACTCACATTTTCATCCGCAATGTTCATGCCGCCGGTATTCCGCTCCATTTCGGCAATGACGCTGCGCCTCGCCCGCTCGGCTTCTTCGGGCTCCGAAAGCGCGATATGCGAATCGGAGAGGACGGCAGCTATTTCGACGGGCGACACTCTGTGACGGGAACGGATCGAAGAGGTCGGATAGAGCGAACGCGCTTTTTCGGCATAGGCAGCCGCTTCTCCGAAACGGCGCGAATCGAACATGACGAGGCTCCAAAAAAACGCGTCTTCCGGTTCAAAACAGTCGGTAGGTTTTATCGAATACGCCGTATCGTAATCGCCGTCTTTTAAGCAGATAAGCGCCGCATCTCGGAGCCAATACGCATCGTTCGAACCGGCGTATGCGTCGCAAAAGACGGAAAAAAATCGCTTGTCGAAATACTCGGAAGCGTTTGCTCCTTTTTCGAATGCAAGCTCGCGCAAGTACGCTTCGGAATACACCGAGCCGAAACGCGTACCGCGAAGGCATTCGGCGGCCTTTACCGCTTCCGCTCCCCTTCCGGAGCGCATCAAAAACTGCGCGTACACCGCAGACATTTCGGGATTTTTCGGATTGCGCTTCAATCCGCGCACGAGCGTCTTTTCCGCAAGAGCCGTCTCTCCCATTTCAAAATAACGGCGGTAGATGCCGATGCGCGACCACGAATCGTATACGTATTTTTCGGCTTTTTTCAATTCCGAAAGCGCGTCCTTGTCCTGCCCCTGTTCGCTGAGCGCGTCGATGTCATCGAGCATACCGGTAAATGAAGAACGAGATGCGCTCATCCTGCACGATGCGGCACATACGACGAAATAAAAATTAACAATTAATAAAAAAAAACAAAACGCGTTCGGAAGATGAGCGGAATTCCGCCGGAGACAAAAATCGCGTACGCCAAAACACACGAACTTTTTTTTCATGACGTCCCTCGTCCCGTCCCTTACTCGGCGGACGCTTCGGCGGGAGACGGCACGGAAGCGGCTTTGCCGATTTTATCGAGCACCGCGTTGATAAAGCGAAACGAATCGTCCGCTCCGAATTCCTTTGCAATCTGTATGGCTTCGTCTATGACGACGGAAGCGGCGATGTCTTTTTGATATAAGAGCGAATACACGCTCATGCGCAAAATGGACAGCGATACTTTGTTTACGCGGTCGAAATCCCAATTCGCGGCGAGGTGCTTTTTTATATTTTCGTCTATTTCGGAAAGATGTTCGACCGTGCCGGCAGCCAAAAGCCGCGCGAATGCATATTCTTCTTTGTTTGCGTCTTCGGCTGGAACGCCGCTTTCCGACGCCCACGAAAATGAGAGCAGGTCTTCAAGCGGGATACCGCCCACTTCGTAAGAGTACAGCGTTTGAAATGCAAGCACCCTACCCTTTCTGCGCGACACGGGATTTCCTTACCAGCTTAAAAGCTTATCCAGTTCGGCGCCGGTTTTTTTGCGGTCGACGTTTTCGCTCACGTCAAGCGATTTGGAAATCTCGTTTGCGGCCTTTTGCAAATACGCCATCTGCTGCTGCTGACCGAGATACTGCATGATGTAATTGTAAACGGTAATCGTCGTTCCCGGGCGGACGATATCGCTCAAACCGAGCAGTTTCGCGTCGTATTTTTCTATGATGGAATAAAATTGATAATTCGTTTCGTTGTCCTGAACGTCGGAAATATATCCGGGCGTACGGGAAAAGAGTTCGAGCAGCACGCGATAGGATATACCGAGCTGCACAGCGCTCGTTTCGGTTTTATTGATAAGCATTTCGCCCGCTTGGAAACCGGATTTTTCAGCCTGAGAGCGGACGCCGATCTGCGTGCGTGCCGAGGACGGATCCTTTGCGCTTTTGAGCGTATTCCACATTTCCGTCGCTTTCGCTTTTGCGTCGTCCGGCGACGCTCCTTTCGGCACAATGACGAGGAAGAGGCGGAGCATATCGCTCCACACGAAATTCGCTTTATTCATTTCATAAAACGAACGGATATCTTCGTCCGTCGGTTTGACGTTGCGAAGTTCGGCTTCACGCTGCTGCTGGATATACTGCTGCGCCGTAATCTGCGCTTTTAAATAATCCTTATACTCGGCGATAGACATACCCGCCTGCTGCTTCATAAACTCGTCGAGTGACATCTTTGTCTGCTGGCGCACGACGGCGTTGAGTTCCTGCTCGGTGAGCGTATCGTTTCTGCCGATCATCTGCGACATCGACTGGAGAAAGTTTTGATTTACCGTGCTGTCGGGAATGGAAATACCCGCTTTTTGCGCCGCCTGATTGATGAGCTTTTCGGAGATGAGGGCGTCGAGCGTTTGCTTGCGCTCGTCGACGGTCAGCATCCTGCCCGCCTGCTTTTCGTACACGCCGACGCGCGTTTTAAGCTGCTTGACGGTAATCGATTCGCTCTTATTGAGCTTTATCACCGCGAGGACTTGCAAATCCGACTGCGCAAAAACGGACGCCGCCGAAACCATCAACATACAACAGATGAGGGTAAAACGGTTTACTTTCATTGTATCTAATCCTTTCCAATAATAACAAAATTTACAGCGATGTGTTACACGTGCGTTTCGTTAAACATTCGTCAAAACCGCTTTCCCGTACATACGTTTTACGCGTTCTAAGCAACGGCTCAACCGAAAACTACGCTCCGAGCGGCAATCCGCCCGAGATGACCGCACGGATGCGGCGCACGCCTGCGGAGGATGACTGCTCTTTCGTTATCTTAAACTGCCCGATCTGCGCCGTATGCTCGACGTGCGGACCTGCGCACACTTCTTTGCTGAAATCGCCGATGGAATACACGGTAACGCGTTCGCCGTATTTGTCGCCGAAAAGCGCACGCGCTCCGGTGTCTTTGGCGTCGTCGAGGCTCATCTCTTCCACCGAAACGGGAAGGTCACGCACGATCTGTTCGTTGACCAAATCTTCGACTTTTTGCACTTCTTCTTTCGTCAATGCACGCGAAAAAGAAAAATCGAAGCGGAGGCGTTCGGGCGTAATATTCGAACCCTTTTGCGCGACTTCCGGCCCGAGCACCCGCTTGAGCGCTTCGTGCAGCAAGTGCGTCGCCGTATGATATTTCGTCGAAATCTCCGAATGATCGCCGAGACCGCTTTTAAAAGCGCCGGCGCTCAGCGTACGCGATTCTTCCTGATGCTTTTTTTCCTCTTCTTTGAACGAGTCGATATCGACCGTCATACCGTGTTCGCGGCCGAGCTCTTCGGTCAGTTCGATCGGAAAACCGAACGTATCGTAGAGCCTGAAAGCGACGCGGCCGGGAATCGTTTTTTGCGGATTTTTTAATAAATTCGGCAAAAGCTTTTCGAACTCCGCTTCGCCTTTTTTCAGCGTCGCAAGGAATTTATCCTCTTCCGCGCCGAGCTGTTCGAAAATAAAATCTTTTTTGCCTTCGAATTCGGGGTAAGCTTTAACGTATTCGCCGATGACGACGTCCGCAGGCTTTGCGAGAAAGGCGCCTTCGATGCCGATCTTCCGCCCGTGGCGCACCGCACGGCGGATCACTCTGCGGAGGATATAGCCCGCGCCGACATTGCTCGGCGTCACGGCTTTTTGGTCGCCCAAAATAAAAGTCGCCGTACGCACGTGATCGGAAATGATGCGGATCGATATGTCGACGTCTTCATTTTCGCCGTACTTTTTTCCCGAAAGCGATTCGATACAGCGGATAATCGGAACAAAAACATCGATTTCGTAAACGGACTTCATACCGCCGAGCATCGCGACCGTGCGCTCGGCTCCCATGCCGGTGTCGACGCATTTTCGCGAAAGGGGTTCGAACGTACCGTTTGCGGTTTTATTGTACTGCATAAATACGTTGTTCCAGATTTCGACGTATTTTCCGCACGGACAACCCGGCCGGCAGTGAGAAGCGCAGGCTTCTTTCCCCGTATCGTAAAAAATTTCCGTATCGGGACCGCAGGGACCGGTCAAACCCGCAGGCCCCCACCAGTTGTCGCTCCTCGGCAGATAAAAGATCCTCTCGCGCGGAATGCCGCAGCTTTCCCAAATGGAAGCCGCTTCGTCGTCGCGCAGCACCGCGTCTTCGCCCGCAAACACCGTCACGGAAATTTTTTCCGGCGGAATCGCAAGCCATTCTTTACCCGTCAAAAATTCCCAGCTGAAAGCGATCGATTCTTTTTTAAAATAATCGCCGAGCGACCAGTTGCCGAGCATTTCAAAAAACGTCAAGTGCGACGGGTCTCCGACCGAATCGATGTCTCCGGTGCGCACGCATTTTTGATAATCGGTGAGCCGCGTTCCTTCGGGGTGATTTTGCCCTGAAAGATAGGGAACGAGCGGCTGCATGCCGGCGGTCGTAAACAAAACGGTCGGATCGTTGTCGGGAATGAGCGACTGACCGCTTATTTCCGCATGTCCTTTGCTTTTAAAAAACGCGATATATTTGGATCGAAGTTCATCTACAGTCATAAATTTGATAATATAAATTCAGTGCTTTAATGTCAAGGCGAAATCTGCGCCTGCCGCGCGGTACCGCCGGAGCGTCAGCCCGCTTCGCGCGTCAACGTAAACGTACGTCCTTCGGCCGGGTAGCACGCGTCGGGTGCGATGCGAACGGGATCGAGAGAGAGCGTATGGTAGTCGGTTTGAACTTCGGCGGCACGGCGGGAAGAAGCGGGAATCGTTACGCTTTTAAAACGCATTTCATACGCGCTTGAAAGCAGCGGAGAATTCAGAGACGATCGAAATTGTACGACGTGCTTTCCTGCAACGGCACCGGCTACATAGATGCCCTCGTCGTATGCGTTGTCGCCCGAAACGGTATATGTCGTTTTTCCGAATTTGATAACGAGACCGTTGTCGGTCTTCCACTCCGGCCATTTTTCGAAGATTGTTTCGTATTCATTTTTCTGCCGGGTTTCAGGCGCAAAGGACGCGAGCGCCGTCATCTTCCGATAGCTGCCGTCCCATAAATTATTTTCTTTAATAATCATGCGCACGTCGTCGATGATGTGAATACGCACTTCATCGATGCCCGCAAGCGAAATGTCGCAGCGGCGCTGCATATTCGTAATCGATTTATTCGTCGTCGTAATGTAAATGCCGCTTCTGCGCAGATTGCTGTCTTCCCACGCGTACACTTCTTCGGTATTTTCGTAGAGAAAAATCACTTCTTTTTGCGCATGATCGAAAAAGAGATAGCGTATGCCGTCCTGTGAAGACGACATCTTGTACCACAAGCCGTCGAGAAAATCGGCAAAGGTTTCGACGGTTCCGTCTTGGATGCGCGCAAGTTCACGGGCGGCAATCCTGCTTCCCGTGACGCGCACTTGCCGCGTTTCGGTATATCTTTGCTCTCTTTCGTTCCATCGGTATTCGGTTTGAATTTGGCTCAAATTCGCATTTTCGCCGCCGCCGGAATCTTTTGCGGAACTGTACACCCACACCGGAAAACTCGCGCCGCGCGACTGCGAAAGTTCGTACGATATGGAACGGTCATCCTGCTGAATAAAAATCGTGCCGTCCGATTCGAAATCGCCGATCTGCACGAGTTCGCTTTTATTGCGTTCTTTGCGCATCATGTAGATCGCCAAAACGCTCGTGCCGTCGTCTTTGACGCCTTGATAAACAAGGGCGTTTTGATGTTCGCCGAGCATGTCGATGCCGGTATAGGAAAAGGTGCGCGTACGGGAAATATCCGTCGTGATTTCCGTTGTGCGGACGTACGCGTTCCGTTCGGCATTGTAGATACCGACGATGAGCACAAGGTACGGCACGCCCTCTTTGCGGACGGCGACGACTTGATCCTCTTTCATATCGTTATTTAAATCGATGGACAGCGTGCTTATCAGCGTTTCGTTGAGCGAAAGCGGCACGAATGACGTCATCGCTTCGTTATCGGCTGAAAGCGCATCTCCCGACGATTGATTTTCGGCTTCTCCCGGAGCAACGGGCGTTACGATCCGCGCGCGCGGAAGGCGCTCCGACTCCTGTCCGATAAAAATGCGTGCGACGAAGAGAAAAGCGATGACGAACGAGGCGATTATAAAAAGCACGGGAATCGCTTTATTGAGTTTGCCGTTTTTCGATTTCGCACCGCGTCGGGCGGACGGAGCGGGTTTTGATGCCATACAGCTACTATACAAAAAAGCGGGTGCTTATGCAAATGCGTCAGATAAAAATGTTCAGCGGGGAACTCGGTCTGCACGGGAAAGCAGACAAGGAAACGGCTGTGCTTTTCCGATCTGATACCAATAGGCAACCGACGCGATATCGTCCGCGCGTTCGAATAAGTGCTCGCCGTTATGTCCGATTTGCTGAACGGTCACTTTCAAATCCTTTTTGAACCGTATCGGATCCATGATATGCCACCTGTACAATCCGTGTGCGGGAACGGCATCGAATCCGTATATCGGTACGGTAGCGCTCACCGTACTGTGATACGGATATCCCATAAACGGTGTACAGTATGTCGTCTCTTTTCTGCTCATCGATCCGTATCGATCCTTTTCATAAAAACCCCATGCTCCGCCCACGTAATCTTCGACGCCCGTACCACATATCGTAGGGTATTCCGTATCGCCGTCTATATACATTTTAATTTCACCTTCGCCCCACCAATAGCGTTCCAGTGCCGTCCACGCAAGATACGTTCCGACGTAATGTCCGTCGCCTTTTATATTGTCGACGATGATATAATCTTCGCCGATGACGGAATATTTTGTACGGCGCCACTGCGCGTAAAAATACGCAGCGTTTTCGGGAACGCTTTCCAGCGTATAATTCACCGTATAGAAAAACGCATGGATCAAGCCGCCGTGCTGATTTTCGATCGTGATGCGCGCACGCTTACGAAACGGCATCGGAAAAAAGCAATTGAATCCTCCATACGGTGCAACGACGATGGGCAATGAGTTTACAACGCATTTTGCTGAAAAGCCGCAACAAAAAAAATCCCCGAGCGGCGATTCGACGGCGGGTTCATCGCTTCCATCCCAATACATGCGAAGCACGAGATCGCGGAGCACGAATTCCCCTGCAGGGGAACAATCCTGTACCGTAATCCATATATGGCGGATAATACCGGATCCGTAAATGTCGGCGAGCGTCGTTTCTTTTCCCGCTTCCAAATCCAAATACGCTTTCCCTTTTCTGCCTTTTCCAAGCACGCTTGAAGCCGTACCGCCCTTTCCTTTTTCTCCGGTCGGATTTTCCGCGCTGATCGAGCGGCTCTCTGCCGAATCGAGTACGGCAAGGTTTGATAAATTCCGTTCCAGCATAATTATCCTTTTACTCCTCCCGCCATCAAATCGACGAGATAGCGCTGCAAATAAATAAACAGGGCGACGATCGGTACCGTGACGATAGTGCTCATGGCCATGATCTCCGCCCATTGAATAAAAAATTCTCCGCGAAAACTCGTCAGCCCCATCGGCAGTGTCCATAGCGCCGCACGCTTGAGCATCGTCGATGCAAACAGGTAATCGCCCCATCCCGTCACAAACGCGACGAGCGAGATCGCCGAAACGGACGGAAGCGAAAGCGGAAGTATAATCCGCAAAAATACACCCCAATGCGTGCACCCGTCGATCTTTGCCGCCTCTTCCAAATCGATCGGAATATTATTGAAAAAACCGACAAACAGCCACGCGCTCGTCGGCAAAAATACGGCCGCGTACGTGATCATCAGTACGGAAAGGTTATTGATCAATTTCAATTGTGCGATACGCATATAATACGGTATGAGGATGATGATCCACGGTATCGTCTGCGTCAGCGCAATCAAAAACCACAGCGGTTTTTTTAATCTAAAATGAAAACGCGAGATGGCATAACCGAGCATTGCAGAAAAACCGATTGCGATAAAAGTCGCCGAAAGGCACACCCAAAAACTGTTCCACGACCACGTACCGAAACCCGAGCCGCTGAAATTGTATGTCGTCAATGCATTTCTGTACGCTTCAAAGGTCGGATGCTTCGGCAGCAGTCCGTGATCCATTGAAAAAATATCCTGCGTTGTCCGCAACGAATACGAAATCATGATGACGAATGGAAGCAATACCGCGATACATACGATGATAACCGACAGATATTTTATACTATCGAATACTATCGCTTTCGGATTTTTCATAGCGCATCCTCTTTGCTTTGATTGTGAAAATAAATGAGCGAAAAGATAAGGCAAAACACAAGCAGCAGTACGCCTTCCGCACACGCCATACCGACTTTATAGAATCTAAACGCGTTGAGATAGATATCGATACCGATAACGCCTGTCGCATTATCGGGGCCGCCCTTTGTAATCAAGTAAACGAGTTCGAATTCCTTTATCGTCCACAAAATCTGCAGTATGAGAAGCGTATTCCAAATCGGCTTTATCTGCGGCCACGTAATATAGCGAAACCGTTTAAAGATTCCCGCTCCGTCTATCGCTGCGGCATCGTAATAATCGTGCGGAATACCGCCAAGGGCGGCCAAAAGCATGAGCGCGATAAAGGGAAAATTCTTCCAAATCCCGATGAGCGTTACTGCGGCAAAAGCGCTGCCTTTGCCGTTGAACACTTGAAATTGTTCGTGTACAAACGGCAGTTTCGAAATGAGCGCACTCAAAATACCGTAATTCGGATCGAGCGCTATGAGAAAGATATTGCATACGACGACGGACGGCATCGCCCACGGGATAAGCATAAGTCCTCGCACAATCGGCCTGCCGCGAAAATCTTTGTTAAGCAACAACGCGACGAGCAAACCGATAATCATTTTTCCGAAAACACAAAGAACAGTATATCCCGCCGTCGCCGCTCCCATTGTTTTAAACTGCGACAACCCGACGATATCGAAATAATTTTTTAATCCGATAAAGGGATGGTTCTTTGCGCTCGCATCGAGCGACCATTGCTGAAACGACATCGCGATCGTCTGCAAAATCGGAATAAATACGAATACAGAAAGCACGATAAGTGCGGGCAAAACAAATTGTATAATCGTACTTGTTTCCTTTTGTATACGTATTGAATTATGCGTCATAGTACCTCGAAAAAATCAAAATGCGTCCGTGCTTTGTCGGCAACGGCAGCGCGGACGGCACTGTGTCCGCAACACTGCGGACGGAATCGTCGGTAATCTCTAAAATCAACCGAAACGGACTTTTCGTAAACGGTTAATTTTTCAGTGCTTTCGCCATTTCACTCTGCCCCCAATCAAGCGCATCTTTTACCGAGCGAGTGCCGAGCAGGGCGCTCGAAATCGCTTCTTGAATGATATGATCGAATTGATTCCACTGCTTGATATCGGGAACGTTACGCATTTCGAATTTTTGGCACTGCCGTATGAATTCCGCTTGCTTCGGCTGAATTTTCGCATAGTCGTCGTACACAAGTTTATTCGTCGGCGCGGCACGGCGCATCGCAAGTTTCTGCGCATATTTACCGTGCAAAAACGCGATAAATTCAAACGCTTCGGCAGGATGTTTACACTTCGTTGAAATCGCGACGGGATTACCCCACGACACAAGTACCGGCGGTTTACCCGCTCCGTATGCAGGAAACGGTACAAAACCCAAATCATCGGCAAAACGGCTGTCGCTCATCATCGACTTGAAATTTGCGATCGTCCATACGGCAGCTTGGCATGTCGCAACGGAACCGTTGCAAAACATCGCGTGAATATCGGTAACGGTTTTCGTCCCTTGCGGCGCCGTATCCCGATACATTTTTTTCATAAATTCAACCGCTTTACTGTTTTCAGGAGAATTGAAAATCAATCGATCGGGGGTATACGGGCCGGCTTCTTTCGGGAAAATACCGCCGCCGGCAGTCCACAGCCAATGCATGTGCCACCACCGACTAAGCGTTTCGACAAAGGTCGGATGCCCCCAACCGTACACGTCGGGTGTACCGTCCTTATTCGCATCGATTGTCAATTTTTTTGCCGCATCGTAATACGAATCCCATGACGCGAGCGCTTCCGGTTTTATGCCGGCCGCCGCAAGCTTCGACTTGCTGTACGCCGTCATCGGAGCGCTGAACATAATATACGGCAAACCGACCACTTTTCCGTCTATCTTTACGGAATTGATAAGGTATACGTCTTTTTCGAGATCCGTCCCGTCGGCGAGCACTTTTCCTTTTATGTACGAATCGAGCGGCAAAAACGCTCCGCCTTCACGCTGCGAATAATAGCCGTATAAACCGGCACCGGTATCGAGCGTGACGATATCGCCTTCGACTCCGCTCGCGATATCGAGTGCAAGCCTATCCCAATAGGTTTCGCTCGAAATAGCCGCAAGCTCGATGTGTACGTTCGGATTTACTTTTTCAAATTCCTGTACAATCGGCGTCAATTCGTTTTTCTGCGTTTCCGCGTCGAACCATTGATACCATACAAGGTTTATCTTTTCTCCGGTATCGTTTCCGCCCAGTGCACATACGGCTGCCGACAAAAGAACCGACATACACAATATCGATACAATACGTTTCATACAACCTCCTAATGTGAACACATATATCCTACTCCGTATTCTCTCGTTCGGTAAAGAAAATATTCTAATAAAACCGATACTTTTTATATTGTAACATAACAGATTTTAGAATATAATAAATACGAGGAGTACGATAAAAGCGATGCCGAAACGCGTCTATGAACAGCTGTACCGTGCGGTACGGCGCGATATCGAAACGAATTATCAAAGCGGCGGGCGATATCTCAGCGTCAGAGAGATAGCCGATACTTTTTCCGTAAGTTTGCAGATCGCACAAAAAGCGATAACGCAGTTGAAAAGAGAGGGAGTCGTCACATCAAAGCCGCGTACCGGCATTTTAATTCAAAATACCGTGTCGGCTCCAAGTTCGCTGCAGGGGAAAAAAATACTTGTCCTGTCAAATAAACAAGACTATCATTTTTACGCATCCTTTCTCGAAGGAACCAAACAAAACTGCAGCAGATACGGTATCGACGTCGTATTTAAAATGAATACATTTGAAAATACGTCATCGCTTCTGTTCGGCGAATATCTCTTGTCGCTCAATGCAGACGGCATCATCGCGCTGTCTTTTACAAACGCTGCTCTGCCGTTTTACTATGTGCTACGCGAAGGGCTGCCGCTTGTCGGCGACATCATCATCGATTCGCTCCCTGTCATGCCGGCAGTGCAAACGGATAACTACAAACATTCCTATGAAGCGGCATGCATCTTAAACAAATACAACTGTCGACGCTATTTTGTACTCGGTTGCTATCCACAGGAAAACAAGCGCTTCAAAGGATTCTATGACGGCATACAAAAAACCTATGCGGGATCGTTTATGCCGGAGGTGACCTATGTTCAGTTATCGAAGATAAACGTTTACGATAAAGTGATACGCGCTATTCACGAATACGGAAATAAAGCGGGATTTTTTATCAGCGATTATTCCGCAAATTATTTTTTCGGTATGCTATGTCTGCAGGAAAAGATCCAACCGAAAATCGTACTCGCGTACGATGCCGACGATGCGTACTTTACGCTGCCCGGTTTGGAACCGATACGAACGATTGCCCCGCCGTTTAAAGAATTGGGTCATCGGCTGAGCGAAGTGCTTATCGAAAAGTGGCGGAGGGGAAAATTTCCCGAACCGCTGCAACAAAAGATATAAAAAAAACAAAGCTTGAAAGCACCGCATCGTTCGCGGCGCTTTCGGATTGCCGAGTTTACAAAGCAACCTGTGCGCGTGCGCGCACAGGTTCATCCGCTTATCAATACATGCCGCCCATATCCGGAGACGGTGCTGCCGGCGGCGCTTTCGGCTCGGGGATATCGGTGATCGCGCATTCGGTCGTCAAAAGCGTACCCGCAATCGACGCCGCGTTCGTGAGCGCGGAACACGTAACCTTTGCAGGATCGATGATACCCGCTTCGACGAGATTTTTCCATTCGTCTTTCGCCGCATCGTAACCGACGCCTTTCTTTTCGGCTTTCGCTTTTTCCGCGACAACCGCACCGTCGATGCCCGCGTTGTCCGCGATTTGGCGGATCGGTTCTTCACACGAGCGCTTTACGATCTTAAAGCCGACTTTTTCGTCTTCGCTGATTTCGGAAGGAATCGCTTCGAGAACTTTCGATGCTTCGAGCAGCGCAAGTCCGCCGCCTGCAACGACGCCGCTTTCGAGAGCTGCGCGGGTCGCCGCGATCGTGTCTTCGACGCGGAATTTCTTTTCTTTCATTTCCGTTTCCGTCGTTGCGCCGACGTTGATGACCGCAACTCCGCCGGAAAGTTTTGCGAGGCGTTTTTGCAGCTGTTCTTTATCGTAGCTCGACGTCGTCTTTTCGATCTGCATTTTGATCTCTTCGATGCGTTCGTTGATGGCGCTCTTTTTGCCCGCACCGCCGACGATCGTCGTATTGTCTTTGTCGATTTTGACGGTTTTCGCTTTGCCGAGCATATTGATTTCGGCGCTTTCGAGTTTAAGGCCGACTTCTTCGGTAATCACTTGTCCGCCGGTCAAAATCGCGATGTCCTGCAACATATCCTTTCGTCTGTCGCCGAAGCCGGGCGCTTTTACCGCGCAGCATTTGATCGTGCCGCGGATCGTATTGAGTACAAGCGTCGTGAGCGCCTCTCCGTCGACGTCTTCAGCGATGATGATAAGTGCCTTTCCTTCGTTCGCGACTTTTTCGAGAATCGGAAGCAAATCTTTCATCGTGGAGATTTTTTTGTCGTGGATTAAAATATACGCGTCGTCGTAAGAGGCTTCCATGCGTTCGCGGTCGGTAACGAAATACGACGAAATATAGCCGCGGTCGAATTCCATACCTTCTACGGTGTCGACCGTCGTATCCATGTTTTTCGATTCTTCGACGGTGATGACGCCGTCTTTTCCGACTTTTGCGATCGCGTCGGCAAGCATTTTACCGATTTCGGTGTCGTTGTTTGCGGAAATCGTCGCGACGTGCGTGATGTCTTCCTCGCCTTTTACCTGTTTTGCATTTTTATTGACTTCGTCGACGACGAGCTTGACGGCTTTGTCCATGCCGCGCTTTACTTCGATCGGCGTCATGCCGGCTGCAACGGCTTTTACGCCTTCGCGGACCATCGCATAAGCGAGAACGGTCGCCGTCGTCGTGCCGTCGCCCGCATCGTCGTTCGTCTTGGATGCGACTTCGCGCACAAATTGAGCGCCCATGTTTTCATAGGGATCCTGCAGTTCGATCTCTTTTGCAACGGTAACGCCGTCTTTCGTGATAACCGGCGAACCGTATTTTTTGTCATACATAACCATACGGCCGCAGGGTCCGAGCGTTACTTTTACCGCTTTCGAAATCTGCTCAACTCCCGCAAGCAATTTTTTGCGGGCATCTTCATTGAATAACAACTGTTTAGCCATTTTAATGCAACTCCTTACTAAATCGTCTTTAATGCATCGTTTTTTTTCGCAATTAAAGTTAATGCTGACTTATATTAAAGATATAAAAAATTTCTCAATATGGCAACAGGTTTTACGGGAAATCGATAAAAAAACCGCGTAAAACGATAAGATTTCGGCGATTTATATTGCATGAAAAAGATATCGATATTATTCGCCCTTATCCTGCTCGGAACGGGGATAGCGTCGTGCAAAAATCCGCTCGACCGAACGGAAGCGGTTACGTTTTCGCTTCCTTCATGGCCGCCGGACGAGTGCGCCGAATTTCCGCCGCTCGCCTATTGGGAAATACGGTACGCGGGAGGCGCACAGGCAGAGTGCGTCATACGCCTTGAAGCGGGAGTGAAAAACGTAACGCTCGAAGCCGCAGCCGACCGTCCGCTCACCGTAATCGCTCAGCCGATAAGCCGTCACGGCGAAACGGCCGCCTTATTTTTTAAACCCGCAGGCTGCATCTGGCCGCATGAAAGAAAACTCGGCTGGGAAAGCGGCTTTGCAGCTTTTGTGTGTATGCGGCTCTACTCGTCAAACGAAGCGGCGAACGGCGCATATCTTGCGACATTCAATTGGAAAAAATTATGCGATGCCCTTGCCGAAAAATCTGCCGACACGGAACATCCCTACGATCCGTGGAAAGCGGATACGGAAACCGTCTGCACTGCGATCGCGGAACATTCGTTCGGCGCGTCGCTCCTTTCGATGAAAAAGACGGCGCTTATTACGATATCGGAACTCGAACAAAAAACGAGAGAAATCGGTGTGCCGCAATCGGACGGTACGGAAGCCGGCGAGCACCAAATACATACCGGAGAAGGAGCAGCGCATGCGCTTTTTATTCCGCAGTATATTCCGCTTTACCGCACGCATCGCCGAACGGGAAAAACACTTCTTAAAAAAGCCGGCGTTACGAGCTTTTTGTACACGATCCAAAGTATCGCCGCAGTGCAGTACCGCGCGGACGGCTTTCCGGCACTTGCAATATCGGCCGTACCGCTATACACTGGGGAGCAATGAAATGCAGATACATAGCCGTACTGTGCGCCGTCCTCTCGCTCGCTTCGTGCAGCGGAAAAAATCGACAAGCCCCGCTCCTTTCTTCGGACACCGCTCCGGGGAAAAAAGCTCACACGTGGTATTGTTTTGACGGCGGAGCGATAAAAGCAATCGACGACGTAAGGCGCGCACCGATGCAGGCGGAAAAACCGTGGACGGAAGCCGTACGCATTTCATCGGCATCGAGCGCGATCGGCGACGGAAACGAAGCGCCCTGCGCATACGCCGTCGTCAACAGGCTCGGCATGATCGTCTTTACCGGCGGCACCTTCCGCTTGTATACGGACGCCGCAGTTTTTGCCGACAGAACGGCCGGCAATCTCGTATTCCAAAACGATACGCCGATTTTTTCCCTGTATAAAAGCACCTTTTTCAATGCATCGCTTGCAAACAACGCTACAGGCGGCGTGCATCACTTTCTCGTTCTCTTCGATACGGCGTCGAGCGTCTTTTACCCGCTCATCACGTGCACGGCTCTCGCCCTTCCCGCCGAGTCTGAGATAACCGATTTCGTGTGGGACGGAAACGTTTTTGTATGTTCGGTAAAAAAATCGGCAGAAGAAAAAACCGATTTTTCATATCTGTCCGTACAGCCGAAAATCCCGCTCCTTTCGCTTTCGCCTGCATCGGCAAAAAACGATCTCCTCATCTCCGAAACTGACGCCGACGCATACCGATCGCAGGCGGCGCCGGTCAACATCGCATTCGCCCCGAAACGCCTGCAGGAGCTTGCATCGCTCGTCGACGAAGATACGGCGTTTTTCGTCGAATGCCGAACAGCAGGCGGACACTCGCCGCGGCGTTATACAAATCAAATGCAAAACGACGATGCCTCACCGCTTTCGGCGAACGCGCTCATCGCCGACACCTATGCCTGCCTCATGTTCGGCGACGGTACGACGTACGCAAGCGGCGCGCTTTACGGAAGACATATCGTAAACGACGGAAAACCCGTCGCATTCAGATTGCCGAAACTTCCCGCAGGCTATGCATACACCTCATTCGCCGTTTCCGGTACGACGATGTACGCGGCGTGGGAAAAAAGCGATTTTTACAAAACGGACAAAAGCGGTTTTCTCTCCGTCGATTTGGACGCGATCCTCTATGGAAGCGTTTCCGATGCCCCTCGGTAAGAATTGTGCAATGTACACATCTCGAATATATATTGCAGCTTATTGCTTATCGTATCTATTCCAAAACGGCTTTGCGTAAAATTGCATTGATGCGGGACTGATATTCCGTGCTTTCCGCTTTGAGCGCAGCCAAAATATCGTTATCTATGGTAATCTGTACGGTAGTCTTTGTATCGTCGAACCATTCGGGATGAATATCGTATGCGGATTTTAAGCGTTTAAGCTGCGCATCGGTAAGTTCCGGACAATCGGAAAAATCGGTGTTTTTAAAATCGTCGATTTCTTTAATACGTTCTTTCATAAGCGGCGGCAGCTTTTTAATTTCTTCAAAGGTCATCGTTTTTATAGCCATATATTTCTCTCTTGGTTGCTTTGCGCGCGGAGATAATACGCAGAGCATTTTTTTCGCGTTCCGTAAAAACCACAAACAGCATTTTATCGGCAAAACCGACGGCATGCCACCGAATTTCCGATTCTTCCGAATCAAGCACTATCTTCAAATTCGGATCGGCGAAAACACGGACAGCCTCTTCAAATGCAATTCCGTGTTTACGTTTATTTTCTCTGTTTTTATGTTCATCCCATTCAAACAGCATTATCCGAATCCCGATAAAATTATACATCACGCTGCAGAGTAAATCAAGAAATACTTATATATCCGCAAATTTGCCGCGCGCTAAACACTCGTATTTTCGGTGGATTTTTCGCAAAAAAGTTACGATAATAGAAGTATGAGCGATAATCAGACTTTTTTCGGCGCGCTCGAAACGGCGATCGCGGAAAAAACGGAAAACTTAAATGCAAAAGTGCTGCCCGGAGTACTTTCGAATTTTCAACTGCTCCATACTTGCGTCAAAAATATGTATACCATGCTCGTTCAGCGCGCGCTTATCAAACCGGATCCGTACAAGCTTGAAAAGAAAATCACGGAAATCGTATTGCCGGACGAATCGACATATATGGAGAACGAGCGTTCCATCGTCATGGGTACGCGCTTTTCCGACTATGAAAGTATGCTCGAATTCGTGTGCACGTATTATAAATTTTCGACCGACCGGCTCGATTTGGCGCAGACGAAACGTCTGCTCGATTTGGCAACCTGCATCGACTGGCGCGCGTTTTCAATCAACAGTTCAAAGGTAAACACGCGGGGACTCGCGACGCTCGTAAACGAAGCGCACGTCCACGCGCCCCAGATGGTTTTGAGCCTCATAAGCGATTCGCTTAACAAAAGCAGCACGGCCGTTTCGGCGATTTATTCGGGTTTGACCGATTTGGTAAATTTCAAGCGTGAATCCTATAAATTTGAAGTCCGCAAAAAAGTGCTCGAAAATCCGGCGTTCGATAAAACGACGCTCTCTTCGTACAGCGCGGAACTCGCGGAAATCAAGCGGCTCTTCCCGAAGCTGCTCGATAAAAAACAATATTACGCCGAATTGATTCAAGAAATCGCTAAAGAAGACTGTTCTCCTGAAAAAGAACAATTTCGCCAGCAAGCTCTCTCTCGCCTGCGCGTCACGGAAAAAACGGTGCGCGAAGTAAAGCAAAAAGTGAACACGCGAGCCATGCTGCTCGACACCGTACTTTCGCTTTCGGCGCTCGCACCGCAATACGAACAGGTTATCGCAAAAATCGATTCGAATCATGCCGTCCTCATATCGGAGCACAACGGCTTTTTCGATAAATTAAAACGAGCGCTGCGCCAAGCCTTTAATTTAAAAGCGGCGCAGGAAGAATACGAATTGGTCATCGTAAATCAAAAGAATGAAGCGCGTACAACGAAAAAAATCGAATACAATACGTTTTTTGCGCTCCTCGTGCGAAAGCAGCAGTTTTTGCAATCTTTCGCCGATACGCAGGGCGACGAGTTCCGAAAAATCGCGGCAGCGGCGGAAGAGACGGTATTGGGGTTTGTCAATCGGCAGCTTGCCGACAACTGGGAAATTCTTTTACAGCTGAATGCGCTCGACGAATATTTTAAATCGCAAGTAGCCGCAGCGGACAAAGATAAAATCAAAGGGATGAAAATGGAACTCGTTACGATGAAAAATACGCTCGTCAAAACGAACCAAAAACGCGCGGAATACGTAGCCGTTATCGAAGAAAAAATGCAAATGGAAAAATTGGGAATCGATGAAGATGCGCTTTGATTTTAATAAAATAGATTTCGTAAAAAAATCCCGCATCGTTCTTTTTGCCGTACTGCTGTGTATGACACCATTCTTTTCGCAAACGCACGACGTCCCCGACACGAACATTTCCGAAAGCGATAGTAACGACGACGCTTTTTTCGAAGCGGAAGATATCGATCCCGCGCTGCAGCACAATTTTACGATCATCGTTCCGGTGCACGAATACGATTTGAACCCGCACACGGCTTCGTACAGCTCCGAATCGCAGATCCTCTCATCGCTCTACGAGGGGCTTTTTTCCTACGACCCCGTAACGCTCGAACCGAAGAACGCGCTTGCAGTGCGTTACCGCATTTCGAGAAATAAAAAGCGCTGGACTTTTACGCTCCGCAAAAACGCCAAGTTCGGCGACGGCTCTCTTATTACGGCACGAGACGTGTGCGATGCATGGCTCGATTTACTTGCGGAACCGCGCGCACCCTATTCGTCTATGTTCGACATCATCGAGGGAGCGGCCGCATATCGAAACGGAAAAGGCAAACGGGATGCGGTCGGCATACGCGCGCTTTCGGACACGACGCTCGTCGTTGAGCTCGCGTCTCCTGCAGGATATTTGCCGCGTGTTTTGTGCCACAGCGCGTTCGTCGTCTGCAAAAAAGACAAAAGCGTTTCAAGCGGCGCGTTTTCCATGCAGCAGAATGAGGCAGGCGAAATAATTTTAATAAAAAATAATAATTATTGGGACGCCGAGCATACGCACATTGAGCGGATTGCAATCGTACAGAGCGATGACGCCGATGAAAACGTGTTTTTATTCAACACGGGAATCGCCGATTGGATAGCGGGAAACGTCACCGTTCAAAAGCTTCTCGACAAAGACAGCGCGCAGATCAACGCGGAGTTCGCGACGGAATATTTGTTTTTCAGATGCAGAAAAAAAAGCGTATGGAACAATCCCGATCTGAGAGCCGCCCTCCTCGAAGCCGTACCGTGGGATGAACTCCGTTCGCAAGCTTTCGTCAAAGCACCGACCCTCGTCTATCCGATAAACGGCTATCCGCAGGTTGAGGGATTTACCTATACCGACACGGATGAAGCTGCATCCCTGATGGCCGATGCGAAAAAAAAGGCAGGCATTGCGCAAAGCAAAAGACTTCCGCTCGTGATCGGAATCCCCGACACCGACTATATGAAAAAGCAGGCCGAGATTTTGGCAGGAGCATGGAAAGCGCTCGGCGTCGACGTGTCGGTACAAACTTCTCCGATACATCGCTACCTCGAAAGCATTCCGTCATGGGACGCCGACCTCTTTTCGTATACGTGGATCGGCGATTTTGCCGACCCGCTCGCATTCCTCGAACTATTCCGCTCGGCATCGACGCTCAACGTCGCACAGTGGAAAAACGCCGAATACGACAAACTGCTCGGAGAAGCCGCGCTCTATACGGGAGAAGAGCGGACAAAACTGCTTGCGCGGGCGGAACAGCTTTTGCTCGATTCGGGCGAAGTGCTCCCCATATCGCATCCGGTGAGCCTCAATGTAATCGATTTGGAAACGACGGGCGGCTGGTCATCGAATGCATTCGACATTCACCCGTTTAAATATCTGTACAAAAAGCGGAAGACCGCTCCACTCCCGAACATCGTCTCGCGGTAAAACTCTCGGTTCAAAACCTGACATATCGGCGACACTTCGTTGTTTGTTAAACAAAAACAGCCGTCGAATTACGACAGCTGTTCGCCCCCTGCAGGTTTTGCCCTCTACTCGCATGCTTCCTGCATGCTCGCTCCGGGCCGCCTCCGCCGCCTGCCGCGCACATCCTGTGCGCTTTCCGCTTCGCGCGGCGGCTCCGGTTCAAAACCTGATGTATCGGCAATGTACCGTCGTCTGCTAAATAAAAAAGTCGTACCTGCTATGGTACGACTTTCCGCCCCCTGCAGGTTTTGAACCTGCGACACATGGATTAACAGTCCATTGCTCTACCAGCTGAGCTAAGGGAGCACGTTTTTCAAACGTAAAAACAATAGTAGTGAAAGCGTAAAAAAAAGTCAATAGTTACGCGCGGCATGTGAGATAACCATCCGCGCGAATAAAAAAGCTGACCGAAAACCGTTCAGGCAGAAAGTTCCGAACAGCTTTTTTGTGTTGCACGGTATTTTAGTTCGTTTTATGAAACACTTTTTTTATCAAAATGCCGAAAAGCGGAGAACATAACGAAATAAAAGCGACGGCTAAAAATATCGCGCATATGGGGCGTGTAAGGAATACCGACGGATTGCCGTCGCTCATAATTAAAGAACCTCTAAAATTGGCTTCGGCCATGCTTCCCAAAATAATACCGATTACGATAGAAGACATGGAAAATTCCATTTTATTGAGAAAGTATCCTAAAAACCCGAACCCGACCATAACAAAAACGTCGATTATCGAATTATTATAGGCAAATGCCCCTACGAATGTAAGCAAAAAAATAATCGGCAGCAAAATCGTCTTTGAAATATTAATCACTTTTGCAAACAAGCGTATTAAAGAAAATCCCATTGCCCCCATAATTACATTCGCCAACAGCAAGCCGATAAAAATCGAATACACTTCTATGGGCTGCTGGATAAACAGCAAGGGACCGGGCTGCATTCCCTGCACTAAAAGCGCACCGAGCATAATAGCGGTTGCGCCGTCACCGGGGATTCCCAACGTGAGCATCGGAATCATTGCACCTCCGGAAACAGCATTGTTTGCCGATTCCGGTGCGACAATGCCTTCGGGAGCGCCGTCGCCGAATTTCTCCTTTCCTTTACTCCACCGTTTTGCCTGGTCATAGGCAATAAAAGATGCGATATCGCCGCCGGTACCTGGGATACAGCCGATAACGGTTCCCAAAGCGGATGAACGCAGCAAAGCTTTCCAAGTTGCTTTTATGTCATCAAATTTGGGAAGCACTCTGCGGATTTTAATATTTTGTTTTACCTGCTCTTTTCCGTAACATTCTTCAACATTTAAAAGAACTTGCGAAAAAGCAAAGAGTCCTATCAGGACAGGTACAAAAGATAAACCGCCCAGCAAATAAGTCGAGCCGAAGGTAAAACGCAGTTTTCCGCTCATCGCATCTATGCCGATAGTAGCTATAAGCAATCCTATAATACCGCCCATAATCCCCTTAATCATGGATCCGGCGGAAACGCTTGTAATAATACTTATGCCGAATATCGCCAACGCGAAATATTCCGGCTTTGAAAACTGCAAGGCGACCTTCGCCAGCTGCGGAGAAAATACAATCAAACATACGGCGCTGAAGATTCCACCGAACATGGAGCCCATAGTGGACAAGCCCAAAGCTCTGCCGGGCTGACCGTATTTTACCGCCATCGGGTACCCGTCCAATGTTGTGGCGGCGGATGCCGGCGTACCGGGTGTTCTGAGCAATATTGCCGAAACGGATCCGCCGTAGATAGCGCCGCAATAAATTCCTAACAGCATTAAAATGCCGCCGACACCGGAGAAGGCAAAACTCAACGGGAAGAGTAAGGCGATCCCCATATTGACGGAAAGTCCCGGCAATGCGCCGATAACTATTCCGGCTCCTGTTCCGAAAATAAGGCCTAAAATATTAATCGGTATAAATATATTGCGCAATGCCTCGTAAATCAAGTCCATACGCTAACCTACCTTCCTTAACGCATAAAGATGGGAGCCGGCAGCGGCGTTTTAAGCAGCAGCTGAAAAATAATATATATCGAAAGAACAATGATAAAATCGACGATAAGCATTTGTTTGAGGCTTTTAATTCCCAACATTCTCATTGCAGCCGGAATAAACACAAGGGCGGCAATGATTATTCCGAAAACGTACATCAGCACACAAAAGAGAACCGTCAATCCCATAAAAATATACACTTGAATATTTGCCCGCGATAAAAGAGAAAATGTTTTTTGCGATTCTTTTTTGGAATTGACGGTGGTTAATACGGTCAATAAACATGCCAAAAAAATCAAAACGCCGGCCAACATCAACGGCCATACGTCTGCACCGGGATCCCCCGTTTTGGAAGGAGTATGAAGAGAGCGTGAAAGAAAAATTACGCCGAGAGCAAAGGCAAACATAACGACCGAAATAATGTAATTCCACCGTTTCATATTCGACATATTATTACATACCTTCCTAAAAATTGCACAGCGAGTAAATCTTCGGATTTAGGAGCCGTGCAATTGGTGCGCGTGCGCGCACACGTATATCCGCAAGTTTTCGGAAGAAAACTCGAAGTTAAATTGAACGGTGCTATTTCAGACGTTCAATTTAAACCTTCTATTTTGGGCAGCATTTCACCGAACATTTTATGATCCGCTTTCATCATTTCGTAGCAGGTTTCGCCTACAATGTTTACCGGATCGATTCCTTGTTTAATCATATACGCTTGATAGTCCGGATCTTCGACAAGTTTTGCGGCAGCATTCCTGAGTACGGACAGAATTTCGGCAGGGGTTTCTTTAGGAGCGACAATGCACGCCCAAGCGCGAATCGTCATATTGTGTCCCAACTCGGCGAAGGTCGGCACATCCGGATATATTTTGCTTCTTTCGGCAGCCATAACACAGAGGATTTTAATTTTTCCCGCTTTGTATTGCCCCAGTACACCGGAAGGATCGGCAAGAGTGGCATCGATATGTCCTCCGACAAGAGCCGCAATAATATCCGCCGTACCGTTAGGATACGGAACATGTTTGAGTTCCACATTGAATTCATTTTCAAAGCTCATTGCCGCAACATGCCATATCGCTCCCATGCCTGAGTTTCCCATCTGTACTTTTCTGGGATTCGCTTTACAGTATGCGACAAATTCATCCAGAGTATTGTATGGAGAATCGGAAGGAACAATTAAAGCGGCAGGGGCTGCGATTTGCGCAAAAATGGGCGCAAAATCCTGATAGGTTACTTTGCACTTATCCTGATGGGGAAACATAGCCAATTCTACGGTTACGGCGCCGAGCGTATAACCGTCCGGTTTAGCTAGGGCCGTATTCATCATTCCCGTAACGCCGCCTCCGTCAGGTTTGTTCACGCAAACGAATTTGGCATTATCTATATATTTTCCCAAATATTGCAAAGCGCCTCTGGTAGAAATATCGGTTCCCCCTCCGGCTCCCTTCGGAATAATAACGGTGATATCTTTTGCCGCAGGATACGGCTTTGATGCGTTACAAGCGGTCATGATTCCCGCAGCCAATACGATAATCAATGCTAAAGTTGAAATTTTACCTGATTTCATCTTTACTTTCCCCCTACAATAATGTGTATTTTCAAATGAGCTTAGCTCATTTGTATCCCTTGTTAACTAGGCACCGATATATTCGAGTTCAAAATAACGTATCGCCTTTCTTTTCCATGTATAGCTTATATAGAGCATATTTTCTTCAGCAACAATACACGGATACGAAAATTCGCCGTCTCCCGTATCCAAATCGCAAACAGTGTGCCATTCATTTCCGTTATCGCGGGAACAGGCAAGCGTTATAGGAGTACGCGGTCCCCAATTTTCTCCCACCGGATTATAAACCAAAAAAAGAGTACCGTCACTCGTTTTATCTAAATCGATTCCGCTGTTATTATTCGGAAGAACAGTTGGATAGGCAGGACACCACACGTCCCCGTTATCCGAAGAATCACTCCGGAAAATCCGAGCTTCGCTGCTGCGAAGCAGCATATGTACTTTTCCCGGCTCGGACTCCCACAATGTCGGCTGAATGACGCCCCTGCCGCGGAAAGACTGCGCACTGACCGCAACGGTCGAATTTATTTTAAGATTTTCGTCTCCTTCATACACAAGTCCTTCGATGCGGACTTCCGCGCTCTTTCGCCACGTTTTTCCCTCGTCGTCGGAAATATCGCAAAAAGCTTTCCATAGCCCCGTCTCTATGGAAGCAGGTGCAAGAAGACGGCCGGACTTTACGCGAAGAACCTTATTGCGTACGGGCCCTCTTCCGCCGCGATCAAAAGGCACAAGTTCCGCCGGAGCCGTCCAGGTTTTCCCTTCGTCGAATGAAGAACAAAAAAGTGTTCGCCATTCGGAAATACGCTGCCCCACTTTAAAGAACAAGATGATGCCGCCGTCCGCCGATTTCATCAAAACAGGATTCCAATGAGCTTCATTGGATTGCGCTAACAGCACCGGTTCGCTCCATCCCGTTTTTTCGCGTACGGCAAACCATATGCCCGTATCGGGAGAGCCTTCGTGAGAACCGCCGAACCATGCCGCCAGGATTTTTCCGGCATTAAGCGGCAGCAGAGACGAAGCATGGCACATGGCCGAAGAAGACTGCTCACCTATGAATTCTTTCTTTTTTATGACCGTTTTCATAAACAGCTATTATCTTTAGCGATCAACCGTTTTACCGGCTGCCGATTTGATTCCGTGTCGAAATTACCGTTTTTATCGAACAAAGTTATCATCGTGGGTCATACGCCACTGGTAATGCTAAATTCCACAACAATCAACTAAATATCGTTCTGTAATAGAGAACGATATTCTCTTGTAACATGCTATATCATGAATTTAAATCTGTCAAGAAAAAAATATACGTTTCGGATATTGTGCCGGACAAAAACGTCAGCGTTAAAACAAGTTTTTAAGTTCACGCGTAGCTGTAGTTAAAACCTGCAAATAGCGATGAATTTCGTTTTCGTCAAAATTCAACGCAGCACCCGAAATGCTGATGGCACCGACAACTTTCCCCGTGCAGGATAAAATGGGAACCCCCATGCATTTTATGCCTGTTTCATGTTCGCCGTTATCGATGGAATAACCGCATTCATATATTTTTTTCAATTCCGCATATAAAAGTTTTTCATCGACAATCGTATTCGCAGTAAAACGTTTACGCGGAAGTTTTAATATACGGTCTATATCGCTTTTATCCATAAATGCAAGCATCGCTTTGCCTAACGACGTACAATAATAGGGCGCCGTTTCTCCGATAATTATCCGGTATGAAGACAAAACCGTTTTTCCCGGCGGATAAGCGCTGTTCAAATAAAAAATTCGGTCTTTTTGCGGAACGGCAAAATAAGTAATAAACGATAATTCTTTTGCAACATACGAGATTATATCGTAAGCCGTATTTTGATACGATAAATTTTTATTGATAATATAGGTATATTCCAAAAGCTTTAAACCGAGCCGATAACGTTTGCTTTCTTTATCGCGTTCAAGATAACCTTTTTTTTCAAAGGTAGAAATAATATTATGAACGTTACTTTTATTTAATTGAAGTTTTTCCGCAATTTGTGCGATTCCCAATTCGGGAGTAAGCGAATCGAAGCATTCCAAAACGGTCAGCGCTTTTTCAAGCGATTTTACCTTTGTACCGTTTTCTGTTTCCGTATACTGCCTGCTGTTATCTTTTACCATACAGTATCCTTTATGCATTATTCGGTAGATTTTTACTTCACGGCAAAGGCAAGTGTATTTTATGATGCGGAATTTGTCAATTCAATTTTTTTATTTGACAAACGCACCCCGAACCGTTTGCGCCATAGACAAAAAATCATCGGCTTCAAAAAACAAACCGACCTTTTTACCGCGTACTCTTTTTTATGCCGAGCAGGCACCACCTGACAAAGGGAATACGCACCGTCGCTTCATACAGCAAAAAAGCACCGAAAAAAGAAGCAAAAGTCGCAATCGCGTATGTCGGCACTGCGGGAATCTTTGCGTACCGCGCAAGGAGCCACGCCGTAAGCGTCAGCGGAAAATAATGGAACACATATAAGCCGAAACTCCGTTTTGTCATAAAACGCGTAAAAGCCGACTCGCGGTCATAACGGCGCTTCATCAGCGCTAAAAATGCAAACGAAGCGAGCCACGCATAGATGACCGCCGAAACGGAATTGACGGTCGGCATAACGGCATACTCATCGCCGTAATGCAGATAGAGATACAGCGCTCCCGACAGCAATGCCGCAATACCGAGTGCGATGTCGATTTTACCGAGCCGGTCGATAAGAGTTTCGTGCGCAAATACAAAATAACCGAGAAAAAAAGAAACAACGTAAATGCCGAAGCGGTACACCGGGACGACAGGCGTGTTTAAAACGAACCCCGAAAAGTAAAGAGGGATACCCAAAAGAAGGAGCACGAAAACATTCGCTTTACCGCACAAGTCGTACAGGCCACCTTTTTCGAATTTTCTTACGAGCGCAAGCAGCATCGAAAAAAGCCACAGCATTTGTATAAACCATAAAACGCTCGTTCCCGATGCGACCGTAATAGCGAATACGGCGACGCGCGGCATCGTATCGGGAATCCCGTCGAATCCGCCGGCGAGGATCATATTCAGCCGGCCCTGAATCCAGCCGAAAAGGAGCAAGCCTATCGTCGACGGCACAAGCAGCTTGTGCGTCCTCGTACGCACAAAATCGCGGATCGAATGCGTTTCAAGGTAACAACGCGAACTTATTCCCGCAACGATAAAAAGCAAAATCATAAACCACGGATACAAAATATACAACAAAGCGTCCTGCACCTGCGTTTCGGAGAATGCGCCGATAAGACGGTACGGCGGCATAACAGCGTTGTAAATATAAATCACGTGATAGATGACGACCGCGCACACCGTCATCCATCTGATGTTATCCAAATAATGTCTTCTCATACATTTCACACCTTTGCAATTATTGTTTACACAGTATAAACGCAGTGCACCGGCGCGTCTATCAACCGAACATAACCCCATGCAATTATTTTGTCAGCTTTCATTACGGACGACACTGTTTTGCCATCCCGCCCTGCGCGGCCCGCTCACGCTCGGCCGCTCCGTTCGCTTCGCTCTCTCCGCGTCTGCCTTCGGCACCGCTCCGGCCGGGCGTATGCCGTATGCACATTTACAAAACTCATCGTTCAAGCTATGATATATGCAGATTTTATGACGAAAGCAAAATCATCCGGCGGAAATTTCATTCAAAAAATACTCGCGTCGATTTTAGGTTCCGACGATCCCGAATACGAAAAAAAACGGCAGTTGAAAGCGATTGCAAAACGCCTTTCGAAATCGCACTATCGTTTTTATAAAACGGGAAGCGGCGAAGTGCTGCCGGGTTTTGCAAAACTCCTCTACGAAATCTATAAAGCCGTATCGCCCGCGCAGCTTTTATTTCAAAACACAAAAAATCAAAATGCGATGAAAGTCGCAATTATCGAATATTTTCTTTCCGATAATCAGCGCAAAATCGAAGAAGAACTGACGCAGGAAGCAATTGCCGAAAAAAGCAAAACGATGCCGCTTCATCGGTTTACAGCATACGTGCAGCAGAGGCTCCAAGCGTTTATCGACGAATTCACGCTCGATCGAACGACGATGATCGAACAGCGGTACAAAGAGCTGCTGTGCTTTAAAGATTTTTGTTCGTACGATTATTATTTTACGCTGAAAAAATTTAACGCGTCTCTAGTCGAACGGGATTTTTCCATACCGCCGCAGTTTGAAAAAACGGACGGCAAATACCTCGCCGACGATATCAAAGATTTTACGACGCTCATGTGGAACATAACGGGAAACATCGACTGGGCGCCCATGATAAAAATGCTCAAAGACATACGCGGAGTCGAACCCGTTCCGATCGGCGTATGGAAAAAGATCGTATCGAAAATGCAGCACATACAGGCGACGGGCGTATTCGACATGACGGTACAGCTGATCACGCAGGATCCCGACTACACGCCTATTTTAAACGATATCACGACGAATATCGTCGAACCGTTTATTACCAAATTCAAACTCGAAACGACGGCTGCGATTAAAAAACTCGAATCGGCTGCAACGAGCGGCAAAGTAAACGAACTGCTCGTAAAGCTTTTCAATACGGCATCCGTTTCATATTTGAAAAATTATATCGCTGAAAACAGTTCCACGCTTGAAAAGAAAAAACTTGCCGGCTATCTCTACTGCGACGCGCTCAATTACGTCAAAGGCTTTCTTATCGAATTTGTTAAAAAAGACATACGCGAATACTGCGACCTCGTCCTCGTGCGCGGCGCCTGGGTATCGACCCCCGTGTCGATGCCGATGTCGAACGCATATAACGATCTGCTTTCCGCATCCGAAGCGATCACGGCTTTCGATAACGGACTTGCCGAAGACGGAGAAGTCGGCCTAAAAATCAAAACGCTGCTTCCGCGTACGCAGCACGCACCCGATGCGGCGGCGATCATCAATCGGCTTGTAGGCGAATCGAACGAACAGGCAAAAACGTATATCGTAAAATCGACGCGCAATCTCGTCGCCATCGGCAAAATGATAAAATGGCTTATCGAAGACGAAAAGAAAAAATCGCCGGAAGTGATCACAAACTGGAAAGAAATCGAGCGAGCTTCCGACAAACCTCCCTATGAAATCGGAGCTGCCGTCTATCAAAAGATCTACGTATTTGCGACGCTCATGCAAACCTGTATGGGAAGGGCAGCGCAGTAACGGTCGCCGTTTTGCACTCATTCGTCCCCACAGGCGCATCCGCTCCCGCCGCTTGAAAACATTACCGCACGGCGGCTTTTTGCGAAAGCGTTTTACCGCTTTGCCGCCACTTTATGCGAAAGCGCCGTACCGAGCATTTGAATCAATTCGACCATCAACAAAATCACGACAACGGCGATCGCCATGATTTCGGAACGAAAGCGCTGGTAGCCGTAGCGGATCGCCAAATCTCCGAGTCCGCCGCCGCCGATAGCGCCCGCCATCGCCGAATAGCCGATCACGTTGATTATCGTCAGCGTCACGCCGTCGATAAGAGAAGGCAGCGCTTCGGGGATGAGCACTTTAAAGATAATCTGCATCGTCGTCGAGCCCATCGCACGGGCGGCCTGTACGACGCCTCGATCCACTTCTTTGAGCGCCGATTCGATGATGCGCGCAACGAAGGGAACGGCCGCGATCGAAAGCGGAACTATCGTCGCCTTTGTTCCTATGCTCGTTCCGACGAGAACGCGGGAGAGCGGAAAGAGCACGATCATCAAAATGATAAACGGAAACGAACGGAGCGCGTTGACGATCCTCGTCAAAATCTGATACAGCGCCGGACGCGGCCGGATCCCGGACTGCGGATCGTTCGTACACAAAAGGATGCCGAGCGGAAGACCGAGCAAAAGGCTGAACAACGTCGAAAAGACGACCATGACGGCAGTCTGCGCCGCCGCATCGCGTACGAGAATTATTATTTTATCGATATTCATCCCTCATTCTCCTTCGACCGAAACGCCTTCGCTTTTCAAATACGCGATCGCTTTTGCAACTTCATCGGCATCGCCTGCGATATCGGTTATAAGCGTGCCGACGCGGCTCTCCGAAAGTTTTTGTATACCGCCCGCACGTATGTTGAATTCGACGTTGAATTTTTGTGCCATGCGGCTCAGCACGGGCTCGTCGGTAAGCGTGTCGGTAAAGCGCAAAACGTATTTGCCGCCGCACTCCGACCAGCGTACGATGCCGCCGTCGGCACCCGCTTCTTTCGTCGGCGTCAAGTTCAGCAAAAAATCCTTCGTCACATTGCTCTTCGGATGCAAAAAGATATCGTTTACCGTGCCCTCTTCGACGACGCTTCCTTTATCGATGACCGCAACATAACTGCACGCGTCGCGTACGACTTCCATCTGATGCGTAATCATTACGACGGTGAGATTCATTTGATTTTGTATTTTTCTTATTAAATTTAAAATCGATTCCGTCGTCTGCGGATCGAGCGCGCTCGTCGCTTCATCGCAAAAAAGGATATCCGGTTTTGCCGCAAGCGCACGTGCAATCGCAATGCGCTGCTTTTGTCCGCCGGAAAGCGTACTGATCGGAGCGTTTCGGCGGTCGGCCAAATCGACGATGGAAAGCATTTCCGTCACCCGAGAAGCGATTTCCGCTTTCGGCGTACCGCATATTTCAAGCGGGTACGCGACGTTTTGTCCCGCAGTGCGCGAACTGAATAAATTGAAATTTTGAAATATCATGCCGATCCGCCGGCGCCGGGCAATGAGATCCGGATGCGAAAGATCGTCGACGCGATTTCCGTCGTAAAACACTTCGCCCGAATCCGGTTTTTCGAGCAGGCTTATCAAACGCACAAGCGTCGATTTTCCCGCACCGCTTTTTCCGATAATGCCGAAAATCGTATTCGACGGTATGGAAAGACTTATGCCGCGCACCGCATTGATTTCGGATCCGTGCGTGCCGCCTTCATAGGTTTTAACAAGATTCTTTAAATGGATTTCCATCAGTGCGCCGCCTTTTGTTTTCGCGCGTCTCCGTCCGGGTACAAGCCATCGACCATATATTTTTCGGGAATCTTCGCGGGTTTGCCGCCTTTGACGCTCGCCCACGTAACATCGGCTTCGACGCAGACTGTTCCGTCTTTTTTGCGCACGATTTGATGAAAGGTTCCCTGAATGACGCCGAGCTTTACCGGTTCGACATCGACGAATAACTCATCGTCGAGAAAGGCCGACGCTTTATAATAGATATCGATATGTGTGATATACAGATAATAGCCGTCCGCGACGAGATTTTTATAATCGAAATCGATTTGATGCAGATATTCCATTCTCCCGTATTCGAGGAAGTTCAAATAGACTGCATTATTTACGTGGCCGTACGCATCGCATTCATAGGTGCGCACGACAAGAGGTGCCGTATATTTCATGCCGACAGTATAAATAAAAACGACGCGCGCGACAACACATATAATAATGGGTAATCGGGTCGTTCCCATTATCCATTATCATTTAATAACGGAATCGACTAAGCGTTTAAACGCTTCATCCTGTACGACATCGTCGAACGCGATACCGGATGCAATCGAAAAAACGCCGTCTTTTCCTTCGACGATGACGTCGTCGGAAACGGGCGAGAGGTTTTGTATGTTCGCTTCGTTCGCCGCAAACGACGTAAACGAAAACGGAACGGCACCTTTGTCGTTTTCGATAGGCTGAATATCCTCCGCACCGTCCGGATCGGATGCAGCGGCGGCGCTTTTGCTTTTTTCGGCGAGCGGTAAAACATCGCCGTGTACGACTTCATCTTCCGGTGAGCTGCCGAAGCTGCTTTCTTTCCGCTCTTCATCGAGAAATAAAAAGTTCGGCGCCGACACGACGTCGAAATCGATCGGTTTGATTTCTTTATGAGCGGCGTTGTCGGTTCTCGGCTCGCCCAACTGCAGCGGCTCAGCAAAGATGCTGTCTTCCGGCGGAGGAACATTGCTCGTCGTTTCCATAAATGAATCGATATCGACGGCTTCCATTGCAGACGATTCCGCATCGGCTTTCGCAGACAATGCGAAAGGTGCGCTTTCAACCGACTCGGCGATTTCCGTTTCGACCGCTGCGTCCTTTTTTGCCGCATCGTTTTCGATGTGTTCCGAAGCGCTCATATTCTCAAAAAAGACTTCTTCCGTTTCCGTCGCTGTGTTTACGATTTCGATATCCGCATCGGACAAGCCGTCTGCGTTTTCTTCGGCCATACGTATTTCGCCAAATACGTCGATCTTTTCAGCAGCATCGTTTTCGATGTTTTCCGCATCATGCATTTCGCGCTGCCCGCTTTCGGAAAGCTCGGCAGGGTTCGCTTGATCGGGTGCCTTTTCCGAAATCGTTTTTTCCGCCGGCGCATCGGTTTCTTTTTCCGGCGGCATCTTTTCCGCTGATGCAGTTTCAACCGGCACATTTGCTCCGGACGCATCCGTTTCCGTGAACTGAGCAGCCGTCATATTTTTAAAGAACGATTCTTCGGCTGCGGTCGCCGCGTTCACCGCTTCCGTATTCGTTTCAAACGTTATGCCCGTTTCCGCGCTTTCCTGCGCGAGCGATATTTCTTTCGGTATCGTTTCCGTTGCAGGCAATACGGCGCTTTGCACTTGTATCGTGCCGCTCCGCAAAATCTCTTCGAGCATTCTGCGGATCTCTTTTGAGTCCTGCAAAGCGCTCGCTGCAGACGCATTCGTTTTGACGCTCAGCGCACCGATGATCTCGTCCCAGCTTTTGTCGATCAGCGCATCGGTCTCTTTGAGATGCCGCTTTGCCCGTTTTCCGAGACTCTGTTTAATCGCTTCGGAAACGTCGGTTTTGCGCCCTGCGATTTTTTTGGAAACGTCAGCCCAATTTATATTCTCCTTGTTTTCGAAATATTCGTTGATCAGTGCGAGCTGAAAACGTTTGACTCTGTCTCGAATGACGACCATATCGTCGCGCCGCAGATTGGACAGCATAAATATCATGAGAAACAGCGTAATAAAAACACATACGAGTAAAAGAATCTGCACGGCAGGCGGCATAAGAAATATCGAATCGCGGTAAACGCCTGCGGTTTTGATAAAGCGGCTGCGGTTACTCGAAATCAAAATCCAATACGATTCTTTCGATGTGCTCCCGCTTGCGGGAATCGAAGCGATTTTATCGGGACCCGGCGAATTGTCTCTCCAGCGTGCAATCGCCTCGCGTTCGATATCGTTACGCCCGACCGTCGGCATACCGAACACAAATCCTCCGATCGCTCCGGTACTGTCGGAAATAAGATCGCTCGTGCTTGCAACGGTCGTAAGATTTCGTGCGATAAGCGCACGGTTGAAATCCTGCACGTTGACATAAAAAATTATCGTACCGCGGTATACGTCGTACGGATCGTAAAACGGAAACGCGAATAATATTCGATTGTCTTCTCCGTCGAACACGATGCGATACCTCTGTCCGTCGGCGGAATCGAGCACCGAAACTTTAAAAAAAGCGAATTCGTCGTTACCGAGCGGCGTACGCAGTTCATCGTAATTCTTATATATACGCATGCTGTCGGTTTGCTTAAGCATATCTGCCGAATAAGTGCTGAAGTGAACGCTGCGTCCGTTCGCGTCGACAAGACGGATACCGACGAGTCCGCTCGCTTCGGAAAAAAGAGCAGCGGTTCTGCGCGTACGCTGCTGTACATCGCTGTCCGATGGAAAGGACAGCGCATACGAAGCGATCGATCGATCGGATAGATACGCATTTTCTCCCGTACTGAATTGTTCGAGGAGGGTATTAATATAGGTTTCGCTGTATTCCGCGACCGAATCGAGTTGCTTTCGAATATCGGCTATCTTCGCCGGTTCGTAAAACCGCGCTTCGATTTTGGAAAAAAGCCCCGCAAATGCCGTAACGACAAAACAGGCAAATATGACGACTGTCGTTACAATGCTTACGGCGATTTTTTGTCCTGAAGTCACTTCGTCCTATCTCCTCTTACAGTATCGGCATAAAACGGATAAAAATCCAGCGGCATTTCCCGTCCGTTCCGCACGGTAAAAACATCGCCGAAAGCACAGCGTTATGATAGAAATACTTTCAAAACGCAGCGTTTATCCGTATAATAGCGCGATGGAAGAACTGCAAAAAGAAGCGGAGCGAAAAACCCGCTGCGTGCTCGTCGGAGAGCCGGGCAACGATCTTCGAGAACTCAAAAGCCTTATCGACACGCTCGGCATGGAAACCGTTTCGGCGATTACGCTTTCGCGGCTTGAAGTGCAGCCTGCATACGGCATGGGCAAAGGCAAAGCCGAAGAAATCGCATCGGGTGCGAAAGAATGCGAAGCGGACTGCATCGTCTTCGACTTTACGCTCGAGCCGACGAAGCAGCGCAACTGGGAAAAGCTTTCGGGTCTGCCCTCTTTCGACAGGGAAGAAGTGATTTTGCGCATCTTCGCTTCGCGCGCGCAAACGCATGAAGCGGTTTTGCAAGTCGAACTCGCCCGCCTCGAATATTCGCTGCCGCGTCTCGCACACATGTACGGCGATTTGGCCCGGCAAAGGGGCGGCAATTACGGCGCGAAAGGTTCGGGAGAAACGCAGCTCGAACTCGATCAGCGCCAAGTACGGGAAAAAATTTTCCGCGTCAAACGGGAACTCAAAAGCGTCGCCGCAGGGCGCGATACGCAGCGCAAGCGGAGAAGCAAAGTTTCCGTTCCGTCGTGCGCGCTTGTCGGCTACACGAACGCCGGAAAATCAAGCCTCTTGAACGCGCTTACGGGAGCGGACGTATTCGTCGAAAACAAATTGTTTGCGACGCTCGACCCGACGACACGACGCATGCGGATAAAAGACGGGGGCGAGGTTTTGCTTACCGACACCGTCGGCTTTATCTCCAATCTTCCGCACACGCTCGTCAACGCATTCAAATCGACGCTCGAAGAAGCGGTGCGCGCCGATCTTTTGCTCATCGTCATAGACGCTTCGGATGCGAATGCGGAAAAGCAATACGAAACCGTGTGCCGCGTACTCGGCGAAATAGGAGCGGTCGAAAACGAGCGTCTCATATTATTAAATAAAATCGACGCGCTCGAAAAAGACGGCGGAAGACTTGCCGAACTGCGCGCACAATTTCCCGATTCTCTGTCCGTAAGCGCAAAAGAAAAGACGGGCTTCGACGAACTCAGCGATAAAATCACCGGCGCTGTGTTCGGAAAACGCTGCAAATGCGTGCTGCCTCAGGACAAAAGCCCGCTCCTCGC
Organism: Treponema socranskii subsp. socranskii VPI DR56BR1116 = ATCC 35536; assembly: GCF_000468115.1. Taxonomy (GTDB): domain Bacteria; phylum Spirochaetota; class Spirochaetia; order Treponematales; family Treponemataceae; genus Treponema_D; species Treponema_D socranskii. The sequence continues at coordinate 129,565 of NZ_AVQI01000050.1, forward strand.
CGACATACGCAAAGGCGGCCGCATCCTAAGCGAGCAATGGCTCGAAGACGGCGTACACGTAACGGTATACGCGCGAGGAAAATCACTTGCCCTCATCGCGCCGTATCTGGTAGAGTAACGTATGCAATCGATATTAAATCGCGTGCTCGCTGTCATCGCTTCTCTTTTGGCGGCGGCAATCGTCATCGGAACGCTCGTGTCGTTTGCGCTGAAAAAAGCGCAGCCCGGAAAAAATATCCGCACTCCCGACCCGTCCCCGCTTGCCGTTTCGTCGATGAGCGCGCCCGACAACACAAAGCTCGACGCCTTTACCGGACTCGGAAGGCTGCGCGCGGCGACAAAGCCCGATCCGAAAAAAGCGGCCGGCGGAACTCCCGTCGTCGTCACTCCGTGGTTTCCCTATCCCGCAGGCGACAGGGCTTTTTACGAAGAGCTTTCGCAAAAAAGCACGATCATGCGAGCCGTCATCACGGAATATTTTTCAAAGTACACGGAAGACGAACTGCTCTCACGCGGTGAAGAAAAAATCAAAGCCGACCTGCTTGCAGCGCTCAACGAACGCCTTTCGCTCAACAAAATTCAAGCGATCTATTTTTCGGATTATCTTTTTATCGAATAGATAAAATAGATGAAACTATGGTCACGAGTAAAAAATTATCCGGCACGGCGGCGCTTATATTTTTTATATATTGCACGATCGCACTTTCTCAAAACGCACGAGACCCCAAAGGTGCGCGCCCGTACCGCAGTATGCGTATGAGAGCCGTCATACGCCGAAACGAAGCGCACGAAAGAAGCGGAGGGGGGGCGTGGGATTGGGATTGTCGATCGTCAAAAGCATTATGAGCGCGCTCGGCGGAACGGTGCGTGCCGAAAGCGAAGCGGGAAAGGGATGTACGATCGTACTCGCCGTGCCGGAAGCGGCAAAAGAAACGTAAACGCGCGACAGAGTCCGCTAAAAATCAAAGCGCGTTTTTGGAGATTCTTTTACTTGATTTTAAAATAATTCACTGTGCGTGCCGACCCGTAAAGCGGTCAAAACTAAAATATCTTCTTCTTTTTTATAAATTAAAACCACATCGGGACGAATATGACAGTCACGGCATCCCTTGTAATTACCAAGCAAGGGGTAATCTTGATATTTTGTTTCGAGCGTTTCGCCGTTCAAAAGTTTATCGATAACGATATCGAGTTCGCGGATAATTTTTTGATCGGTAAGTTTACGATAATCTTTTTTAAATTTCGTCGTATACTCAAACCGATATTTCATTCCGCCAGACTTTTTTTTGCTTCTTGCCACGAAGCAAACGGAACCCTGTATCCGTTTTTTATTTCATCGTGTATGACGTCCGCTTCTTTTATCGCCTGCAATGTTTCGTCGTTGCAGATATCCAAGCGCACGTCAAACGGAAATCCGCCCGCTTGTATGGACTTTCGGAGAAAAACATTGATCGCCGTCGTTAAATTGAGACCGAGAGCATTATACAGAGACTCGCTTTGTTTTTTTATATCGGAATCCATTTTTATACTGAAAGTAGACGTCATCGACATAAGTCTTATATCTCCCGTACTCATTTATATATTAACTATACGGCTATTGCACCGCAATTGCAAGGGGCGGTCGAGAAAGTAACCGACTTTTGAGACAGCCCCTATCGCAGCAGGCCGAGCGGATTTACCGTCTTCCCGCCTTTAAAAACCGTAAAGTGCAAGTGCGGTCCCGTGCTCAACCCCGTATTGCCGACACGGCCGATACGCGTGTTCATGTCGACGTTTTGTCCGCGTACGACGGTTACCGCACTCATGTGACCGTAAAGCGTCCGATACCCCGAATGATGAGAGATGATGACATAATTGCCGTAAGTTTCGTTGTAGCCGACGGCCGCGACGCGACCCGGAAGTGCCGCATACACCGACGTACCGTGAGGAGCGGCCATATCGATACCCGAATGAAAGGTACGCGAGCCGGTAAAAGGACTTTTCCGCCATCCGTAATACGACGAAAGCCAATAGCGTCCGTGCAGCGGCCGCCTAAACAAGTCTCCGTTGATTTCCTGTTTTGTAACCCAATCGAGCTCCGCGTCGGGAACGAAAATCGTAACGCCGGAATCCATCGCCGCCGTTTTGGAAAGCGAATTGACAAGCGCACACTTATCCGCGCTCACTTCGAATTTCGCTGCGACCGTTTCAGGCGTTTCCCCGTTTTGCTTGACCGTATATAAGATGCCGGGCATCGACGGAATCTTCAAATACTGCCCGACCTGCAAAAGACGCGATTGACGGATGGCGTTTACGCTGATGATCGTATCCTGCGTTACGCCGAACGTATCGGCAATGACGCCGATCATATCGCCCGATTTGACGCGGTAAGTAAAATACGTAAGCTCCTTTGCCGACGCTTCGCTTTCAGGAAGCAACGCGGCAGCGGAAGCGATATCTTCATCCGAAGCAGAGGAATCGGCAATCGAGAGGACATCTTCGGAAAATTTCGGAACGCCCGGCGTTTCAAGTCCGCCGACGCCGTTTTCGGTACGTATGCCGCCCGCAAGAGCTGCAAGTCCGGCGCACACGGCGGCTCCGAAACAAAATGCCGCAATGCTGCGGAACACGAGCCGCCCGCCCTGCGAGGGGATGAGCGTATACAATACAGCGCGTAACTTTTTTATCATAGCATCCGCCGTTTTTTTCAAACCGTATATGAACATACTGTACCTCAAATTACCGCAAATATCAATCGAGCGTCCGATTCGCCGCCGCACTTCCGGCAGCAAGCCTGCCCCTTGTGCGGAAAACTTCACGCTCGTTGCAAGTGCCGCGGCAGCTCGTCACTTTTTTCCGATGCCGACAAGGTAAGTTTCAAACGATTCGGAACGGCACGCGGAGGGTTTAAATCCTTTCGCCGATTCGAACATGCCGCGCATCTTTTGCAGCAGCGCCTGTTGGCTGCCGTTTTGAAAAATCTTCACCGCCATATTGCCGCCGGCTTTCAGCATCGACTCGGCATACCACAGTGCCATATCGACCAACTGCTCCGAGCGAGCCGTATCGACGATGCGATTGCCCGTTGTAAGCGGGGCGGCGTCGCTCACGACGATATCGTAGGGTCCGAGCGATCCTATCTTTTCTCTGACCGCTTTTTCATTCAAATCGCCCTGAATAAAGGTTAAATTATCGCCCTTGACGTTTTTTGCAAGCTCGTTCAAATCGCATGAAACGATATGCCCTTCCCCGTTAAACTTCCGCAGCAAAAACAGCGTCCAGCTGCCCGGTGATGCGCCCAAATCGAGGGCATTGCAGTTTTTCGGATTCGGAATAAAATCGAATTTTTCGTCGATCTCCTGCAGCTTGTATACCGACCGCGCGGGGTAGCCCTCGGAAAACGCTTTTTTCGACCAAAAATCCGGCTCCGCATAAGCCTTCGATTGTTTTGCAGACATATCATATAAATTTCGGCAAAAAGCGGATATTTCATGAGAGACGGTAAGCCGTTCTTACAGCTTTTCGACGTTTGCTTCGCCCTGTCCGTGCCGTGAGCCTTGCGCGCGGCATTCACACCGGCTGCGATTCGTTCATCAAGTTTCCGACGGCATCGATCAATTTCAACGGCGTCAAATTGTACGAGCATGGAAAGCGTTGAGATGCGATGCCGTGTGCGAGGACTGCCGTAAGGGCCGCATCTTGGGCGCCGTATCGCTCGGCGAGCAGCGCGCAGATGAGACCTGCAAGCACGTCGCCGCTTCCGGCTTTTGCGAGACTTTGATTTCCTTCGACGCTTACAAATACGCCGCGCTCCGACGCGATTACCGTATTCGCGCCTTTGAGCACGAGCACGATATGCGGAAAGCGCGCGGAAAATTTTTTGACGATTTCGATCCTGTCGTCCGCAAGCTGTCCGATCGTATAATCGCCGAGCGCACATAACTTCAAAAGCGATTGAAATTCTTTCGGATGAGGTGTCAGTATAACCCTCGTGCGGCGCTTCGAAAGCACATCGAGCAGTTTTACAATATCGCCGTAATAAAATGCGTCGGCGTCGAGCACGATACCGGCACCTTTGTACGCTTCGAGCTTTGCGCATACGTTTTGAAAGGCTTCCGCCCGACCGCGCCCGAATCCGCTTCCGAGTAAAATCGCAGTCGTGTTTTTCGGAAAGGATTGTGCGATCATCAAATCCGGCGGCAATTTAAATCGAGATGTCGCTTTCTCTTCCGTTTCGATGAGCGTCGCAAGCCCCGCACCGAAACCGAGCGCCGCGCTTCCTGCGATAATCGCAGCTCCGGCTTTTTCTCCTGCAGCGATCGCAGCGTGTCCGAAGTTTCCTTTGTGTACAGATTTTTTTGTCCGCACGGGAAGACGCATATCGTCCGCTTCGAGAAGGTATAGGTCGGCTGCGGCATCCTCTTCAAATACGAGAGCGCTTACGCCGATACCGTATTTTTTAATAATTCCGCAAAAGTCCTTAGCCGCGTCTCCGAAATACGCCGCTTTGAGCGCACCCATCGAAACCGTTACGTCGGCATTGAACGCAAGCGGCCTATGTTTGTATTCGGTCGAAACCGCGCCGCGCTTGTCGATGCCGCTCGGTATGTCGCACGCAATGCGAAAACACGAAGCATTATTGATTTTATCGATAAGAGCGGAAACGTCGAGCCTGAGCGTTCCGTGAAAACCGGTACCGTATAGACAGTCGACGACGATCGCAACCGATGTAAGCAGCTTGAAAAATGCCGGTCGGCTTACCGGTTTTATACCGGCTGCAAGCGCCGCATCCCGCTCCCGTTTGCAGTTTTCCGTTTTCGCGTCACAAGCGGCGTACACCGCAGCGGGAATATCGCCTGCGAGCCTGCGGGCAAGCGCATAACCGTCGGCACCGTTGTTGCCGCTTCCGCACACGATAAGCACATCGTTCGAAGATACTGTCCCGCGATGTGCAGCACTTGATGTGCTCGGCCGTTCCGTTCGATACACCGGCCGTTTTTCGTAAGCCCGTACGGCATTTCGATCATAGAGGGCTTTCCGTACTTCACTTTCAAGCGCGCTTGCCGCGTTTTCTATCATCACGTCTTCGGTGATGCCGAAAACTTTATGCATGCGCTTTTCAAGCTCTTTTACATCGATAAAAACCTTTTGCATATTCGCACTCCCGCAAGCCGGCGGCACCGATTATATTATTAATCAATAATCATTCTGAAAAATCGTCTTGCACTCATTTTTGCTTTTTAAAAATCGTCGGCTCGGAAAAATCGTGACCGTCTTTGTCGGTCGGAATATGCGAACAGCGAAGTGTAAGCGTACCGTTCGTTTCATCAAACGAATATAAAATCCGCCACGTCTTTTCGTCGTCGGATTCGCTCTTTGAATACCCCGTATCCGTCCCCGATTTTTCGACGGTAAAAACGATGAGCGCCTGCGTCGCCGAATACGTTCCCTTCCAATATCGGATATCGAGTGCCGCCTTTTGCATAATCGTCATCATCTTATCTTCGTTGATTTCGATCGTCGTCGTTTCGCTCGTCCCCTCGTATACCCACGTACCGTAATATTTCGGAGTAAGCGAATTCTGTATATCTTCTCCGATTCTTTTGCCGGTTTCGCCCATCGCTTTGCCGAAGGATTTGAACGCGTCGGCGGATTTTTTACCGAACTCTTTCCATTCCCGTTTTACGGAAGAATCCGAATCGGCTGCGACCGGCAAGCCAATGACAAACAACGGCACGATGACCGCAATTTTAATAATTTTAGATAAACGCATAATTGCCTCCGCTTATTTAAAAAATAACAATCCCGCTATGCCGAGCGGAATCAGATAGCACGCAAACCATCCGAGTTTTCCTTTTTTAATAATTTTCATGAGAATCGACAGGGACGCATAGCCGACGACGAAAGAGGCTGCGCAGCCGACTACAATCGGCAATACCCCGATCGATTCCGACATTGTATCGAAGTCTTTAAGCTCGAGGATAAAAGCACCGAGGATCGCCGGAATCGAAACGATAAACGAAAACTCACCCGCATCCGCACGACCGACGCCGGAAAGCAATCCGCCTGCGATCGTAGAGCCGCTCCTCGAAATGCCGGGCAGCGTTCCGATACCTTGAGCCGCTCCGACGATGAGCGCCTGTTTCCACGAAACGCCGGTTGATTCTTTTACGCCCTCTTTCTTTTTGCTCGCATATTGAGAAAAAAGCAAAATGAGCGCAGTAACTATAAAGAGCGCGCACACGAATCGTATCGAAAGCGACGGCAGCATTTTTTCCGCAGCGATGCCGATAATACCCGTCACAAGCGTTGCAACGATGACGGCGGTAACCGTTTTGCGGGAAGCTTCATCGTTTTTCGTCAAACCGCTTTCGCCCGAAATACCGGGAACGACGGGACGCCGCGCGATCATCCTACCGAGCGCGCAAAAAAGTTTCAAAATGCTGCGTCTGAAATAAAGCACAACGGCAGCGAGTGTTGCAAGATGCAAAAATACATCGAATAAAAGCGGCACATCGCCGAGCGAAAACAGATGCTGCGCGACGGCAAGATGACCGGAAGAGGAAACCGGTAAAAATTCCGTTACGCCCTGAAGCGCACCGAGTAAAAAGCTTTGTAAAATCGTCATAAATCCATCATAACAAAAGAGAGGAAAGATGTCATGAGCGATATCGACGATACACGGTGACGACACGGAAAAAGCGCGTGTTTTCGTCTCGCCGTACATCGCGTGCATTGTCACCGCTGTAAAAATGCACTACAATGCTTCGTATGCATTTTGACATCATCGATACCCTGTATTCCCTGCCCGGAATCGCCATCGGGCTCACGCTGCACGAATACTGCCACGCACTCGCCGCGTACAAGCTCGGAGACGGGACGGCAAAAGCGGACGGAAGGCTCACCTTCGATCCGATCAAACACATCGACCCGATCGGTTTTTTGTTTATCGTCATCGCGGGTTTCGGCTGGGCAAAACCCGTTTCCTTCGACCCGCGGAATTTGGCGCATCCGAGACGGGACAGAGTCATCATCGCGCTTGCGGGCCCGCTGTCGAATCTTGCGCTCGGTATCGTCTCTCTTTTTATTGTAAAATTGTTCAGTCTTGCGGGCATTCACATTTCGTCTTTGCCGCTGTTCGCCGTGTATCGAACCGTTTTTTACGTGATCCTGTATACGGCGACGATCAATCTCGGATTGTTTATTTTCAATATTTTGCCCATCCCGCCGCTCGACGGCAGTCACGTATTTTTTTCGGGGATGAACCTCAGCAAAGAAAAAGAAGCGCGCTTTATGCAATGGGGCACTTTCGCTTTGTTCGCCCTCATCGCAGCCGAGCGGGCGACAGGCATCGACTTTATTCCTATCGGCGCCTTTGTCAATAAAGTCGTATCGTTGGTGTTGTGAGCCGTATATTGCAAACTATCCGACGGAACGCTTTTGCGCTGCAACGCGGATATTTTGTCCTGTAAAACACAGTAATAATACAAGTGTTTTATTCTTCATTTTATCCTGTACGTACATCGTGCGATACGTTTTCTTTTAGCTTGCCTATAAACGGGTACGGCAGCGCTTTAGAAACCGTCCAAAAAACTTCAGCTTTCGGACAGTTTCTTTGATCTACCGGTATTTTCGGCACCTACTCTAAATATCCCCCGAATAGCCAACCGACGGTATCGGGGCTGATATCTTTTCCCGTTACTTTTTTAGCTCCGTCTAAAAACTTTACTTTTACCCAATTGCTCTCTATGTTATCGATTGTTTGCTTTTTGCCGACTTTTATTATTTGTACACGCGAGCCGGTAGCAGCTTTCAGCATCGGAGTTCCTTTTTCCATCGACGGATCGGCACGTAATACGGCCGGAATTTTTACAGCCATTATTTGATTTTTAGATTTTACCTGAACTTTTTTTATTTTTTCAGACCCGCCGATATTCGCTTGCACCTTGTCTTTACCGGCGGTTGCTTTATCGGGGCTCGTGTTTTTTCGTAGGAATTAACGGTTCCGACATTATGATTTTGTCGCCGTAATCCGAAGTGCCGTCGGCGTGGCGGGGCCAAGTAACTTTTGAAAGATCGCAAGTATTATTTTTTATTAAGTTTTCATATTCTTTAAGGGTTGCTTCATTTATCCTGCAGAATGTATGAATAAACACGTCATCGATATAAAAATCAAGATAATCCCCGTCAAATTTTAACATAAATATATAATCTTTATTTTTCTCAATTTTCGGTAACTTAATAATAAATCTATTTATGTCATCTATATCATCGCAAATCACGTCCAGTAATATGATATTGTCATAAGATTTAAGATTTTGTATAGTAAAAAAACCTTCAGCAAGGTCTCCAATGTGGATACATCTGCTTCTTTTAATTTCTTGGTAGTTTTCATATATTTTATCTTCAAAAAACTTAATTTCAAAATCAATATAGTATAAATCTCTCCAATAATATTCTACCAAATCTTCAGCATGCTCATCTATCCAATAATAATTAGTTTCTATCAAAGGAAGTTTTGCAATTAAAGTGTCTCGATCATGTGAACGTATTACAGAAAAATACTCTTCCAAAACCCATTCTTTTCCATTTAAATTTTGCCAAATATCGGAGCCATACAACTCCGTTAAACTTATTAATAATAGTAAAAATGAAAAAAGTTTTATTTTAAATCCGTGCATTTTTATCCTTTTCTCCTTTATAGTTAATGGATTTCTTAAATATTTCAATCTTCCGTTATTTGATTCTGCTGATTGTCTAATAGTATATTGCTGTTCCTTTGTCTCCCCTCAGATCTAACCCCTCATGATGAAATTGATACCGCGCTTTCAAATAGTTTCCGGCAGCAAGATAATTTCACCCTCTTCTATCGCTCAGCCAAATACCTCCCAAAGCACCAGCCCGTTGTCCCCGCGGCAATAGCTTTCCCGTCCCTGTCTTTCGCACCCGCCTGAACTTCCACTTGCACCCAGTTGCTTGTAATGCCGTCGATGGTTGCCTGTTTTCCAAGTGTTAGAATTTTTACCTTTGTACCGGTAGACATCACGGCGAGGACGGAAGTGGTTGCCGCTTCCCCGCTTCGGAGTTTGAGGTTTTCTTTGACAGTCATAGTTTTGTTTGAGGCGACGTTGGTAGTTTGAGTAGATGAAATTGCCGCCGGCTTAGTTGGTGTGTGTGCTTTTTTACTGCCGTCGTAGTCGCATGTGCCGTCGGCATGGCGGGGCCAAGTAACGCGGGAGAGGTCGCAGGTATTCGTTTGAATTAGATTATTGTATTGATTCAATGTTTCATTATCCACTTTACAAAAGGTATCATAATAGTCAGTTAAATTATTGAGATAAACTTCAAGATAATCTCCGGCAAACCGTAAAATTATCGTACATTCATCTTCCTGTATCGGCCAACTTGAAAAAGGTGATTTATTTTCATTTTTTTTGCAGTTGAACGTTTTTACAACATTTATATAAAAACATCCGTTTTCATAGTTGATTTTATTCATGTAGAATGATAATAAATCTAATTCTTTCCCCCAAGTTACGCATAAATTATCTTGGTCACGATATAAATCTTTTATAATGCAAAAAGTAGAAAAACAGTCCTGCTCATCCCATTGTATGGTTTTCTCTTCTAATTCATGATAAAATGTTAAAGCTTCAATATTAGCAAAATATTTCTTTATACTTTCTTTGTTTTCAGTATGCAGTATTTTAAGGCATTTTTCCGGAATCCAGAAAGAATCATTCTTTTCAAGAATCCTATCATATAAACTTTTCTTAGGAGAAGCAAAAGTATTTAAACTTATACAAATCAAAACTATGTAAAGTAATTTTTTTTTCATGGTATAACATGTCCTTCTTTACAAGTTCTGCCGGTTACAGGAATAATAGTATGTTCATCGATTATTACAATTTTTTTGAAAATGCGATGTTGTAACTCGCGATAATACAGCGAGTTACAACTCATCAGTGTCTCGAAAAAATCGTTAAAGGTGAGTTTTTCGAGATGCCCAAATGTATTGTCCTACCTTCCGAACAATCCTTTGAGTGCGCCGGCGGCTTTTTGTACGGCGTCGCTTCCGGCTTGGCCTGCGAGCTGTTTGAGTATGTCCCGCTGCGCTTTTTCGAGCGCGGCGTTCATATCGCCGAAGTTCGCTTCCTGCAGTTTGATGCCGTTTTGAATATCCGTAAGCTTTGCGATTTCAGCTGAGACGCCGCCCGTCTTTTCGGCAAGCAGTTCGTTTACTTTTTCGCGCGCGGAAGCGGTGAGCGACGTCAATTCCGAAGCGAGCATGCTTTGGAAAATTTCGGCAAATCGTTCGGCCGCGTCCGTGTCGATCGACAGCACAATGCCCGATTCGAGCGCATAGCCTGCGGTAAAGCCGACTTTGAGCGCGGTAAACCGTTCCGTCGCTTTGCGGTAGATTTCGTATACGGGAGCGGGTTCGAAAGACGGAGTCGCGATTTTCATACCGCGCATATCGAGGGCACCCTGCACGCGAAAGCTTCCGTCGTCATCGCCGAGTACGGTACACGAAAGGGCGGACGAGCGTGCGGCAAGCGAATACGCGTCGTCGATTTTCAGCGAAAGCGGAAAACCCGATCCGCTGTACTTTGCGGACAAAAGCGGATTATCCGTTTTGCGTCTCCCGTCGATAACGGCGCTTATCGCGTTGTCGATTCCTTTAACGGCGAAAGCGGCGGAAAGCTCTGCGGGCTTTCCGCGCTTGTCGGGATCGCTTGAAACTTCTTTTGCCGACACGCTCCAGTTTGCACCCGAACCGTACGCGTTTTCGATTAAAAACTTCGGAACGGTATCGTTTTTATAATAGATATCCGTACCCTTCATGCGTCGTGAAACTTTTTTCGCTTTCTTTTTTGCAGGCTTCGGAGCAGCTTTGCTTTTAAATTGAAGCGCCGTATCGATCCCTTTTTGCACGTAGGGATAATACGTGCCGAACAAATTGTACATAAACGCCGTGAGCACTTTGTTGAAGACGCCGCCGATGCCGTCGTTTTTGAGCGTTTTGAATTTGGCGATCTCTTTGTCGATGAGCGCTTTGTCGGACGCGATCGCAGCCCCGATTTCTTTCGAAAGCCGCTCGGCCGTTTCGGTATCGCTTTTGAAGTCCGCGGCAATTTTTTCAGTCTGCGTTTTTATGTTTTTTCCCTGCACGACGGCGGCGTTGATCGCATCGAGCGCTTCTTTTAATTTTACGGGATCTTTTACGCCCGCCCAATCGGTTTTGATAAGAGTATCGACGGAACTTGAAAATTCGCGAATCGATTTTTCCATCGACTGGGGCGTATCCTTCCACTTTGCGACCGTCTCTTCGATCGCGGTCTTTGTGCTTTCCGCCATCGCCGGAGATTTCAAATTGCTTTCAACGTTTTCAATAATCGTTTGAGGATTGTATTCGGCAAAAGTGTCGGAAAGCGTTTTTTGTACGTCGGCAAGGAGCGCCTTTTGCATGTCGGCGATGCGGCTTTCGTTTTGTTTTTCTTCGCGCTTTTGTTTTATCGGAATATAGCCGGACGTTTTCCGTTCGGTACCGATGAGCACGTCCGCGACGGTGATGTTTTCCGCGTCGAATTTGCCGCACAGCAGTTCGGTCAAATTGAAATCGAACGTGATTTCCCCGACTTGAAAGATGTTTTTCATCACATCGTTTTTGTTTGCCTGCTGCAAATCTTTTATCGTAAGCTTTGCGCCGAATATTTGAAAATCGAGGTAGCCGATGTCGGTTTTTGCTTGGAAAGCGCTTTGCATTCCCGCGACGATCGCGCGCTTTACGATGATGTTTTTAAACATACCGACAACGACGCAAACGGCGACTATGGCGCCGACGAGGGCCGCAAGCGGGATAAGCTTGATGCCGAATTTCTGCTGCCGTATTTCTTTTGCGATAGTTTTAAGGCGGATAAAATCCGCTTTGACGATTTCCGAATTTTTCGGGATGCGCACACTGTCCGTTTTATCCGCATCGGCGGTAAAATAATTATTAATAAATTCTTTATCCGCCGCTACGTATATTTTTTTCAGTATTTTCTTTTCGAATTGTTTTCGCGTATAAGATTTTTTTAACAATCCGGGAAGTTTTTTTGCGGGAACGGTTTTTTGCGTTTTAGCGACTGTCGTTTTCATACTTACACAAGCTCCGACGCCTTTGCGGCTATTTTTGAAATAATCGGCAGCGCACCGATCGCTTTTCCGATTTTGCTGTTTTTGACGGCGCCTGCGATGACCGTGCGCCACTGTTTAATCAGCAGGATTGCAAGAATAAAAAGCGGCACATAGCAGACTATGCCGCAGACGAGAGAACCGCACACGATCGTATTGTTGAATCTCGTAAAACCGACGAACGGAACGTCAAGCAGGTATGAAAAAATCGGTTCGAGCGGAGCAAGCGTAAGAACTGCGTAGCCGGTTTTATGGAAAAGCGGGTCGAGCAAAGGAGCAGCGAGAGAGCCGAGCGCCATTGCGATAAGGTACGCGCCCTTGTTGATCCGCATAAATAAAAACAGTACGACAAGCAAATACCACAGCAGATTGTCTTTCGGCATAAATCCGAGTATGAGCCCGAGGCAAAGTGCGTTTGCGATTTCCGACGGCTTCGAATTCGAATTGAGCGCGCGGAATAATTTGACGATATATCCGATCATCGGATTCATCCAAATGCAATAAATTGAATATTTTATTAGAGCAAATGTCGAATTTTATTAAACCCCGACGGGCTGCCGAAAAAGCGACCGGCTTTTAAGACAACCCCTATGCCGCTAATTATTTAAAACAGCCGCGGCAAGTTCCGCGCCTTTTTTTTCGAGCGCTTGTAAATCCGCTCCTGTCGGAACTCCCTGCCATTCGTACTGTTCGAACTGTTCCCACTTGAGCGGCGCCGAAATTTCGTCGTACTCCTTTTTTGCGCCTCCCGACCAGCCCCAGCTTCCGATGCGCAGCGCTTTTTTCCCCGTGATGTGCTTACGATTGAAGAGGTCGAGGATGTGCACCATAGCGGGAAAGAGTTTATATTCGTATGTCGGAGCGGCTATGACGATGCCGCGGGAACGGAGAGCGGCTGCGAGCACGTGCGAATCATCGGTTCCGGGAACTTGCAAAAAATCGACTTTGATAGAAGCGTCGACCGTTTTGATGCCGCGCACAATGGCTTCCGCGCCTTTTTTCGTATTGCCGTACATGGACGAGCAGATGACGCAGATTTCTTTTTCACCCGCTCCCGTCGTATTGTACGAAGCGAAGCGTTCGTAGGCGGCGATGATCCGTTCGGGATGCGCTCTCCAAATGATGCCGTGGCTCGGCGCAATCGTTTTGATTGCAAGGTTTTCGGCGCGGAGCTTTTCGATCGCTTTTTTGACAAAGGGGCTGAAGCTCGCAACGATCGTCGCATAGTAACGAAGACTTTCTTCTTCGAACGATGCGAGTTCGCTTTCGGAGAATTCGTCGTCGAACACGCGCTCTCCGGTCGTGCCGTAGCCGCCGAAAGCGTCGCAGCTGAAAAGCGTTCCCGACGCCGCATCGAACGTACACATCGTTTCAGGCCAGTGCACGTTCGGTATTTCGTAAAACGCAAGCGCTTTGCCGCCGCCGAGATCGAGCACGTCGCCCGATTTTACTTCGCGGATCTTAAGAGAGGGACATCCGTCGGCCGCTTTGATAAAATTCTTTACGAGAGCCGCACCCTTTGCGGTCGCGACGATTTCGACGTCAGGGTTTTGCTTTATGAACTCGGGTAAAAATCCCGTGTGATCCGGCTCAAGGTGATTGAGGACGAGGTAGTCGATTTTTGTGCCGCCGTCGATTTCGCCGAGCTGTTTTTCCAAGAGATCGACGGCTTCACGCCAATCGGCGGTGAGATCGATCAGCGCGTTTTTTTCTCCGCGCACAAAATACGAATTGAGCGTCACGCCGTTCGGGATCGGCCAATAGCCTTCGAATAACGGCTGATGACGGATATCCGAATGGATGACGGAAATATACGGTGCAATTGAAACAATACCCATGCCGCTATTTTAGCAATGAAACGTCATGTAGGCAATAAGAGTATTTTCTCGTACGATGAGCAGCGTTTGAACGATTATCTTCCGTCATTCATCCGTTTCGACAGTATGACAAAAAGAGTTCGAAGTGTCGTAATTCATTTTAGCGTTGACACATCGCGCTTTCAACTTTACTATAACGGTAGTATCGGCTTATCGTGCCGAAGTTCAGTATCAGGAGACTTTCATGGGAGTGCCCCTCGCAGAAAAATGTAAAAAATATTTTGCCGAACTTACGGAAGCATCGCGCGCAGCTGCAAAGATCGATGAAGAAAACGTATATCAGGAAGCAAATCCTCTGACGAGGAAAATGATGGATGAACTCTTGTCGGAAATCATGCTGCCGGGTTCGGGAATTGTCAATATCGAAAATTTCAAAGCTTTTTACCGTGCGATAACCGAAGAGGGCAAAAGCGGTCTCATTTTGATGGAACACTATACGAACCTCGATTTACCGGAAATCTGCTATCTGCTCGACCGTGAGGGAGAAATATGGGCAAAGGATCTGTCAAAACGGATCGTCGCTGTCGCCGGCATGAAGCTCAACGAAGAAAGCCCGATCGTGCGCGCGTGGGCGGAAGGCTTTACGCGAGTGGTCATCTATCCGACGCGTAGTCTCGACAAAGTCGCAGCGAATGCGCAGTCGGAAGCGAAAATCGAAGAAGAAAAAAAGCGCGCGCGCAAAATCAATTTGGCGGCGATGCACGCTATGGACGATTGCAAAAAAAGAGGACAGGCGATTCTCGTATTTCCGAGCGGCACGCGCTACAGGCCGGGCAAACCCGAAACGCAGCGCGGACTGCGCGAAATCGACAGCTATCTGCGCCTCTTCGACGTCATGCTGCTCGTGTCGATCAACGGCAACTGCCTCCGCATCAATCCGGAAGCCCCCGACAATATGATGATGGATTTAATTGAAAACGATAAAATTACGCTGTCGGCGTCTCCCGTCATCGATTGCAAACAGTTTCGGCGCGACGTGCTCGCGAGTTTGCCGGAAACCGAAGAAGACGCAAAGCAAAAGATCGTCGACCGCGTCATGGCGATTTTGGAAGAGCAGCACGAAGCGGTAGAAGCAGGGCGGAAATAACGCTGCATTGCGCGCGGGCGTCCGCAGAGCGCGAGGGGCGCGGATGTGCGGAAGGTGCGTGCCGACGATGAGCGGCAAAAAAACGTGCGTACGGCACCTGCGTGGATAAGGCAGAAGGTTTTGAAAAGGATTATTCTTCTGAAATTAAAACAGCATTATTTCTTTTATCGGAAATGATAATCGGTTCGGAATATACTGACCGGTTTTATCGAATTATGTACTGTTCTAAAGGGGGTTCCTGCTATTATTGTTTTAACCTGTAACCGGGTTTATTCCGCACTTACAAAAGAGCTTGTTTTGTTTGCAATCTTGAAAACTGTATTATGTCTTATTTCTTTTATAAAAAAAGGTATTCACTCGCTTGTCTATTCTATATTCATTAACTGATAAAATAAATGGTAATAAGACAATAACGCTCGCTATTGAGATAAAAATAAGGAAACCTACATTAATAGGTTCCTTTGTTAATATTATTTTCGTATCTTTTTGAGCCTCGTTTATTTCATCCAGTGTTACTATTTTCTTTTCATTGTCTCCGTAAATTTTAATAGTATTTTTACTTTTTCCTTTTAAAGAGTAATATTGTTCAGTTAATAACGGACTCTCATATCTGACTTGATAAGAATCTAAAGAAAAACCAATAAAAATTATTAAATAAAAAAAGCATGCAAGAATGGAAAAAATAATTAATTGATCTTTAGAAATTTTTTTTAAAATTGCTTTGGTATAATTTATTTTTTTTACTTTATCAATGTCTGTGATTCTATATGATATATTGGTATATTTTTTTAATAATTCATCACTTTTTATTGTTTGCAGTTTTTCATTTTTTACTTTCAATAAAATTTTTATAATAACAAATTCTTTTTTCTTTAATAGATCCCATCTGAAAATAATACTATTTTTATCTTTTGAAAGAATTATTCCACCAGGAGAATCAATTATTTCCGCATCTATTAATTCAATTGATTCATTAAATGAAATTTTCATTGGTTCATATATTATTGATTTATCAATATCTTTTTTCCCATTATTTTCAATTATTGTTTTAAGAATAATTACATTATCTGATATTTCTTCATCATTGTATAAAATTTTCAAATGTTTTATTTCTTTTATCCTATTTGAGAAGATAGACTCTGCTTCAACTTGCCAATATCTTATTTTTTTATTACTAATTGTAAAGAATGTTAAAATAATACTACATATAGTTACAATTATACCTATTCCTGATAATAATGTTCCTACCATTTTTTCTCATTCCTTTATTATCACTACGCCACTAACGTGTTCCTCTAACATAATCTCTCTCCTCCATCATCATAGTCAGTTTTCTCTAATTTGCCACGCCTTGAAAAAAATACGGAACAAAACAGCGTCCCTCTCCTCCATAACAAAGGCAGGGAACGCCGCGCATTCAACAAACAGCCGGTAAGCTGATATTTGCCGGCCTTTGCTTCTTTTACTTCGTCAACACTGCCATTCATAGTCAAAACTCACTGCCGGAAAGAACAAAACTATGCAAAAACCGCTTGCTTATATTCCATAATTGCAACTTCTTGTCCGAATGCAAAGCAATTATCTGCCCGATTATAAATATTTTGTGTTGTATGCTCGTCAAGATAATATTCTCCGCAGTTGTCACAAATTTTTTCCGGAACATTCCGGAAAATAACTGTCGCATTGCCGCGAGTAAGTACAACTTGTGTAAAACCCTCTTACATCTCTTCGAGCTTGCAAATCGGACATTTCATATTAATTTCTCCTCTTTGTGAAATAGAAGTCCATCACAGTGGATGAGAAATCCTTAATTAGTCAGTGATTCACGTATTACTTCTTGCTCGACTGCTTTTTGTATGAATTGATTTAATGATATACCTTGCATTACCGATAACAGTTTCGCCTTTTTATGCAACTCCGGCGCAATACGAACATTAAAACTGCCTTTGTATGATTTCTCTATTCTTTTACCGCTCGCTTTACATAAAATTATGTAATCATTTACAGCTTCTTCAAAGGCTTGTTTCAATTCACTGACCGTATTTCCTTCAAAAGACACCAGATCGTCAATGCCTTCTATTTTTCCGAAAAAAATTTCATCAGCGGCATTGAAATGAACGGAACCTATAAAATCTTTATACTGTAAGATATCTTTCATATTAATCCTCTTGTTGTCAGTTCTTCTACAAGTTGCTCTATTTGGTATTGTTTTAATACATTTTTCGGATGCGGTTTATGAAGCCGAATAATGTGCCCTGTTTTTTCATTAAAAAACGCTACTCGAGAACCTGACGTTTTCCCACTTTGACTTTCTTTATAGCCCAGTTTTCCTAATAATTTCCTTAATTCATCATATGTAAAATCAACCGGTTTATTTAAAAGCCTTTTTATAAGTTTTTCTTTTTGGCTCATATCTAATAATACTCTATATATGTTATAATTGCAACTGTTTTTTGGTTATAATTATAATCTACTATATAAATACCAAAGAATTGTATGCGTGTCGAGCAAATACTTCATTACAATTCTAGTATATAATAAATTCATAAAATTTTCCAGATCTTATCGGTGTAAGAAGATGGCAGGCTTGACCCGCCGTATAAAAGCACTATGTTATCTAATTTTTCTTATCGTTAATAAATAATAACAGAGATTTCTGAAACCGCGTACCGATTATTCATTCTTCAGGTATTTTCTTTTGGGGACACTGCGACAACAAACAGATATCTTCCAAAATCCTATCATCTATGCTACACTGCAGTACGCAAGGGAGAACAGCTATGAGTACGGCAAACAGAAAATATAAAGACTCGGTATTTGTTGACTTTCAGTGAAGATGAAAAGGCAAAAGAGAATTTTTTGTCGCTGTATAATGCCTTGCATAATACCAATCTACAGCTTTCATGCCCGGTAGAAAACATAAAGCTTGATAATGTCATGTATATGAACATCATCAACGATGTTTCCTGCCTTGTCGACAATAAGATTATCGTACTTGCTGAACATCAGTCTACTATAAACGAGAATATGCCTCTACGCTTTTTGCAGTACATCGCAAGACTGTATGAAAAACTGCAAAAACCAACCGACAGGTATTTAAGGGCACTATCAAAAATACCGACACCTGAGTTCTATGTCTTTTACAATGGATTAAACGACTACCCTGAAACTACAGTGTGAAAACTATCCGATGCTTTTATTGTAAAACCTGAACAAGTGCCGCTGGAGCCTGAGGTAAAAGAAAATCGCGGGAGGTAATCAATATGTTAGTGGCAGAATATGACTATGATACGGATATTGCGGTACAAAGAGAAGAAGCAGGCAAAATAGCCTTTGCCAAAGGGATATCTCAAGGCTCTCGCCAAAAAGCACTCGAAACAGCAAAAAATCTCCTGCATTTTGGACTATCACGAGAAAATATCGCACGAGTAACCGGCTTAACCGTACAGGAGATAGAAACGCTGAGCTAACGAATAATGGGGAATTAAAAATTTTACCTTACATTCGCAACCGCAAAGCTACAGAGACTTTCCCTATACAATAAAATAATTGCTCGTTATCCGATACCTTTTTTATCGTATATGAACGGGAAACCACCGGAGACGGCTCTTACCGGAAAGCACTTGAAACGGAAAAAATTATGCTCGAGCGAAACTATCCACCGGCAGAAATTTGTCTGATGACGGGACTTTCCAAATCTGAAATCGAAAAGCTATAATGCAATCGGTCGATGATAAAACTTACCGCTGACCTTTTCCGCACTGCCGGATACCGTTGCTTGTGAAAATTATATGCTATTTTTTTCCAAAAGATATAATCCATGTTGTAGATTTTTTTCTTTATCAAAGCAATCCTTAATTATTGAGTAATATGTATCATCATTATATTCAAAATTTCTGAATAATGAAAATGCTATTAAATCAGCAATTTGTATAGAGCGAGACATTTCCGAATCTAAAAACAATGGAACTTCTGAAAAATTGTTTAACTTTTCTTTCCATTGATTTCCCAGCGTTTGATAAATCTTTGACCAGTTCTGATATTGATTTTCCATTTTTGATTTATCAAAAACGGCTAAACCACGTGCTGATTCTTCATTCTTTAGGTATTTTCTTTTTAAGAATTTATCAAACCGGCTTGTGATTTGTGTAAACAGATTCTCAGGTACATTTTCTGTTGAGTTATCAATTACTGCACCAAAAAGAATAAACTGACGAGGATAGTTATTTTTTACGTAATCAAGGCATTCCCTTAAAATGGATTCTCTATTTTCTTTTGGAAAACTTCTCCATATACCTCTTCCGCTTCTTATAGGACTTGCATGTAATTCTAAATCTGCCCTGCCTATATATTTTAGCATAATATCATCTACAGCTTTTTGAATCCAATATGTTTGATTTTCAAAAGTTGCAAAGCCAGCTAGAACACTATATTTTACATTTGGGTCTGAAGTTACTCCTGAATCATCGACGTATAGTAAATACATGAAAATCCTCCAGACAAAAAAAGAGAGCCAAGCGAGAAAACTCGACGCACCGCTTAAAGGCAGCACTCTTGACCCTACTTCAAAATATACACATATTTCATACTAAAGTCAATATTTCATATTTCGTTTTAATTTTCCGCCCTGTGGCAGTTCCATCCGACACTTCATACCGATCCCCTCACCCAACCTGCCGCACTCTTCGCTGTTTCCCCCATCACATAAAAAATCCCCCGCCGGAAACCCGACGGGGGATTAAAGATTTTACCTTACAAAAGTACCTACTTTCCTATGTACTTTACGACACGATATACGCTGCCCGGCGTATAACCTACCGCCGCCTTCCATGTTGTTACGCTCGCAGGAGCAACGGCAACACAAGCACGTGCGTCGCCGGCACGCTGCTTCATTGCGGCAGTCATAATATTCCCACCTGTATTATCCCCTTACTCTTTCACTTTTGCAAACCCTTTTATCCGAACGACTCGGAACACCGCACCTTTCATATAAAAACAGCCGGCAAGCATCCGCTTACCGGCCGTTGCTTCTTTTACTTCGTCAACACCGCCATTTCATAGTCAAAACGGGCTGCCCCGTATTTCGGAGCAGCCCGTTTTTTATTTTCTGCGTTTTTTTTACTTTCCTACATAGAACGCCGCACGGTAATCGGAACCGGTGGTAAATCCTACGGCAACAGGCATTTCTTCTGTAGTGCCGAAATACTTTGCTTTCGTTTCAATACAAATACGGCTGTTTGCAGCGCGCTCGTTAAGAGGCGCAGTCATTGTCTCCCAGCCTTCCACATCCGTTCCCATATTACCGAAGTCCATAGATGCTTTATAGGCAATGCGGATAGCATCATACGAGTTGGGACGGGACACATACGAGATATACGGAGTCGCGTCGTTCATAGTCATATCTATAAACATACCGGAATCATCCAACACTTCCGACTTTTCAAACGTATACTTTGTCGAACCGGTATCGGACCTATCTTTAGATTTTACGTACACGAGCTGCCCCTTGGTGTTTTGGAACGCGATATGCAGATAGCCGTCAGTGCCGATACATGCATTTATGTAATTGCTTGCAAGCTTACCGTTCGGATCTGAAGAAGCGAGAACGCTCTGAATCTTCCAATCGCTTGATGACTTGGGCTGTTTTGACGTACTTCTTGCAAGGCGCAATCTTCCCGTAGTAGCATCCATATACACTACTATGGGATAGCCCTGTGTAGTTGTCGCAACGGCAATGGATTCCCACACCGTATGTGAAACGGAAAGTCCGTCTTCAAAAGCAGAAGCGCTCAGTACATACGGAGATGCATAAGTTGAACCGTCGGGGCTTACAAATGTAAATGAGTCCGCCGGATGATCCGGAACCGTTCCATTCGTATCGGTTACATCGGTATTTCCGTCTATAACGCACCACGGAAGCGCCTTGAGGCTTGTATCCGGTGTTTTGCTGTCGTCTACCCATGAGAATTTTACGGCTCCGGTTAATCTGTCATAATAGACAACATAGATGTTATTCTCGGAACGTACGGTCCGTATGTTTTTAAACTGCTGCAACTCATTATCGTAGGTAAACAGTTCAAAACGGTACATTTTAGCGTTATTATAATTACCGACATCCGTATTAACAGCATCTTTATCATAAAGATATATACCGCCCGCATTTTCAGGATTGGTATCATTCCACGGAGAACCAGGTACTCCAATACCCCATTTGTAAGGAGTTCCTCCATGATAATTTGCAGCATACAGTACGTTTACTTCCGTTCCGTTAACGGTTATATCGGTTTCTTCCGGCGGATCGTATCCGGTAAATAACGTCGTCGTACCGGTTCCTCCCACTTCAACAGCACTAGTTCCTGTAAATTCATTTGAATAATACACTTCCGACTTTGAATAATTACTGAACGAAGCATACAGCGTTCCGCCGGTTCCTTTGCTCATTGCCGGATAGATGGCATTTTTGCTGCCCTTAAACGTATCTTCCTTATTTACACGCCAGATATGCACAAGCCTGTCGTCGGAATGTTTTGCGGTTCCGTATGTACTGGAATCTTCCATATTGCTTGCAGTATACGCATTTGTATTATTCACCGCGTCAACACCGTTTACAACAAGATGCAGATATCCGTCTTTTGCCGTATCGGGTACTGTAAAGGTAAAACTCTTCTTATCACCACTTAAAGTAAGATTGTCCATTGCAACTGAAGAACCGGTTCCGTCTTTATGTTCCGTAATCTTTAAAGAGGTTCCGCTTCCATCAGCAAAGTTAAAGCCTGTAAGCGTATTGCCTGTTTCCCCGTGGAGCAAAGGTATGGCACCGCTTCTCGCTCTGTTTGTATTGTATGTACTATTTCTGCTGACAGCGGTAATATACGGTACAATATCGACTCTACGATTTTTTGCAACCTCATTAGCCTGGTTTGTATCTTTCACCTTGATCGTAATCGTTTTATCGGTTCCGACAACGCCTGTTATCTTTGCGGTATTCCAATCGAGCCGCCATTTAACGGTATGACCGGTTTCCACACTGAAGTCACTCGATACGACACTGAAGTGCCAGCCATGTGCGTTAAAGTTCCCTACATCTGAAAATGAACCTAACGTAAAGGCCGCAAGTTTCGTATATCCTGCATCCGCACCTGTGCCAGGTGTTCCGCCGGTAAACGTAAAGCCGTCTATCTTTGCCCAAATTTCCGTAATAACCTGATCGTCATGTGCAGTTCCCGTAATGCTTATCTTGCCGGAAACTTTATCGTCTTTGTCCATAAGACCGTTTACTTGGTTAAACGTGCTTGGTAAACCAGTTCCTATTTCGATGTGTCCGTTATCGCGGCTGTTGCCGTACAAGCTGTTTTCAGTTTCGGAAACCCACTTAAACGGATCTATCTCGTTTGTCGGCGCAATTCTGTCCTTTGTATCGACGATAACCTCCAGTTCCAGTTCTGCCATCCAAGTATCGGTACCGCAGGTTAAACCTGACGCGGAATCCCAGAGTGTCAAAAGCAGCTTACGCTTTTTGGGATTAGTCGTACTAAGATCGTCGCTTTGACCTATTTTAGTAAAATCAGCCGCATTCAGCGTAATGATACCATCTGAGGGTAAAGCAGTTAACCCGTATACATCCTGACCGTTTGTTAAGCATTTCAACGTATACTTTTTAGTTCCGTTCCCGCCGGATATACCCACTTTAATCTGCGACTTATTATTTTTAAACCTGAAGACATCCCCATCGGCTTTACCGTGCCAATCGTATTTTTCGCTGTCGATACCGTTAGGCTTATCGGCATCATAGGTCAGAGCCAACGTTTTGGTTTCACCGGCATTAGCAATAGTGCCGTTTCGGTTAATATCCGTTCCCAGCTCTACAGAACTTATCTTCAATGAATTTTTCTTCAGTTTTACCGGTACTTCAATCGGAGCATGCTCATTATTTGCACGGTCAATCGGAGTAATAACGATTTTTCCTTTACCGTCGGCAAAGCTGCCTACATCGATCACTCCTTTCCATGTTACAAAGTTGACATCTCCGCTGCCGACATCCGTTTGCACGCCGCTCGGTACCTCTAAAGTAATTTCGGTTGCAGAAGCGTTGTTATAGTTTACTTTGACCCTTTCAACTCCCGCGCCTACATCGTATGCAGCACCAAACACGCCGACCTTGCCGGTGCCATCAGGCCGCAGATATTCAATAGGGCTGTAGATAAGATAACCCTTTGTGGGATGCGCCGGAGCGGAGGCAAGCGTAACCTTGCCGATGCTTCTGTCGAAGCCGGTAATTGCAATATCCTCGCCTGAAGCAAAAAACTTCGTTGTTGAAGCGTCGATATTTGTTTTTCCTATCAACGCAGGATCGGTAAACGAAGTTTCGCTCACCTGTACGGTGCCCGACGAAGCTATTTTTGTACCGAACACAGCTGTAGGAGCACTGTTATCGTATTTAAAAGAGAATGAATCTGAAGCCGTCAGATCACTTGCAGTCGGATCCAACTTCTTTGCTTTTATCGTGATATTGATCGTAAAGCCGTTATTGCTTCCGGGGCTTGCCGTAGTTTTTAACGGGATCTGCATTTTATAATTGTTACCGTTTTGTACAAAGCATTGCTGATTATGGATCTTATAGCCGGTTATTTGACTATCGCCCACCAAAGAAGTCGGAGAAGTGTAGTTACCGCTTATAGAGATCATTTCTATACCTGCACTATGCGCCAATTCCGCACATAGATAAAGCGCATCTCCTTTTATCCACATATTTGAAACATAGGTTTGGTTTTCAGGGTTAAGCGGACCTGAAGGGACGGACGTATTGATATTACCGCTCGTCGCAACCTTCATACCGGTAATGGTCGGAGCGGTTTTATCGATTTTGATTTTAACGGGTGATGTCCACTGCCCTTCGACTCCACCGGTATTTTTACCTCGCAATCTGAACCAAATAGTTCGCGGAGTATCGCCCGGAGGATTAAATTCTTTACCGCTATTTATTTCCTGAGACCAATACGGACTTCCCGCCGTATATGAGGTTAACTGTTTTCCGCCGGAAGGACACCAGTCGGTTGTGCCGAACATGGCACTCTGGTCAAAATCAGGTTGATCGGGATGCCCTGTTTTTGTTTTATCGGTGATTTGAATCCACACGGAACCGACTTGTCCCGCCGCAGGATTGGGTACACTCACGGTACCCGAAATAGTGATCGTACCGCCTAAAACTTTATCCTTCTCAGGTGTTAACACCGTTACTTCAGGGATATCTCCGTTAGGGTCTACTCTTATTATTCTTAGGATAATATCGATATTGCCTTTTTGCGTACTTTCACCTGCTTTATCCTCAACTAAAAAGAAGATCGGAATATCATACAGTTCAACTCCCGCTGCGAGCCCTTCAACCTTTTTACCAAGCGTTTCAGCTTTGGCTTTTTGAGTGATATTATCCGTGCCGGTAAAGCCGATAGCCCACGTATCTCCCGACAAACTAAGCGGTTTCCATTCCGTAGAGGTTTCAGACGGTTTTACCGTTATATCGTTGGTATCTCGCTTACCGACGATATATTTTATGCTCTTTACACCGCTGGGTGTATCGATAACCGAGCCGCGCATAGTAAAATCACCGCTCTGACTTCTCGATAAATCGGGACTTGTTATCTCCACCGTCGGTGCCTTTGTATCAAAGGTAAAGTCTGTTTTATCCGTATCGGTTGAACCTGAACCCGCTTTACCTAAAAAGTGAATTATATGAGTTCCGTCTGAAAACCCGACCGGAAGTTCTTTTTGTTTAGATACTCCGGCAGGATCCTTCCATTTTATAACGTACTTTCCCGATTCTTTAACTATTTCAACTTCTACTTCATATCGCGGATCATTGGCTGCTGCAGAGGCTTTTTTAAGTTCTATATCACTATCGTTAACGTTCGCACCTATATTGCAATAGACGTGACCGGTTGTTGTATCGATTCCGGTAACATCAGCTGCAAGGACGAATTTTGCATTTGCCTTTTTAAACCCTTGCGGACGGATCGGTCGTATTCTAGGACCTGTTCCGACGGCAAGGAAGTTTATAATATAAAATCCGCCGCTCGCCGTATTGGAATCGTCATACGCTTCAAAGCGGTGCGGATCGCCTCCGATAGTATCGGTACCCTTCACCTTTACGGCATATTTACCTTCACCCCAAGACGTATCGAATGTACATTTTACGCGCAATTTTCCGTCTTCCATCGTGATACGGCTTGTGTCCGTCAGCTCGGAAAATTTTACAAGCGATTTTTCCTCAAGATTTGTACCGTTTTTAAAGCTGGCTTCCGGCGTACCGGTTCCGTTCCACTTTAACAAAACGATTTCGATATTGCTTGCTTTATATGCCGCAAGGCCGGAACCTTCAACCAGCGGAGTATTGTCTTTGTTGCGGATAAGCTCTACCGAAAATGCCGTTTCGTTTCCCGACTTAAACAGCAGTGAAGACGCTTGCGAAACGTTTAACGAATTTCCGGGCAAATTCTTTATGCCGATAACTTTAAATCCCGGCGATTTGCTCGGTTCCAGTTTAAAAGTGCTGCGCTTTTCGCTCATTTTTATCATCGCCGTTTTAAGCGCAGCCAAAGCAGCCGTGTCGCCGCGCAATGCTTTTATTTTTTTATCGTGATCGTCTTTATCCGACCCTTTTTTACCGGCAAAATAATCGCTGATCACTTCGGGCGTATACCCCTTTGCGATAACAGCGGTATATATGTCATCCCACAAATAGTACCAATCGGCTTTATTGCCTTCGCCTGAAGCGTTGTCGCCTGTATATTCGCGGGCATTGTCGTATAAATACAATTCGCTTCTGATAGGCTTCGTTTTATCCTGTGCCTGTAAACCGTATAAAGCATCTGTAGGAGTGTAAACGGCAACTTGCGCGTTTATATTGTTGCCGACAAACATATTGGTCATATCGATCGGCGGCGTTCCCGGAACATACACATTCAGCTTTTCAACGGTATTTTTTTCCCCTGCTTGCCCTACGACCGAAAAGATCGCTCCGTAACCGTCCGCCTGCGGAGTCGTCGGATCGGTTACCTCTACAACCGTCGACGGCCTCGATACGATAAACACCGGCGGCGTATTGTCGATTTTATAATTTTTCGTAAAGTTTGACGTTTTGCCGCCGCTGTCGGTAACGGTAACGATGGCCGTATATTCGCCGTCGGGTATGGGATAGATTTTTACGAGTTCATGAGGCGCGGCTTCCGTTTCCGTAGATTCGTTGTTTATGTTTGCAGTCCACGATGTACTGTACGCACTCGGGGATGAAAGTTCGGCCGGAAAGGAACGCGTCTTCGCTTTCGTTTCGATGTTTTCAAACACAATCGAAACCGCTTGTACGCCTTCGTCGTCTTTTGCCGTGCCTTTTAACACAAAGCTTCCGCGTATCGGAGTTTCACCCGCATCGGGATAAGTGATTTCGCCGCTCGGAGGCAAAATATCTATGCCTCCGCCCAACGAAACGTACTGCGGACAAGCCGTGCATACAATCAACGTCGCAAACAGCAGTGCAGCATACAAAAATCCGCGCCCCGTTCGCCTGTTTTTATTTTTTAATATTGTATTTTTCATAACCTTCCTCCTAGTAAGAGGCTGTCGAAAAAGCAATCACTTTTACGACACCCCCTTTGTATATATCTCTTACCGCTTAAAATACATTAACACGAACACCGCCTGCTATATGCGGCATAACGGATTTTATCGACGGTCCGTCGACATCGGTCGGAATAAACCACAGCTGCCCCTCGGTAAAGAACGAGAATGAGCTGAAGCGTTGCCGCTTGTGCAGCTTTACGCGCGGAAATTCCACTTGAACCAAACCGGCCGAAAGCACTTGGGGCTTTCCGCTTTGCGTTTCGCTGAACAGCGAAAACTGCGCGCCGACCGCTACGTTCAAATAGAGCCACTGCCAATCGGGTCCGAAATAATAGCCGAAGGGCAGTTCGAATACGTTCGCCAAAAGTTTTATAGAGCCCACGTGTCCGCCGTAACGGATCTGCCGCAGCGAGCGGTCTTGCGTTTTATAAAACCAGTCGAATTGACTTTGCGTAAACTGCCCGTAATGGAACTGCAGTTTTACGTTGTCGTCGAAAAAGCTTAAACCGATACCGGCGTTCCACAGCGTCGCGCCCCAAAAGCCGAGTTCGAAATGCAAGCCCTGTATGAATTTGGGCACTCCGTACGTCGCTTTGTCGCCTTTGCGCAGCGCGGCGCTTGCCTCTTGCAGTGCAATATTATCCCGCGTTAAACCGGTAAACGATATGCTTCCGTTATAGCGTCCGCCTTTGCCGGGCGAAATCAGCGTTATGTCGGGAGCCGTTTTGTCTATTTGTATAATCGTCCTGCATATCGCGACTTCTTTGTTTTCCATGACGGCACGCACAAGCAAAAAATGATTACCTTCGACCAAGTCTTCCGTTTCGATCCGGTACTGCCAACCGTTTTTGAGTTTTGCGGGAGCGAAGGTTCGTCCGTTGTTGAAACTCACTTCAACTTGCTTTAAGCGCTTCGACGCAAAAAGGTGTTTCGCATCCGCCGATGCGTCTTTGGCAAAGGCGGCGTCTTTTTCCGCTTGCGAAACGGCGTAGCCCGCCCTGCCTTTTAGATACGGACGGTCGATCGCAAAGTCTCCCATCGCAAGGTTGTCGATCGTGATCCACGGGCCGTCTTCGTTGTACTGCATGGAAACCCCGCTTGAAATCACCGTTTGGTTTGCGGGAAGAATTCCCTTTATTTCAATCGTATGCGTACCTTCGCTTATGACATCGGAATTCAATTGAAACGATACGTAAGACGTTTTGGATACATCGGATGTCGTTATCTGTGTTCCGTCTATAAACAGCGATACTTGTTGTATGTTCGAAGAGGGATCTACACGGCCGTACACGTTGAATTCGCCGCACAGGGTTTCGCCGTTTAAGGGGTACAGTAACTCTATTTTATTTTTATCCGCCTTTCGAGAGACGTCGAAGTTTACGGCCGCTTCGTTCGTATTGCCCGCTTTGTCGACGCCCGATATTTCCAAATTGTAACGGCCTTCCGGTAAAGAGGCGATATCGATGCTTTCGGCGATAAGCAATTCCGTTTTCAATTTTATCTGTGCGAGAGATGCCGGAACCGTCGTATTCGAAAGGCTCTTTATTTTCAGCGTTACGCCTTCAAGCGAAATATTGTCCCACGCCTGACCGGATACAAACAAATCTTTTTCAAGCGTCGAGCCCGCCAAAGGATATTCGATTTCCAATGAAGGCGGAGTGTTATCGGTATTGATCAAAGTCGACGATACCGATTCCAATCCGTACTTGTCGATCGTTTTGATGAGCACGACGTGGGTGCCGTCGCCGATAACCTGCGTGTTGAGCGAATAGCTCCATTTTTCCGCTCCTTCGGTACGCAGAAAACTGTTTCCGTTATTCACCGATATGTATACTTCTCCGATACCGTTTCCGTCGGAAGCCGTACCGCCTATCGTTATGAGACCCTTTACCGTTTCGTTGATATCGGGCGAAATCATGTGCGCGACAGGTTTTTCGAGAGACACTCTGATTTTGCGTTCGACCGGCGCGCTTTTTACGCCGTAAATGTCTTCACCGTATATGCTGATCGTATGTTCGTTGTCGGTCAAAGACGAGAGAGCGACCGGAATAGAAAACGTATGCGTGACGTCGAGCGTCGTATACGGCGCATTGTCGATCTTGTAATGAATTTTTGCCGGAGCGTCGTCATCGTACACGATACCCGAAATCTCGAAGTCTTCGACGATAATCTGATTTTCAAACGGCAGATGTATTTCGACAATCGGAGCGTCTGCAGCAGTATCGATATCGAAATCGTACGTATCGATAAGCTTTGCGTTTCCTGCGGCGTCGGTAAAGCGGAACTTCATATTTTTGCTTATCGGTTCCGATGCGGTGCCGATAACGACATTCGAAAGCGACGCATACGGAAATTCCTTCCATGCGGAATTCTTATCTTCGGCTTTGTATTCGGCTTTTACGCCGCCGAATTTTTCGCTGATTTTAAAAGCCGCCGTTACCGAACCGTTTACTTTATCGCCGTTTGCGGGCATCACCATACGCACGTCCGGCGCTTCGGTGTCTTTTATGAAAATCCTGTGTTCCGAAGTTTTTTTGCCGACGCTGTCCGAAGCGACGACGGTGAGGAGGAGCGCTCCGTCGGGAAAGCCTTTTACATCAAGTGTTTTTTGAAAGCGGCTTTCGAGCGTTCCCGTTAAAACTTCGTCCGAAGACGCAGACGTCAGGCTGTATTCAAGCGGGAACGACGTGCCGCTCACGCTTCCTGAAAATGCGATCGAATCCTTTACGTACGACGATGATGCGGATTGTTCGAGCGTTATGACGGGGAAAGCCGTATCGACCAGTATATCGACGCTTTCGCTCGTCATTTCTTCGCCGTCGCTTGTGCGTATCGTCACGCGGACGCCGTTATATGTTCCGTCTTTTGCCGCAGCGATTTTTACAACGTTTCCTTCAACTTCGCAAGCGAGTTCCGCGGAGCCGGACAATTCGACGCTTTCGATCTGCGCACCTTCGGCCGAATAATACAAGCCGGTTAAAAACTCATCCGCTTCAAGAACCGTAGCGTTTCCAAGCCGTCTTCCCGCCCACGCAAACGCAGCGGAATCGCTTGAAGCGGCGCTACCTGCAATGCCGATGAGCAGTTTTTGCCGTACGACACGGTCTGCCGTATCCGTTGCGCTCACGGATATCTCGTATATGCCTGCGCTCATTTTTTCGTTTACGGGCGGCCGCACGGTGAATTCGGTTTGACCTTCTTTAAGGGCGAACGCTTTTTCTTCTTCGCCGTTAAAACCGACAAGTACTTCGCGCAAGCCCGCTTCGGCTTTAATGCGGACGGCAGTCGAAACTTTATTTTGCGCGCCGTACAAAGGAATGACAGTGCCGCCCGATTCAAACGAGATGACGGGCGCTTTTCCTATTGAAGAGAATTGAACGGTATGCGCGTTTCCCGCCGTTCCATCGGCGCGTACGGCGTACGCAATAAGCGTATGGTTTCCCGCGGAAAGTTCGTCTTCGGTCGCGGCAAAGGTGCCCGACGATTCGGATACAGCGACGGTTTTTTCTTCACCCTTGTCGATTCTATAACGGATTTCCGACGCGTTTGCGTATCCCAAACCGGAGATAAAAAGCGTGCCGTCTATTTTTTCGTTCCCTTTCGGACTTGCGATTTCCAAATCGGGCTTGTCTTTCGCTTTATCGATTTCAATCTTCTTTCTCTCTCTCACGACGTTTCCCGCAACGTCTTTTGCAACGAATTCGATGATAACCGATTTTGCACTTGTACGGGTAAAATCGAATTCTTTAACCCAATAATCGTTGCCCGGCGTTACGGGGATGTCTCCGCTTTCTTTTCCGCATATCCACGAAAGCGATTCGAGTCCCGTACCGTCGGAGACTTTACCCGCAACGGAAAAAACGCTTGAAACGGTTTCGGTTTCATCGTCCGGATAGATAAACGAAAGGGTCGGTGCAACATTGTCGACAAAGAATAAAAAAGTGTAGATTCCCGTCGAACCCTGTTTATCGACCGCTTTAAACCAGCATACGTTCGGGCCGTCGGAGAGCAGTCCCGTTTTTACGTCGAGTTTAAAAAACGAACGATTCAGTTTTTTATTGTGTGAAAGGCGTACTTCTTCAAATTTGTTCCCGTTGTCGAGCGAATAAAATAGGCGATCTATACCGTTTCCGTCTTCAACCGTTCCTTCCAGCTGCACGGTACCGGACACCAAAGTACCGGCTCCGGTATTCGTAACGTCCGTGACCGGCTGTCGTCTGTTCAAATTAAACGAAGTCTTTACGCTTTTTCCCTGAATACCGTTTACATCGACACCCCACACTTCGACGGTGTGCACGCCTTCGGCTAAAGACGCCGTATCGAGCGCGTACGACCAAAACTCCGTACCCTTAGCCGTATATATTTGTTCGCCGCCGTCGATGCGGAGCGAAACGCTCGAAACCTCATCGTCGTCATAACAGGTTCCGACGATATCCACATTGCCGCTTACGGCCGCGCCCGAACCGGGAAAAGCGATCGACGTAACGGGTAAATCCGAAGCGGGATCTATGTACATATTAAAAGGGCTCGCATAACCGACATTGCCGGCGATATCGCGAGCCGTTATGAGGATATTGTATTTTCCTTTTTTTTTCGCCGAAATATCTACCGTTTCCTGCCAGCTTTCCAACGGCCTGAGTTCGGTTTCGGTTATATCTCTGGAACCGAATGCGTAGATACCGCCTAATGTGCAGCAAAAGCAAATGATACATGCAAGTTGTTTCATAAAACTCCCTTAATTATAGTAAGTATAACCGATAAACGATTTTCAAACGACTGTTCAAAGTAGGTACCGGCCGATAAAAACATCGATTCGCTCCATTATCGGCGCGCCCTTTCGAAATCTTTACGTCGGGACATTGCGGCCGAAGAGTATTTGCCCAAAACGGCGAACAGTTAATTCTGTCATATTCTGTACTAAAATATTTTTAATTAAAATACTCTAAAGTATCTAATTACTCTAAATTATAGCAAAGAAGCAAAAAAAATGCAAGCGTTTATGTGTAGTTGTAATAGCAGCGTACCCTGTTTATTATATAAATATCGATATGCAGTGCGTTTCGGCAGAGACGGTTTTGTCTTTTTCGAAACGGGGCGGCGTATCGCCGCACACACATTGCGCACGTTTTACCGCAGCACCCCGTATCGACAGGCTGCCGAAAAAGTAACCGACTTTTAAGACTGCCCTTTTTCCGGCCGTAGAATTATTTTTTCCAAACTTTTAAATTATCTCTGCGGATCTTCAGCTTACCGGCCGCATCGGTTTTATAATAATCGACGTTCAGTCCTCCTTCCCAATTTCCGTAGAGGGGATTCGGCAAAACGATGTATTTTATGCCGAAGTCGGCTTTGTATTTGTCGACGGCCGCACGGCGTACATCGTTGAGCTGATGATATGTTTCTCCCGTAAAGGCGAAATCGTCCAGATTGTCGCCGATAAAGACGACGATTTCGTAACCGGCTTTTTCCACCTGTTCAAAGCGTCCCGTTTTTTTCGACTCTTTGTCTTTTAAGAGCATCGATGTTTCATCGACGCCGGTAAAGCCGAGCGCTTTTAAATTATTAACCGTCGGCTGATATTCCGCACCGGCCGTACGGTTCGAAACGTAAAACATTTTGCCGCCGTGCGAATTAACGTAATTTGCAAATTCGACGGCTCCGGGAATCGCGCGCGCCTGTTCGGCTTTGCACCACGTCGTCCAAGACGCGGGATCGAATCCCTTGTGTTCGAGCAGGCGGCTCGCGCCTTCGGCGGAATTATCGATCATCGTTTCGTCGAGATCGACGACGACCGCTTTTTTCATGCCGTTTGCCGGAGCGGCCGCATCGAACGCCGCTTTTGCCGCATTGAACGCTTGATATGCGAGCGCGCGGTATTCGCCCGATTGCTGCATCCAGTTGAACGCCTGCATCCCCTGTTCCGCGAGCAATACTTCGTCCGCTTCATTTTTCGCCGCAGCTGCCTGCTTCGGTTTTTCCGCCGCCCCTAAAGCGGTCGTACACAATGCGAAAAAAATCGCGCCGATAAAAATTTCCGAAATCGATTTTGTTATGCGTTTCATCATAACCTCCTGATGTATGTAATAAAAGTATACGGCTTCAATGCCGAAAAACGACGCCGATGCCGTAACGAGTTTTTTTAATTTTACAGCACCGGACGCGGTTTTGCAAGAAATCGAGAATGTTTTGATAAAAAAACGCGCAACCGTTTTCCGCGGTATGTCACTCGGGCAGTTTTCCGCCTACAAGCGTAATGCGTCCGTCGGTCGAAGGCGTGACCGCGCCCTCGAGCCTCTGCGCGTATTCCATGACGACCGTGCTGATGAGCATCGACGTGTTGTAGGTGTCGATCGAAGTTTTCAACACCGTATAGCCGTCGCCGCCCTTTGCCATATAATCGTTCGTCGCAAAGCGATAGGTTCGGTTTTTGTCGATCGGTTTTCCGCCGATTGTCACACCGCCGATTTTGCCGTTGCCGTCCGCGTCATAGGTGATCGTGTAGCGGATCTCTTTTGAAACCTGCGTAAAGGCACCGGCTCCCTGTTTGATGCTTCCGATAAAATCGAAGAGCTTAACGACGTCTTCGCCTTTCAGCGTGAGCACGTACACATAGTTTTCAAAGGGCAAAACGGTGAGAATGTTTTCCCGCGTAACGCTGCCCGCAGGAAGCGGAGCGCGGATGCCGCCGCCGTTCGTAATCGCACCGTCGACGGTTACGCCGGTCGTTTTCAGATAGTCGACCATCGCATCCGTCACGAGATCGCCGAGCGCCATTTCTCGGTAGCGCGTGAGGCGTTTTCCGAATTCGAAAGCAGCCGTCGTTTTCATGACGACTTCTTTCAGCGACGCGTTCGCTTTATCGACATAGGGTTTCAAAAGCGCTTCGACGTCGGGATCGGGCGGGAAGGCTTTGAGCGTAATCGGAACGGCTTTCCACGTAAAATTCGTCACTTTGCCGTCTTTGATCGTCATAACTCCGTCACCGACGTATTTCCCGTATTCGTTTGCGGTGACGATCGGTACGCCGTTGATGATTTTCGGCATTTCAAAATAGGAGTGCGAGTGACCGTCGACGATCAAATCGATGCCCGAAACCCGTTCGGCGAGCTTTACCGACGTATTCTGCGTTTCCGTTTCCGGAACGTCGCCGAGGTGTCCGTCGATGATGACGATATCGGCTTTTTCTTTTTCGCGTACTCTTTTTACCATCTGCTTTGCCGCTTCGATTTCATCGATAAAGGTGAGACTCTTGTCGGGGCTTGCGATGACGAGCGTGCGCAGCGTCGTCAATCCGATGACCGCGACGCGGAAGCCGTCGTAATCTTTAATGATATACGGTTTGACGAGGTAGTGTCCGCCGCGCTTGATGTTCGCGGACAGCCACGGGAATTCGGCAATTTTTATCTGCCGTTCGAGCTTTGCGAGCGTTCCGTCGAATTCGTGGTTTCCGAGCACTATCGCATCGAATCCCATTTTATTGAAACTCATGATGTCCGGTTCCGCGTTGAACATATTCGAAAGCGCAGACCCCGTGTTTACGTCTCCCGCATGGAGCACGAGCACGTTTTTGTTTTGTGCGCGTACCTGCTTGATAAACGTCGCCATGGATACGAGCCCGCCGACACCGTCTTTCGTTGCCAAAACGGCGCCGTGCGTATCGTTTACGTGAAGGATGACGAGCTCATGCGCTTTGCCGTCGCTGCGTCGGGGAGCAGGCGTGCTTGCACAACTGCTTGCAAAGAGAGCGATCGCCGCGGCTGCCGCAGCGATAATCATTCCGAATCGTTTTTTCATATTACCTCCATAAGTTTACGAATAATTATGCGCCGTATCGTTCCGCACACCCCTGCATTATGCTGCAGCATACTCCCGCACTTACCCTGCGCTACGGACGGCGGTGGTTTCAGCTTTACGATGACTAAACGCTTTCCACTTCTTCTTCGGTAAGGCCGGTTGCTTGCATTATTTTTTTTACGGAATCACCGAGTTGTTTTAATATCTTTGCCGTTTCGAGAGCTTTTTGGTATGCTCCATCGGAAAAGCCTTGTTGTATACCAATCCTTAGACTTTCTTCTCTCTGTACTGCGATGTCCGTATCATAGTCATATTCCGCTACTAACATATTGATTACCTCCCGCGATTTTCGCTGTAAGTATTCTTTTAAAATTCCTTTTTCTATGCATATCTTTACCGCATTGGTAAAGCCGTTTTCGCTGTCGAGTTGTGTTTGCTTTCTCACTTCCTCTACAAACAAGCTGTATTCTTCAAGCGGTTTACAGGCTGTTAGGATTTTATTTGCCTTGTCCGTATTGATATTAAGCACTTTTACTTCAAGTTCCAGCGGTAACTGTTCGGGTTTTGTTATAAAGGCATCGGAAAGTTTCAGAACCGCAGTTTTAGGATAATCTTCCTTGCCGTTGTAAAAGACATAGAATTCAGGAGTAGGTATTTTTGACAGCTTTCTTAAATATCTATCTGTCGGTGCTTGCAGTTTTTCATACAGCCTTGCGATGTATTCTAAAAAACGCAGGGGCATATTTTCATTTATTGTAGATTGGTGTTCAGCCAATACGATGATTTTATTGTCTACAAGGCAGGAAACATCATTGATTATGTTCATGTACATAACATTATCAAGCCTTATATTTTCTACGGGACAAGAAAGCTGCAGGTTCGTTCCGTGCAGGGCATTATACAACGACAAAAAGTTTTCCTTCGCCTTTTCATCTTCTGCAAAAAGGTCGACAAATACCGAATCCTTGTATTTTCTGTTTGCCGTACTCATATCATACCCCTGCATTATACCACACACCTCTGCCCTATGGGGATAGCTCGTTCACCCCTACAGGGGTGAACCATCCGTTTAATTAAGGTATTGCAGAAAACTTATCCGCCGTTGTTCCCATAGTGCCCGCATTAGCCTTATAGGTTCCAAGCTGGGCCAAAGGCACCTGTATTCCCCCGTTCGGCAAGGAGTCGCAGTATCTAAAAGCGGAGCCAAAATTAAAGCTGTTATAATTGCAATTAAGTTTTACTCTTTCTAATTTTTCACAGCCTTGAAAACAGCTTGTCATATTAAAAACCCCTGAAGGAATATCGGGACCTGTAGTTAATTTTTTACAGTAACGAAAACACTCCTGAATATCCGTAACGCTTGCAGGAATAGCGGGAACTGTAGTTAAATTTTCACAGTCGTAAAAACAAGCTCGCATATCCGTAACGTTAGAAGGAAAGTTTTCAAAAGAAACAAGGTTTGTACACTGAGAAAAACAAGCGCTCATATCGTTAACGGAAAGGCCGGATGGCAGTTTAAGCGCAACTTTTTTAGAGAGGTCTTTTTTTAGCAGTTCTCCGAGTGGTCCGGGATCCGGGGGTGACGCGTATGTACCCTTTAAGTCCGCTGCGGATATACCGGTTACTTCGATATAATTTACTTCGGTTGCCGAAGCATTGGCAAGGTAGGCTTCCAACTGACCATACGGTACTTCCGTATATCTACCCTGTTTGAGATAGCCGTTTCCGCCGACCGTCCACGGCTGCGGGGTGCCGCCTACGATTTTCGGCGTTACGGCGAACTTGGTATAGTTCGTGCCGACTGCGCTACCGTCAAGCACTTGCGTACTCGAGTTGTATTGGCTGTCCGCTACTGTAATGCGTGCGACGGGTGCAGTTCCTGTCAATGCACCGTCAAGTTTTATTTTTTCATTGCCGGATGCATGTTCCGCCAAATACACATCGTTTTGTCCCGGCTTGTCTTTATCGGAACCGCTTGAAGGCGTAATGCGGGCGGAATTTTTCATCGAAAAATCGCATTGGGGATTGGCATAAACGGCACCACCCTTTTCTGCCTGATTGTTTTCTATGGTGCCTTTGTTAAGTCTGATTTCGGCAGCCAATTCAGTATAAATACCGCCGCCCTCTCCTGTTAGATTTCCGGTTGTATCAACTACGCGGTTCCCGCTTATTTTACCGCCGCTCATAGTCAAACGTGTAGTATCCGAACTTTTGTGCAGATATATGCCGGCTCCGAAGGCTGTAGCCGTATTTCCGCTTATTTCGGGAACGGAAGAAGACGAACTTGTGAACATACTGCAAGAGGCATCTATCACATAGATACCGCCGCCGTTTTGAGCCTTGTTTTGCTTAATATGTACCCCGTTCTTTATATCTAAAGTACCGTCAATAAAATAGATGCCGCCTCCGTTCTCAGCGGTAAGAGTACCCAAGGTTCCGTTATTGGAGATTTCGGTAAGGCCATAAGTACCGGAATCCGTTAAGGTAAGTTTGGTAGTTCCCGAACCGTCTGTTCCTACACAAATGCCTGCCCCCTGGCGTGCAAAGTTTTGTTTTATTTTTACACCTTCCATCAGAGCGTTTGCAGTGATAAGGGCAAAGGCACCGCCTTCTCCCGGAGAAGTATCTGTTGCTTTGTTACCGGTAAACTCGCCGCCTTGTACGGTCAATTCCGTATTCGGATTGCCGCTCCGTCCTACAAAATAAACGGCACCGCCTTTTAATTCAGCGTGATTGTTGTTCATGTTTACAGCTGTAAGCGTAAGTTTTCTATCTCCTGCAATGACATAAACCGCACCGCCATTCGCCGCTTCGTTGCCCGTAAAGGTGCAGCTTGTTATGTTGACAGTTGCGTTTTTTGCGTATATACCGCCGCCTTCTTTGGCTGCTTTGTTGCCGATAAGCTGTACGCCCTGCGCCGGGCTGCCCGCGGGAGCTTTCATCGTCAAGGTGCAGGTCTCGTTGATATAGATGCCGCCGCCTTGGCCTTCGTTTGCTCCGGTGCCGGTTGCCGTGTTTGCGTCATTTGTACCCATGCCGCCGATGGTACCGCCTTCGATGGTTACGGTGGAGGGGGCGGACGACGGAGCGCCGGTCTTTTCCGCGCAGATTGCACCGCCTTGTTTGTCTGCTTTGTTGCCCGTAAGGGTACAGCCTGTCATGGTAACGGTTGCACCTTCTGCATAGATTGCGCCGCCTGTGCCGGTATTGGCCGCCGTGTGCGCTGTGCAGTTTTTAATGCGTGTGTTTGTAAGCTTTATTTCGGTGTCCGTGCCGCATCCGATAGCTCCGCCTTTTTCCGCTTGACAGTCTTCGATAGTGCAGCCCTCAAGTTCCGCCGTGCTGCTGCCGCCGGTAACATTAATGGCGCCGCCGAATGTTCCGGATATACCTTTGCCGCCTGTAAGCGTCAGGTTTTTAAGGGTAAGCGTTTTGCCGCCCGATACGCGGAAGATGGGGTGCGCATTCGTGCCGAGATTATCACGGTTTGCGTTCAGCCCGGCAGATGCCGCTCCGTCGGCCTTTTCTATCGTCAGGTTTTTGTTGATGTCTATTTTGCCTCTGTTATCGCTGCCGCCGTTTTTTGCCGTAATTGTGCCGCTTATCTTGATGGTATCTCCGTCTTGAGCGGCGGCAACCGCGTCTTTCAACTTTTTCCATGCGCCGCCCTCCGTGCCGTTTATAACGCCGGGTGCCTTTTTCAGCTTTCCGTCACTCTGTATTTTCCATAAGAAGCCGTCGTCTGTCTGCGTTACGGTGAACTTAGTGTAGTTTGGCGGTGTACCGGACCCTATACTGCCGCCGCCAAGCACCTCATCCCCGTCGTTGTAGTGTTCGGGCGTAATGCGGGCAACAATAGGCTCAGGACTCTGCAAAGCGTCGTCCAGCTTGATTTTGGCGCCGTCTGCAAGATACACGTCGTTTTTGCCCCTCGTGTTTGTATCGCCTCCCGTTGACGGGATAATGACGGTCTTACCGTACAGCCAAAGCGAGCATCCGGTTTCGACGCAAACCGCCCCGCCTTTTCCGTCGGCGGCATGGCCGCCTGTAAGCTTTATATTACTCAGCGTAAGCTCCGTGTCGCTGTCACTTATTTTAAGGATGCGCCCAAGACCGCCTGCGTTGACGGTGCGGACGGTGCCGAATGGCGAACCTGACAGCATCAGATCTTTGCCGCCCGTTACCGCTATTTCGGTATCGGCGGAGGAAGCGTTCAGGTCGGTGTCGATTCTAATATCTATGGGGTCGGCATAATCATACTGCCCTGACCCCGTACCGTGCTCGGGAGCGTTTTGGACAACGTTTTTAAGCTCGGTATAGGTATCCACAGCGGTTTTTACCTCAAAATGCACGGTGGTGCCGGGGCCTGCTATTCCGTCCTTTACAGTCCATACTTTGATTTTGTATGTACCTGTACCGGATAATTGTATTTCAGCCGGTGCTGCCGACAAGTGGTCTATACCGGTATCGTTCTCATCATAGTTCACCATTGTACCTGCGGACGCCCTAAGCACAAGCTTAGGTGTAGGTGAGCTGCTGTCGGCGGCATAAATAACCAGCGGATTTGAAGAGCTGTTATAGTATCCCGCATCGGGAATGATGTCTTCGCTAACATAGGCTTTAGTACCTGCACTGATACAGTGCAAATAGGTATTACCGGTGTCGTTAAAGTCCTGCTTCAGTTTAAGGACGGGAAGCTCCTGCCGTACCGATTTAATAAAGAAGTCTTTTGAGTCGCTGTCGTCGTAGCCGCTTAACTGCGCTTTCAGGGTAATTTTGTAGAGCGCTTCGTTTTCGCTTGTGCCGAGTGCCGGTAAGTTTATCGTAACAGGCGTTGTGCCGCTTACCGTCCCGCCGCTTATCTGTGTCCAAGTGCCGCCGCTGTTGCGCTTTGCGATGCTTCCCGTTATGCCGGCGCCGGCGGAAGAGGTCTTTGCCGTTAAGGTTTTTATGCTCATGCCCCCGAATACTTTCGGATTGAGATCCGTTGTTCCCGCTATTGGGGTTAAGCCGTCAAGCAATTCCACATCGGACAGCTTGTTTTTTTGGGTACTTGCCCGTATCACTTCGGAACTTAAGCCTTGTTCGTCTTTTATGCTGACATCGTATACTTTTTCAGGACCGCCGACTTTCACATCGGTTTTTAAGCGGAGAAACCCGCTCCCCGTAGGAAGATTAGGATCGGAAGGTTTAAGTTTTTGTACCGCGCCTGCCGCTAAAAGATCTCCGCCCGGTGCAAAATCCGTACCTGTTACGCTCAAAGTAATAGCGGGAAGCGATATGCCGCCCGCCGTAACGTTCATTGCATTGATGTCTTTATGTACACTCTGACCGCCTATCGTTGTGCCCATATCTTTTGCGCGGAATAAAAGCACATAAAAATAGTTACCGTCCGAATCAGCCGTTACCGTTTTTCCGATTCCTGCGTACTCCAAAGCAGGGGCGGTGTTCACTTTCAAGTTTAGACGAAACTTTTTATTGAACTTTCTGCCGTCTGTGGAAACAAGGGTAATTTCGGGACCTATATCGCCGTCACTCCACTCGTGCGTTTGCAAAAAAGCCGCATCGTATTTGAGTTCCAGTTTATCGTTTGCGGTTTGAATCAGGGTATAATCCGTGCCGTATGTCGGCTGCGGCGAAAGGTCGGGAAAGCTGATAACGTTTTGCGCATTTGCGGATGACGTAGGCGTAACGAGCCTAAAGTTTTTGGGATTGCGCAGTTTAATCGTAACCGTTGCGTGGTCGGCGGACGGTACGCACGACACACCGCCTATCAACCGGGTCTGTTTATCGATGCTGTAGTCCGTCGTAACAACTTCCGCCGCCCAATACGAAAAATCCTCTTCTATGTCCGCAAAAAGCTCTTTGCAAGCGGTTATAGTCAACAATGCCGCTGCCGAAGCAACGCCGATAAGTACCGTACCGATTTTACGCATTACACATTTCCTTGTTCTATACATATCTCTATCTCAAATTCCGGCGGCGGGAAGTCGGAATATGCAATAAATGCATCCGCCGGTTTCGGAATTGCAGTTGCAGGGAGAGCGTCCGGTCCGATGTAAAAACGTAAAAGTCAAGCGCAGATATTTTTGACGGCTTTCGAAAATACCTGTCGATCGGTGTTTACGGTGAAAAGGTTAACAAAAATCGAATCTTCGTATTTCCGGTTCACCGCAGTCATAACGACTCCCTCGCTTATTATATTATAACATAAATCAGGCGATCTTGTTAAGGGAATATTTTTTTACGAAAAGCCCGTATGCCGGCCGCGTGAAGCGATAAATTTTTCAAATCGCATATCGGCATACCGCGGCGAAATACGCACGTATTCGAGAGACGCTCCGTCTGCGTTCTCGTTTGCCGCTTCGACGTATTCCCGTTTCGCACGCACGATGCGTTCGTTTGCCGTCCGTTCTTCGGCAATTTCGACGATATAAAAATGCGCCGCCTTTGTTTCGATTACGAAATCGGGACGGTACAGGCACATCGCGCGGGTATCGAAGTCGCGGTAAGGAACAAAAAAATCCTCCGTGCCGGCAAGGGACGTTTTATCTGCAGCGCGCAACGTTTCATCCGAGACGGCATCGTTCGGTGCTTCGGACAAGCGGCTTGCCCGCATACCCGTGTACCAGATGTGCGCGATCGATGCGTCGTAAAAGAGGTTTATGTCGAAAAACAATTTTTTTACATTCGAAGAAAAAAAGTATTCGGAAAGATGGAAACTTTTTCTGCTGCCGCCCAGCTGATTATACGGTTCATAGAGCGCATCCGATTCGG
The DNA here is from genome assembly GCF_000468115.1 of Treponema socranskii subsp. socranskii VPI DR56BR1116 = ATCC 35536. Taxonomy (GTDB): domain Bacteria; phylum Spirochaetota; class Spirochaetia; order Treponematales; family Treponemataceae; genus Treponema_D; species Treponema_D socranskii. Next base: position 170,869 of record NZ_AVQI01000050.1, read on the forward strand.
AAGCGCAGAGGTCGCTCACGGGAAAACGGATCGCCTGTCGTTGAAGAGGAGCGCCTCTTGCAGGCGGCAGCGCTTCGGGAAACAGCGGAACAATGTTTGCGCGGACAAAGACGGCGCGCGTCGCCGATCCGACGATCGTAGTCATAGACAATTCCTGCGGATTTTAAAACCGAATAAGGTTATTATAACGCGCTACGGTAAATAAATCCATGCGATAACAGCTTTTGTGGTACACCTGTACTATGCACCTGTTTTGGAAAAACGTGTATCGGATTATCGGCTATCGGGAAATCAATTTAAAAACGCTTGCGACACTCGCGGGTGTACCGTATTCGACGATCACGAACGGAAAAAATAAAGGAGACGGCCAACCGTCGGTCGGGACGGCGTATAAAATCGCGTCGGCGCTCAACGTGTCTATAGAATCGCTTATGCGCGATACTATAAAAATCGAAAACGAACGCGACGTTCTGTCGGTTGAAAATTCGCTGCCGAAAGACAAAGCCGAACTGTACCGCAGATATGAACACATCATCGACGCACTTGAAAAACTTCCCGTCGGAACGAGAGAATCGATCGCCAATGTAATTTTAACCGTTGCCGCCGGCGGGCAGCCTGCCGCGGAAAGCGGATCAAAAAAATCCGCAGAAAAACGGATGTACCGCGTCCGCCATTGACGCAACAACCGTCCGCACCGACGAAGTGACAAAAGACTTTAATCATTACTAGCTATAAACCGAAAAATACTGTACAATAATAAATATGTCGGATTTATTGAGTGATGCGGAATTTGAAATGTTCCGTAAGGTTATCTATGACGAAAGCGGTATTACATTTTCAGGGACGAACCGTTCCGTTTTAGACAGCCGCATTAGAGAACTCCTGCGCCAAAAAAAAATCGATTCGGTAGCGAAATATTATGCGATGATTTTGCAAGACAAAGAAGAAATGAAAGAGATGCTCGATTCGGTTACGACGAATCTGACGCATTTTTTTCGAACGCAGCCGCATTTCGATGCGCTCATCAATTATGTCATTCCGCATCTCATCGACTATAAAAAGCAGCACCGTTCCGACGTGATCCGCGTGTGGAGCGCGGGTTGTTCTACCGGTGAAGAGCCGTATACGATCGCGATGATTTTAAAAACGATTTTGCCGCCGTCGTTTACGTTTAAAATCACCGCATCCGACATTTCCCTCAAATCGCTCATGGTGGGACGGCTCGGTTTTTATGCGGACAGCCGTGTGGACGGAGTTCCGGCCGATTACCTTGCGAAGTATTTTACTAAGTCGTCGGGCGGATACCAAGTCAATCGCGACATCATGGACACGATCAATTTCGATTATCACAATCTCAGTCACGATTCCGGCAAACACGATTTCGATATCATATTTTGCCGCAATGTGCTTATCTATTTCGATGAAGCGGCGCAGGCGGCCGTCGTTCAGCGGTTTTGGGACGCAATGGCGCCGCATTCGTATCTGTTTATCGGACATTCGGAATCGCTGTTCGGCATGAAAACGAAGTTTGAATTTTTAAAAACGGAGTGGGCGTGCTTGTATCAAAAAATGGAATAACGCCAAACAGCAAAATACATACGGCAGGAAGACAAAATGGATAACATAGAAGTGCTTATTTGTGACGACTCCGCGTTGATGCGCAATTTGGTGACGCGCATCGTTGAGGGAACCGAAGGTTTGCACGTCGCGGCGACGGCGATGAACGGACAGTTTGCAGTGGACAAGATTCCGCTCGTAAAACCTGACGTGATCGTCCTCGATATTGAAATGCCGGTGATGAACGGCGTCGAGTTTTTAAAAGAGCGCAAAAAGCGCGGCTGGGATATTCCGGTTATCATTTTATCGAGCGTCGCTACGGAAGGAGCGGCGGTCACGATGGAATGCCTCGAACTCGGCGCAAGCGATTTTATCACAAAGCCCGGCGGTTCCATTTCGACGGATTTGACGGCGGTTTCGGAACATCTCGTCGAACTGCTCGCTTCTTACGGCAGTGCTTATGCGCGCGCACACGGAAAGCAGACACATGATTCCGATTATTTTTCACATCAGATAAAGATGCGCGAAGCCGAGCGCTTTGTCGCCGAAAAAAAGGGTATCGCTCCCGCAAAAAATCCCGCAATCGCACCGACGCTGTGGAACCAAACTGCCGAAAAAAACAAAGAGCCCGCCGTCGTTGTGCCGCTCCGCGAAGGAGGCCGCATCGAAGTCGTTGCGATCGGAATTTCCACGGGCGGCCCGAACGCGCTCCGCGATGTTTTTAAAGATATCGACGTGCGATTTCCGCTGCCGATCATCGTCGTCCAGCACATGCCGGCGGGCTTTACGGCGGAGTTCGCAAATAGTCTCGACCGCATCTGCCCGCTCGACGTTACCGAAGCGAAAGACGGAGAGCCCATCGTACCCGCGCATATCTACATCGCACCGGGCAACTACCACGTCTATGTCGCTCGGCAGGGAGCAGGTTTGGTCATAAAGCTTTCGCAGGATCCGCCCCGCAACGGACATCGTCCTTCCGCCGACTACCTGTTCGAATCGGTCGCAAAGATGTATCAAAACCGTGCGCTCGGTGTCATCATGACGGGCATGGGTAGAGACGGCGCGGCGCAGCTTGCCGAAATGCGCAAACAGGGTGCGTGGACGCTCGGCCAGGACGAAGAGTCGTCGATCGTATACGGTATGCCGAAAGTCGCGTGGGAATTGGGCGCGGTGCAGGAACAGGTGCCGCTTGACCGCATGGCGGCAAAAATAAGCGAGCTCGTGCGTGATCATTCGAAATAAACAGGCAAGTATGTACCGCCGTGTATGTGCAAAAACTCGGCGGTATGCTATGCCGCTATCGGCTTTATGCAGCCGATTTATCGGAATGTGATTAGGATTTTCGTTTTAAACCGCGCAGATAATTTTTACACTCGTCGGAAATGCGGTAGCTTTCGATCGCTTTTTGAATCGTTTTATTGTGTGTCCATGTATCGAGTTTTTTCTTTTCGATAAACGGAAGCACCGCATCGTACTGTTTGGCGAGCGCCGTCGCAAAATACCACGCGATCATCATATTGATATAGTATTCGCCGGAACGTATTTTCGAAACGAGAGAGGCGGATGAAAGCGTAAAATGTTCGTCGAGGAAAAAGCGCATCAGCATACCGATGCCGAAGCGCACCGTATAGGTTTTACCCGACGCGATCCATTCCCGTATTTTTTTGTACAATGCGGAAATATTTTTTTCGAGCGCTTTCGGACTCATCGAATCGCAAGTCGCCCAGTTGTCGACGTACGGTAAAAACGCGTCGAGAGCAGCGACGGCTGTATCGAAATCGGCGATCGTTTCGATGATAAACGCGTGCACATTGTTTTCTTCGTAATAAACATGCGGAAGCTTTTTAATAAATTTTTTTGCATCGGGGGTTTTTGCGAATTCTTTTGCAAACGAACGCAATACCGGCGTGCGTATACCGATGATCGTTTCGCTCGAAACCGTCGGCAAAAGCTTTTGTTGAAATCGCCGGTAGGACATATCCTGCATTTCGAATAATTTTTTTTGAAGCGCTGTCTTTATCATACAACGAGTGAAATAAAAGAAGGCGCGTCTCTACAAAACGGATCGGCCGTGAACGGCAGAAAACTCGGAGAACGCGCCGCACAAATCAGTCTTTCGCGCGCTCGACAAAAGAGCCGTCGCGCGTATCGATGACGATGCGTTCGCCTTCGTTGCAAAAAAGCGGGACGTTCACTTCAATGCCCGTATCGAGCGTCGCGGGCTTAAACGTTTTGCCGCTCGTGTTGCCTTTTACGCCCGGCTCGCAGTACGTGATCGTGCGCGTAACGTTGACGGGAAGTTTGACGCCGACCGGCTTTCCTTCATAAAACGTGATCGATATGTCGATATCGTCGTCGGGGGAAAGGTAACCCGCGTTGTCGCCCAAATCTTCTTTTGTCATTTCGAGCTGCTCGTAGGTTTCCTGATCCATAAACACGTACGTATCGCCTTCGATGTAGGAAAGCTTCATCGTTTTTTCGTCGAGATCGACTTCATCGAATTTTTCTCCGGCGTCGAGGCCGAGATCCTGCGTCTGTCCCGTGACGATATTTTTTACGCGCAGCTTTGTCACCATACCGCCGCGGCCCGATTTTTGACCGAGCATACGCTGTACCATAAGCGGATTGTTTTCATACATAAACGCAGAACCGACTTTGATTTCCGATGTTGTAACCATAGTGCTACCTTCTATAAATTAATAAGATTTGACAAAATTGAAAAGTGTATATGATTATAACGCAAAACGCCGCAAATAATCAAGCAGGCGGCGGGCAAAGTCGCCGTTTGCAATAAGCGCGGATGCGAATGCTGCAAAATATTTTTTTATCCGACAGGAAGCTTCCAAAAAAGCAAGGAGCGCTTTTTCCGTATCGCAAAAAGCCGTGCCGGAAGCATTGTACAACGTCCACGCATTTTCGACGATCGCAAAATCGTCACGCGGGAAAAAATCTTTTATGCGCTGCAAAAGCGCTTCGACTTTTACGCGCTGATAATCGTCTTCCTGCGGGTAGGCCTGCCACACAAAGGGAATGCCCGAAAGGCACGCGCGCGAAAGCGAATCTTCCCCGCGTATAAAAAGCGCGTCCATAGCATAGAGCAGATCATCCCATTCGTTTTGCACTAAAAACGGAAGCCGTTCCACAGCAAAATGCGCACTCGAATCCGCGTACGCTTTCATAAACGCATCCTGCCCCTGCCCCGCAGCGGCGCAGGCGCAAAGCTTAAAGCGCTCGTCCGATTTTCGCTTTTCCGTTTCAAATGCACAAAGGGCGCGGACGACGGGAGCGTAATCGCGGACATAACCGAAAATCAAAACCGAAAATTCATCGGGATTTTTTTTTGCCGGTACGCACGCGGGCTTCCGGTCGAGGATGAGCCCTCCCGTCTTTGAAGTAAAGCCCGGCATAAAATTGACTTTTTGTATACGTGACGAGCGCGTGAGCGACTTGAGGCAGTGAAATTCTTCGGCGTAATCTTCCGCCGTAAGGTAGTCGATATTGACGACGTGAACGACGGCGGTATTTTTTTTATCGAATAAAAGCGCTTCAAGCCATTCGGGATAAGGGCATTGAAAGCACTGCAAAACGATTTTCGGCATCGCTTTTGAAAAAAAAGCGCTACACGCATCCGCCGCGTTCCAATCGAAAACCGTCCAATTTCCGTACTGCTGTACCGCCGCATGAGAGTCGATTCCGGGCGCAAGCAAAGCGAAAGATGCAAGATCATCGATGACGAATCGAATGTGCACGCTGTCGTCAAGCGCCGAAAGAGCGCGCGCGAGGCGGTATGCAAATCCGACATCGCCGTAATTGTCAACGACTTTGCAGAGGATCGCGATATCGAGCGCGCGCGTTTTATCCGTCATATATGCCGGGCGATACAGGATGCAATCGCTTCCATGCCTTTTTTATTCGGATGCAGCCGGTCGGCGAGCATATCCTCTACCGCGATTTCCGATAAATCGATCGCACGGATATTCCGATCGGCAGCATGCGCAGAGGCGACCATAGAACGAACGCTGTGCTGCAGATCGAGCTGCGTCCAGCCGCAGTCGTTTTTTTCCGTCAACTCCCAATCCAAACGTACGGGCGGCACGCAAAAATATGCGACGGCGTGCGGCAGCGCTTTTCGTATTTTTTTAATAAGGAGCGTATAGGCAGCTTCGAATACCGCAAGCGGCGCAGCGCCTTCCGCGCGCTGACCGAAATCGTTCGTGCCGCCGAACACGATCACCGCGTCTCCTTTCAAACGCGCGATACGCGAATCGGAAACGAAGGCGGACCAAAGGGGGCGCGAGCCGGTTTCCGAAACGCGGCTTCCGCTGTACGAATCGTTGCAGATCATCGTATTTCCCGTCAGCCGTTCAAAATGCGCCCACCACATATCGTCCCTGCGATAAACGCCGGAATCGGGCATCGGATACGCGACCGCATAATTTTCGGGCGATGTTCCTTCGAACGAAGAAATGGAATCTCCCATAACCGAAAAGGTAAACATACGAGCACCTCTTTGTTTTTTTACAGTATACTACAATTTTTTTTGCGCCGCTTCGTTTATCGCCGCAACGGCAAGCTGCAATTCATCGGCATCGGAAGACGTCACCATCCAGCGGGCAACACCTTTTTCGCTTTGGCTCGCACGCTGTGCGATCCAGCACCACTTATCTCCGTCCCAATCGCGTTTTAACAATGTCGTACCGAGCGGAGAGCCGTCTTCAAGCGTTTTAAACGGCACGTATCCTCTTGCCGTAAAAAAATTTTCGGTCGCACAAAGCGCATCGTCCCGGTCTTTTTCATCCGCATAGGTATAGCCCCATTCGCGTTCGCGAAGCACGCTGTTTTGACGGGCAACGAGCACATCGAATTCCGCCTTATTATTTTTCCAGCGTTTCAAAAACAAAAGACAGAAGAGCAGCGTGCTTTCCATCGGAACCGTTTTTTCCCCGTTCGGAAAATTCAGATAATAATGTGCGGTCTCTTCGACGGCGGCAATCGCTTTTTTTTGCAGCAAAATATCTTTTATCTGCGAATGCCCGTTCGGAACGAGCAGCGGATTGTTGCCGCCGCTTTTCAGTTCCGCGTGAACGACGGGAGATGCTTTCGAGTCGATTCCGATCCGCGCTTCTCCCGTATGCGGCACGATCGACGTGAGCACGGAAGACAAAAAAGTCATAATCACGGAAGGCGAAATCTCCGTACCGTCGCCGCTTCTCGTATCGACGCGGTCGCCGTCGCCGTCGAATAAAAAGCAAAAATCGACCGACGAGGGATGCGCGTGTATGTAGTCGAGCGTACCTTTGATATTATCTTTAATAATGGGGTTCGGCGCACCGCTCGGAAAACTGCCGTCTGGAACCACGTTTCGCGCAACGCACGAAATACCCGCATAGCGAAACGCACGCATCACTTCGCTTCCCGCGCTGCCCGATAAAAAATCGGCGACGACGGATATACCGGAAAGTTCGTCTTTTCCGATCCGTGCCAAATCCAAACAGGCGCGCACGTATGCGTCGCCGTCGTCGATGACCGTAACGCTGCCGCCCTCTTTTGCGGAAACGGTTTTTCCTTTTAAAAACGCATCGCGGACGGCGACAAGCCCGCCTTTCGGCCCGACGTTTTCGGCGATGGGTCTCACGTTCGGCCCGACCGTTTTTTGTCCGGTATAATTTTTCGGATTGTGCGACGCCGTATACATGATTCCCGCACAGCTCGGGCGCTGCATACAGCTGTAATAAAACTGACACGTCGAAACGGGCAGCACGTTCGTATACACGCGAAATCCCATCGCGGAAAAAGTGTCGATCGCGAGCTGCAAAAAGTGTTCGCCTTTTTTGCGCGTATCCCGGCACAAAACGATTTCGTCGGTGCCGAGACATTCTCTGAAATACCACGCCTGCGCATTGTACAGACGGGACGCCGTTTCATCGGTCAGCCGTTCGGCATCGATCCTGATATCGAAGGCGTGAAACAGTTCATGCGCGATTTTTTCAAGTGTATTATCGGCCATATTTTCTCCAAAGAAAACTTTTGCAAAAAACCGAAGTCTGCAGTTGCTTTTTATTAAATCAAGAAATTATTAATATTTAATTTCGATTTTAATTAACAATTGCTATTTTCCTGCGGTATTGAATTTAATAAACAATACGTCGCCGTCCTGCACGACGTAATCTTTTCCCTCAATACGGTATTTTCCCGCTTCTTTGATCTTCGCTTCCGAGCCGTAAGTACGCAAGTCGTCGATCGAATACGCTTCTGCTTTAATAAAACCTTTTTCAAAATCCGTATGTATGACGCCCGCCGCTTTCGGAGCGGTGTCTCCTGCGCGGATCGTCCATGCATGACAGTCGTCGCTTCCCGCAGTAAAAAAAGTACGCAGCCCCATGAGCTTGTACGCCGTCCGCGCAAGATTTGCAAGAGCCGATTCTTTGAGGCCGGCGGCTTCCATAAATTCCTTGCGGTCGTTTTCGTCTTTGATTTCCGCCAAATCGGATTCAAACTTTCCGCAGATGACGACGGTCTCCGCGTTTTCTTCGGCGGCGATTTTTTTTACCGCTTCAACGTAATCGTTCGTACCTGCAGCGATCGCGTCTTCGGAAACGTTACAGACATAAAACGTCGGCTTCATCGTAAGCAAAAACATATCGCTCACGGCCGCCTTTTCTTCCGGCGTCAGCTGGGCGAGCCGCGCGCATTTTCCCGCTTCAAGCAACGGCTTGATCTTTGCAACCGCGCTCGTCCAATGCACGTATTTTTTTTCTTCCTCTTTTCCGAGCGCGCGGCTCGCCTTCGTCACTTTTTCCTGCCGCTTTCTTATCGTATCCAAGTCGGCAAACGCGAGCTCCATATCGATCGTCTCGATATCGCCTTTCGGGTCGATCGGCACGACGGTATTCGCATTTTCGCGGACGTGCATGATATCGGCATCGTCAAAACAGCGAACGACGTGTGCGATGCACGCCGTCTCCCGAATATTCGCCAAAAACTGATTGCCGAGCCCCTCTCCCTGAGCTGCGCCTTTAATAAGACCTGCGATATCGACGATCTTTACCGACGTAGGCGTAATCTTTTTCGGCTGAAAAACGCTTGCGAGAAAAGCGAGACGCTCGTCCGGTAAATCGACAATGCCGACGTTCGGATCGATCGTACAAAACGGAAAATTTTCCGCAGCGGCGGGAGCTGCCGTCAGCGCCGTAAATATCGTAGACTTGCCGACATTCGGCAGCCCGACGATTCCGCAATCGAGTGACATGATTCCTCCGTAAAAGCGTGCAAAGAAATTGCACTGTAAAATCGAGTGTTCAGTATATATGATTTGGCGGCGCTGAACAAGGCAATTGTTGACACCGTTGTTGTGTACCGGTACTTTTTATGTTATTATTTCGAATATGAAAAATCGGGCGCTTTTGTATACCGACGATACCGACAATCTCATGACCCTTGCTCGATGCCTTGTAAAACGGGACTGGGAAATTCTGTCGGCGGGACAAACCGGAAAGCTGCTCACGGACGCCGGTATCGCCTATACGGCGGTATCCGTTTTCGACGATTCGCCCCGCACTTTCGGCGACTACGGGGCGACGCTGCAATCGCTTGTCGCAAGCGGCCGGCAAAACGAATACGGTTATTCCGACGAAACGGACACGATCCGCCTCGTTTGCATCAATTTGGAACCCGCATCGCACGCGCACAAAAATTATAAAGCGTCCGATTCCGTTGCGGACAAAATCGATATGCGCGCTTTGTCGTTCGTTCAGGCGGCGTGCAAAAATTATAAAAACGTACTCGTACTCACCGATTCTGCCGATTATGAAGAAGCAATCGTCAAAATAGAGACGCAAAGCGTTTCCGAAGCGTTCCGCCTCTACCTCGCGGCAAAAGCGTTCAATATGGTTTCGGCCTGCACCGCCGCGGCGGGAAACGCGATTTTGCGGCAAACGGGCGACAAGTCGTATCCGCGCTATTTTATGCTGCCGTATAAAAAATCCGAAGAGCTCATAAACAAAGAGCAGTCGCACCGTTCGGCATGCCTCTATACGCTTTTGCACGGCGGTGCGCTCGACAGCTTGCGGAAAAATCAGGGCGGAGAACTTTTGTACAGCCTCTACGTCAACATCGATGCGGTGTGGGAAAGCCTCAGCAATTTTTCCGCATTGTTAAAAAAGCCTCCGACGGTGATCGAACGCGGCGACAACGGAAACGAAACGGAAATGCGCTTTACGCCCGCCGCAGAATCGGTATTCACCTGTTCGTCAAAGCACGGCATTCCGATCAGCGCCGCCCTCGGCTCGAACTCGGCCGAATCGTTTCAAAAGATGTCCGGCTGCAGAAAAGCGTTTTTCGACAGCGCCGTCGCAGGATTCAGCGCGGTCGTCGACGAACACGCCGCACATGAATTATTAAAATCGAATTTGGCGGCGGTTGTCGCTCCGGACTTTACGGCGGGAGCAAAGGCGCTGCTTGCCGAGCGGAAAGATATCCGCCTGATTACGATGTCGACTCCTGCAACGATATCGTACACTATCCGTTCGCTCAACGGCGGCCTCATCGTCGAAGAAGACAAGCTTACGCTCTTCGATTCGTGGAACGTCGTCACAAAGGCGCACCCGACACAGCTCCAAGCCGACGAAGCGGCGTTCGGGCAGCTCGTCATGCTCGGCGCAAAACACGATGCGGCGGCCGTCATCGGAAACATGACGACGATCGGCATGTGCTGTGCGGCGCTCGCACCGGCGGACGCGTGTTTTGCCGCGCTCAATCGGGCAGCGAACAATATGCGGACAGAATTAATAAACGGCGCCCGATCTGCCGAAATTTTGGTAAGCGGCAGCGCACTGCCTTTTGACGACGGTTTTGACCGCTTCATAAAGAGCGGCATACGCCTCCTAGTACAGCCCGGAGGAACCGACACCGACGCCGAATCGATTGCCTTTTGCGACGAACACGATATCGCGATGGTTTTTACGGGTGCTGAAATCGATCGCTGACGATGAATCGTTTTAATAATATTCGAAATAGAATTTATTAATTAAATCGAGGTTATGATGATATACTATTTGGGTGCATACCTGCAGCAATTTTTCGGGCCGGCGCGGCTCCTCCAATCGTACACGGTACTCATAACGCTCGCGCTCTATACGGGCTTTATCGCTTCGATGCGCCTTTTGCCGCGTTTTTACGCGCGTTTGCCGCACGACAGAGGCAGAGAGTTTACGCTCAGCGCAGAAGTTTCGAAAGGAAAGCCGACGGGCGCGGGCATCGTCTTTATTTCGGTATTCATCGTCATCGCGTTTTTGTGTACGCCGCTTACGATTCTGCAGGGCGGCACGCTTATGCTGACGTGGATTATGATGCTCACGGGATTTCTTGACGATAAGAGCCTTGCAAGCTGGGGCGAATACCGAAAAGCGCTGCTCGACTTTATCGTAAGCCTCGCCGAAGCGCTCTTGCTTTTTTATTGTCTCAAAAGCGTATCGTCCGACGGGTGCGTCTATTTTTGGCTGCCCTTCGTCACGCATCCGGTTGCGGTAAACGTCGCCGTATATATCATCGTGTGTACGGTTATGCTGTGGGCATCGATCAATACGACGAACTGTACCGACGGCGTAGACGGACTTTCGGGTACGCTCGTACTCATCGCACTCATCACGATGGGAACGATTTTTTACTTTGTGCTCGGACACGTCGATATAGCCGAATACCTGCTCGTACCGCATTTGCCGAAAGGTGCAAACTGGGCGGTTATAAATTTTGCGCTCGCGGGTTCCCTCATGGGTTACTTATGGCACAACGCGTATCCGAGCAAAGTGCTCATGGGAGACGCCGGCAGCCGCGCGCTCGGTTTTTTTATCGGCGTATGCGTTATGGTCGGCGGCAATCCGTTTTTGATTTTGGCGACATCGACGATCATGTCCGTAAACGGCGGCATGGGATTATTGAAAGTAGCGCTGCTCCGATTTTTTCACATACGCATATTCAACGACATCCGTTTTCCGCTGCACGATGAAATGCGCAAAAAGCGCGGATGGTCGCCGACGCAGGTGCTTATCAAATTCGTCATCATGCAGCTGCTCATAACGGTAGCGCTGATCGGCATATTCTTTAAAGTGCGCTGACGCTTTTGATACGCTGTCCGTGCGGACAATCACATAAGAAAGAGCTTTATCCCCTCTTTCGGAAATTTTTTCTTCAGCATTCGAACGGCCGACGATATCGTCGCGACATCTTTTCGTTTCATATATGCGATCATCATAAAATTCTGTTCGGGCCACGTCGTAGTTCCGAGCTTATAGTTGTCGCCGCCTTTACCGTTCACCGTCGGAATGATCGTATAGCGGATATCCGGTATAAGCTGTTCGAGCGCTTCGACGATATCGTCTTCGACGGATTGATTTGCGACGATACCGGCCTGCACGTTATCGGTTTCGATATCGACAGCTTCTCCGCTTTGAACGAAGTCCGCGACAGCCTGCGCGGCACCGGTATCGACGGCTTTCTTTTCTTTCATGACAAGCGAATAAAGTACCGGAATGATAAAGAGCGTGACGAAAGTGCTCGACGTCAAACCGCCGACGATCGAAAGGCCGATCGGCTGTACCATTTGAGCGGTTCCTTCGAATTGGAAACACATCGGAAGCGTACCGAGGATCGTCGTAAACGTCGTCATGAGCACGGGACGAAGCCTGCTCGCACCCGCTTCCAAACACGCTTCTTTCATCTTCATGCCGCGGTCAATGAGGAGGTTCGTATAGTCGACGAGGATTATGCCGTTATTGACGACGATACCGACAAGCATGATGATGCCGACCATCGACGTCATCAACAGCGTCTGTCCGGTAAGCTTGTAGATAAAGACGACTCCGATTATTAAAAACGGAATCGTCATCATATTGATGAGCGGCGCTTTAAACGATTCATAAGTCGCGGCCATAACGCCGAACACGAGGAGCAGCGCCATAAGCGCGATCAAACCGTAAACGCGTCCCTGTTTTTGTACGTCGCTCCACGAACCTTCGTAGCTCACGGTGACGTTTTCGGGAATGACAAAGGTATCGGCGATACGAGACTTGATTTCATCTTCGACGACGTTCGCATTTTCATCGGATATGATATCGGCCGACACTTCTATGACGCGGCTTTGATTTTCCCGATTGATGCTGACAGGTCCGAGTCCTTTTTTAAGCGAAGCGAAATTCGCAACGCTCACCATGCCGTTCGTGCCTCTCACGTAAATCGATTCGAGGTCGGATACTTTGTCGCGGTCTTCCGGCCGGTACATGACGACGACATCGTATTCTTTGCCGTTCGAACGGTATACCGTCGATGTAACGCCGTTCATTGCGTAATTGATTTCGCGCGCAACCGTCGTAACGTCGACGCCGAACGCGTATGCCCGCTGTCGATCGATGACGACTTCGACTTGCGGCAAACCTTTTTTCGTGTCGATCGTCACTTCCCCTACGGCATCGATTTTTTCCATCACGTCTTTTATTTTGTCGGAAACCGAAAGCGCCGTTTCAAGGTCGTCCGAACGAACCTTTATGACGATATCGCTTCCCGAAATCTGACCGCGCCAGCCGGCACCGAACGAAAGCTGCGCGTCCGCAAATTCGTCGAAGTGCGCGCGAAGCTTCCGCTGAATCGTTTCGGATGTGTCGATCCGTTTGCTCGTTTCGGGAAGGCGTATCGAAAGCGAACCCGTATACGTCGACGCACTCGATATTCTGCCGCCCGTTCCGACACTCATGATCAGCGTCGTATAGCCCTGTATTTCATTCTTTGTGATCGTCTCAAACGCTTGCACGACTTTCGTCGTTTCCGCAAGCGAGGTTCCCGTCGGCATCGTCACGTTGAGCGTCACGCTGTCGTCTCCGCCGCCGCGCCCCATAATATTGATTTTGAGCGTCGGGAAGAGGGCGAGCGCCATAAAGAGAACGCTCACGCTTACGACGATCGTCACCGCCCGGTGATCGAGGGCGCTCTTCAATCCCCTGCGGTACACTTTCGTGAGAGCGTCTATGATATTTTGAAACGAAGCGTACATCGCTTTTAAAACGCGGTTTTGTACCGGTTTTTCCGTTCTGTTTGAAAGCGGTAAAAATTTGCCGGCCAGTACGGGCACGAGAAAGATCGCGACGAACAAACTCGACACGAGCGCGATGACAACGGTAAATATTATCCCCTTGAACATCTGTCCCATCATTTCAAGGTCTTTGAGAAAAAACAAAAACGGAACGAATACGCAGATCGTCGTGAGGTTTCCGGAAACGACGGACATGAGCATTTCCTGCGAACCGAGTGCAGCGGAGATTTTCGGTTTCGCACCGCGCGATCGGTACGCATAGATGTTTTCTATCATAACGATGGACGCATCGACGATCATACCGACGCCGAGGATGAGACCGGTCAACGTCATGATGTTGATCGTGATCCCTGCAAAGGACATACACATGATCGTAATGACAAGGGAAAGCGGAATCGATATGGATATGATAAGCGTGCTTTTAAAATTCTGCAAAAAAAAGAACAGAATGATAACCGCGAGCAGCAAGCCTTGCCACGCGGAAGTCACGAGCGTACTGATCGTATCGCGGATCGCAGTCGTATCGTCCGAGATGATTTCAAGCGTAATATCGGACGGAAGGAGCGCCTGCACTTGCTCGATTTTTTTATACGTCGCGTTTGCAACGGTTACCGAATTCGTACCGGACTGCTTTGTAACCGAAACGTAAACGCCCGGCTCCCCGTTTATGTAGACCGTCGAAGATGCGTCTTCGTAGCCCATAAACGCGTTTCCGATATCGCTGAGCTTTACGTCGTATCCGTTCACCGTTGTGATAACGGTATCGTCTATTTCAGCAACGGACGAATATTCGCCTGTCGTACGCACGACGTAATTCATTTTTCCTTCGGTAATCTTTCCGCCGCCGAGTTCGAAGTTTTGCTTTGCGAGCGCGGACGATACGGCAGATATGTTGAGACCGTAAGCGGCAAGCCTGTTTTCCGAGATTTCGACACGGACGATTTTTGAGCGTCCGCCCGAAACGCTCGCTTCGGCGACGCCGTCCGTCTGTTCGAGGATATCGATAACGTCGTCTTCGGCTATCTGCCGAAGATCGTCCGTCGAACGGTTTCCCCGCATCGCGATGCGCATAATCGGCATGGCGGACGCATCCATTTTAAAAATACTCGGAGTCGATGCACCGTCGGGCAATGAACGTTTGACACGGTCGAGTTTATCGCGCACGTCGTTGACAGCCGATTCCAAATCGGTTCCGTAATCGAATTCGAGAAACACCATGCTCGAACCTTCCGATGACGATGACGTGAGCTCTTTGAGTCCGTTGACGCTGATGAGACTGCTTTCAAGCACTTTCGTCACCGATTTTTCCACCGACTCCGGGCCGGCGTTCGAATAAGTCGTCAACACCATGACATAGGGACTGTCGATATCGGGAAAGAGGCTGATTGCAATATTATTAAAACTCGATATGCCGATGATACCGAGCAGCACAAATACGATGAGTACGAGAACGGGATGTTCGAGCGTTTTCCGCGATAAACTCATTCTTTACCTCGAACCGCGCTCGATATGTCGCGCACTTTCGCACCGTTCGAAAGCACTTGCCCGCCTTCGACGACGACGCGTTCTCCTTCTTCTATGCCCGACAAAACCTGCACGATGCCGTCAACCGATTGTCCGAGCGTTATTTCCCGCTGTTCGACGGTATCGTCGCTTTTGACGACGTAGAGATACGGCTTGTCGCCCTTCGTAACGACCGCGTCCGACGGCAGGGCGACGGCTCCTCCGTAGTCGAGCGTATACAATTTCACTTTGCCGAACATGCCGGCGTTGATTCGCGTATCGTTTTCGTCGAATGTCAAAACGATCTCTTTCGTGCGCGCATTGACATCGAGCACCGGCGACACGTGTGTCACGGTTGCGGCGAACACGGCGTCGGGATAGGCTTCAAGCGATATCTCCGCTTTCAATCCCGTGCGCAGAGAAGCGACGTAGCGCTCCGGAATCTTCGCGGTGATCTGCAAACTCGCAATATCGCCGATCGTCGTAACTGCGCTCGACGTCGTAACCTTCGTTCCGACTTTGAGCGGCGTTTTAATAATGCTGCCGTTGATCGGAGCGAGCACGGGACTCAGCGTATAACTGCTGCCCGGCTCGGACGGATCTACCCGGGCGATCACGTCTCCGCGACGGACGGGAGAGCCGAGCGTTACGTTCGTACTCACGATTTTTCCGCCGATATCGGGATACACGGTAACCGAGTTTACCGCTTCTATGTCGCCGTTCGTATTGATATAGTCGTGCAGCGTTACGACTTCCGCAACCTGCGTACGCACCGTCAAAACCGTTTGAGACGGCGCCCTGCCGCGCATCGCCGCCGTATGCCGCGTACTATAAAAAGCATAGCCGCCGACACCCAAAGCCGCAGCAAGCACAACGATTACGATCACCGTCGATTTTTTCATAATATCATTCTCCTCATCGACCTAAAGAGCCGAACGGAACGCCGAGCGTGTATTCCAGATCAAGCATCTTTGTGATAAGCGTATACTCCTGCAGTGCAAGATCCGTACGCGCGTTCAAAAGCGAATCCGCCGCAGTCTGCAGCGTAAGCAAATCTCGCGAACCGTGAGTGTATGCGTCTTTCGTCATATTGTACGACTTTTGCGCCAAGCCGACATTTGCCTGAAGCGATGCGATCTGCGATTGTATCTGCCGTATCTGCTTGACGTAGTTATCGATTTGCACCGCAAGCGTCGTACGGCTGTTTTCGAGTGTAAGCTCCGCCGTCTTCAGGCTGTCCGCTGCCGAAGCAACGGAATCGGCACCCTTCGACCACGGAAGGTATCCGTCGAGCGGAATCGAAACGCCGACCGAAAACGCATTCGTCGTCGAAAAATCATCCGCGATATTCGTCTTCGATTTGCCGTACGTCCATCCCGCACTCAGCGTCGGCCCCCACGCGGCAAATCTCCGCGCGAGCAATGCCGCTTGCGCAATCTTTACGCTGTTTTTTCCGGCGCGGATCACAGGCGTATCTTCCGCATCGACTTCGACGCTTATATCGCCGAAAGAACAAGCAGCGGCGAGAGAACCGGAAAGCGCGAGTTCGGCCGACTGATCGAGACCGAGCATCTGTTTGAATGATGCCGAATCGTTGGCAAAGGTTATCTCGGCGGATTCGAGCATCGGCTTCAACCGTTCGTATTTTACTTGGCTCGTCAGCATATCGAGTTCCGAAAGCTGACCGCTTTTGTATTTTTTCGTATTTTGCTCGTACTGCTGGCCGGCGGTTTCGAGATTGCGCCTCTGCAGTTCGATATATTCAAGCTCGTACAGGAGATGATAAAACGCGCTGCGAACTTTGAGTTCGATCGAGCGCAGAGCTTCGTCGTAGGTAAGCAGTCCGTTTTCGTAATTGAGAGCGGCGGTTTTTACGGACGAATAAAGCGACGGGGAAAGCGCAAAGTTGAGAGAGCCTTGAATCGATAGGCTGTAATCGTATTGACGCGCATCACCCGCAGCGGGAAAAAGCATATTGGCGCTGACGGACGCGCTCGGACTCACGCCGTTCCACGAATGATTTTTTGCGCGCTTGAGTGCGTCGAGCGTGATTTTATCTTTTTTCACGGAGATATTGTTTTCAATCGCGTATTGCACCGCGCTGTCCACCGTCAGCTCTTCGGCAGATACAGCACCGGCAAGAAGAGATGCACAGAAAATCACTGCTGCCGTTTTTTTCAAAGTCATACCGCCATCCTCTACAGCTTTATTATAAATTAAACTATAACAAGGTTACAAGCGGATTGCAAAAACAAATCGTTATTCTGAAATAAAAAATTGTTATTCGTGCGGAGGGTTTAATACCCCGACGCCGCTTGAAGCTTCGCTGCGAGGCTGCGCCGGAGTTGGTGATTTTCGCTGAAAATTAATAAGAGCCGCATCGCGTTTATACATCACGTTTATGCAGTTGCGCAATCGGGCGAATACCGCTAGTATTTCAAACATGATTGAACTTTCAAGCAAGCAGAGAAAAATTCTTGAAAAATATGCACAGCCCCTGCAAAGCGTCGTCATCGTCGGACAAAACGGCGTTACCGAAGCGGTCGAAAAGATGACCGACTCCGCGCTCGCAGCTCACGAACTTGTTAAAATCAGCTTCAACGAATTCAAAGACGAAAAACGGGACCTCGCCGTATCCCTGTCGGAAGCCTGCTCTTCCGTCCTCGTGCGCGTCATCGGCAACAAAGCGATTTTGTACCGCCCTGCAGAAAAAGCGGACGAAAGAAAATACGAAAAAGCACTCGAAAAAGCGAAAGCGAAGCAAAGTATCTGAAAACATCGTCAATCGATACGGCACTCCCATTTTCAAGGTTTATCATGCTGTTGATATACGAAACGACAGGAAAATTTCGAAAAAAACGAGCCTATTTCTTATACATTTCTTTAAAAACCGCGTAATTTGTTAATTTACGGGCGATATATAGGTCAGTGGCTTCCTTGCCGCATTATC
>NZ_AVQI01000051.1 GCF_000468115.1 Treponema socranskii subsp. socranskii VPI DR56BR1116 = ATCC 35536
CGAATGCGGCATTTTCGAAAATCGACATTTTCTGCAATGCCGCATTTTAAGGTAGGTTAAAAGCGCCGCTGAAATAGTGCGGCGCTTTTAACTTCGAGTTTTCTTCGAAAACTCGCTCATATACGTGTGCGCGCACGCGCACGAATTGCCCGGCTCCTAAATCTGAAGATTTACTCGCTGGGCAATTTTACGGTAGGTTAAAAGCACCGCTGAAATAGCGCGGTGCTTTTAACATGGAATGATTAATAAATATGTTTAAAAATATTTTTTTAGGAGTGTTTTATGAAAAAAACATTGTTTGTGTTGGCAGCTTTGGCGGCCGTCTTTATCGGGTTCAGCGCATGCAGCAACGGCTCGTCGGACGACAATACGCCGACCCCGCAAAGCAGCTATACCGTTGTTTTTAATACTGTTGATGCGAACGGTACGCTTGAGGCGAAAGCCGGCCATACCGTAGTTACAAGCGGTAAGAAAGTCGAAACAGGCAAAACGGTTACGTTTACAGCAAAACCGAATGAGGGTTATGTTGTCGACAAGTGGGCAATTACCGGCGGGACATTGAAGAGCGGTGGAACGGACGGCAGTACGACGGCAACGGTGGAAGTCGGTTCTTCCAATGTAGAAGTAAAGGTAAGTTTTAAAGCTGCAACTCCCGGAAAGTATGTGCTGACATTTAAAGTAAAAGGAGAGGCTGGTGGAAGTACGATTACGGCGAAAGTTACGGACGGCGGTGCAATTGACAGCGGCAACGAAGTTGAGAGCGGAAAAGAAGTCGAATTTACGGCGACGCCCGATACCACAAACGGCTGGAAGGTAAAGAGCTGGTCGATCGTAAAAACAGCGGACAATACGGCGCTTTCTTTTGTAAGCGGCACGGGCGCTGACGGCAGTAATACGGCAAAGGCTCTGATCAACGAACCTGTAACGGTTGAAGTTGAGTTTGAAAAAATAAAACATCCCGTTACGTTCAACGTTGACGGTGCGGGCGGTTTGCTCTTTGCAAAAATAGGTGATACTTTTATCAATACCGGCGACAAAGTTGAGCACGGTGAGACAGTCACGTTTGCGGCAAAACCCGATAATGCCGGTTGGAAAGTAAAAGATTGGTCGATCGTGAAAACTGCGGACGGAACACCGCTCACCTTTACAAATATTACGATAAATCAAAACAACGGTATCGGAAATGCGTACGCAAAAATCACCGAACCGGTAACTGTTAAAGTTACGTTTGAACAACAATTTGCCGTTACTTTTGCCGCCGTCCATGGAAACGGTACGCTTACGGCAAAGCATGACGGTAAAGACTTTGCATCGGCAGCACGACTGACAGCGGGCAACACGGTTGAATTTACGGCCGCACCGCGGACAGGCTATGTGATCGATAAGTGGACTGTTAGCGGCGGGACTTTTGAAAACGGTGGAACGGACGGCAGTACGACGGCAGCGGTGAAAGTCGGTTCTTCCGACATAGAAGTAAAGGTAAGTTTTAAATGGACGGGAGACGCTTTTGTTCCCAATAAAACCTATAAGGGAGACGTTAAATTGAGCTGCTTTGTCAGTGCGATGGGCGGAATCGAATTCGGAGCGGGACAGCCGGATATAGGGCCGGAGTATCAATCGATACTTGAGGATGCTTATGTTACTGTTGACAGCTCCGGCAATGCGACGATGACGGCGAAGTTCAGAAAATCGTTTGTAAATGTCTTCACTGTAAAGGCAAATACCTTTATCGATCCGCGTAATTCACATCCGGGTTATTACGATATGAACGAAGTCAAACAGAATGTAATAAACTACACTATAAGCCCCGAAGGCGATACGGCAACTCCGCCGGAAGATGACCCGGATTTTGCTAAAGGCGTTCGCTACGTTACTTCGATGACGTTTCCTGTCAGCAAAGAAGCATCCGTTTATAATCTGTGGTTTTACCTTAACTCGAGTATTATGGGTGTACAGTTTTCCGACGGGAAGGGTACGGCCGGGTCGAATGAGCCGAATGAGCACTCAAAATATAAAGCCGAGCTTACCGTCGATTGGACGACAGTTACCGCACAATAAAGCATCGAATATCGGTATGTGTACCGCGTTTGCCGCGAATATGCGGCAGGCGCGGTAAAGTTCTAGCGCGCATTTAATAAGCGCACAAGCCTGACACAGGCACCTGAGATACCGGCAAAGGTTACGACGATGCACAACTGCTTTGAAGGCTGCACAAAGCTTGCAGCTGCAACGCTCAAGTGCAATTACAATCCTGCAGTGCTGTATAAGGACGAGGAAGGTAATGAGGTGAAGGCTTTTAAAGACGTGTTCAAAGGCTGTACAAGCTTAAAAAACAACAGCGTAAAAGTTCCTTCAGCACAGGTGGCTGCGTATAAAGCCGGTGCAGGAACGATGGGTGCGAATAAGGACTGGTTTGCAGCGGAATAAGTAGGTTAAAAGCGCCGCTG
>NZ_AVQI01000052.1 GCF_000468115.1 Treponema socranskii subsp. socranskii VPI DR56BR1116 = ATCC 35536
TCGCCGAGCTCTTGCAAAAACATCGAAATGAATTACAATAGTATACATGAGTTTATTCCGCGCGATCGTCGTTTTTTTCGAATCGATATTCAACAAAGCTTCCCCCGAAATGCAGCAGCGGCTGCAGAAAAAAAAGCTCGAAAGCGAAATCCTTTCCGCACAACCCGCCCTGTACCGGAACGGGCGTATTTTGCCGAACTTTGCGGAAGCCGTGCGTATCCTGTACGTGAACACGCATCCGCTCAACGAATTGTTTTCCGAAACGATCGGCGGCTCCGATATTCCGAAACAACGGCGTTTTGAAGCGCAGCTCGTACTGACCGGTTTTACGCCGGAAGATCAGGAAGCGGTAAAATCGCTTTCGTACGCAAACAGAAAAAAAGCCGCGGCTGCAGCGGGAGCCGATCAAGACCGCGAGTTCGAGCACCAGCGGCATACGCTCGAAAGAATAATAAAAGCGCTCAACGGCGATTCATTTAAAAACATCGACAGAGAATTGATCGCACTGCACCAGCTCGTCGACTTGTGCCGTTTCAATTTCGCCGCAATCATCCATCCTTTCGATGCGAATTTTACAACGGTCAATTTGTCGTATAAGCCGGTATATCAAGAAGTGCCTCTCGCGCGGCTCGGAAACGCGCTCGAAGATCTGTATTTTCAAATCGAAGGATTGCAGATTACGACAGCCGTCGTGCAAGCCGTCATCGCGCTCGCACAGCTGAAAAACAACGGTTCGCTTTCCGCATCTCGGACGGAAGCGTATACGGAAAATGTAAAAAAAATCGCATACATCGTAACGCACGTGCTCACACCCGAGCACTTAAAAGCGCTCATCCGCATACACAGGGAAAATGCCGAATACAAACCCGCCGCAGTCGAATATCACGAGTCGGCGCGGAAGAATTTCGCTGCGTGGCTGCAGCAACAGTATCTGGCGGATGAACAACGGATCAAAACGGAACTCAAAGACGAGCGGCTTTCAAGCGAACTTTCAAAACTCTTCAACGATTCCCCGCTCGCGACGCTTGCCGGATACGATGCGAGCACAAATGAAAAGCTCCAAGCGAATACGGCGTTCGCATTTGCATGGATTACGCCGATGCAGATTCTCAAAACGTTTTTGCAGCAATACTTTACCGAGCCGATACAAGCGCTTTTGAACAATATCATCATCGAAGGTTTTTTCAACAATCAAACGTATAAATCGGAATTTTCAAGCACCGTATACGCATCCTGCGAATGCGCAGGTAGAATCAAAGCGTTTGAAAATCTTTTTTCACGCGGCAAAATGTTCGACACCGCCGTACTCGAAGGCTATATCGTCGACAGTCACAAAGACAACGATTTTTATACTAAGCTCGAAACGATGGTCGCGAACGTCAACGCAAGCGCGCAAAAGCTGGTACAGGAAGAGATACATCATCTGCAAACCGCATACATCCAAATAAACGAATTGCTTGCCGATGCGAAAAAAGCGAACAGCGAAATCATTTCAAACCTTAAACTATTGATGATGTCGTCGCGCAACAGAGACAACGTCGACCTGCTCGAACGCCAGCTTCCGAACTGGACAATTTTTTTTGAGATTATGAAAAATTATACGATAATAAATGTAAAGGCAAACGAGACCGGAAGGCAAATTAAGATCGACAGATGAAAAAAATATTAATAACAATGCACGACATGATCTCCTCCGATAAGCGTGCGCTCGCATGTGCACTGCGCTTCGTATTGACAATTTTTTTTCTCTTCGCCGCGTGCGTATTTCCTCACGCAAAAGCGGGTGCGGCGTTTTCGCAAACGCCGGACATCGTCGCGCATATCCGCATACCGCTGTGGGCGGAGCTCGACGCGTATCCGGCTCTCGCAGAAGCACAGGATAGTTCCACAGGCATATTCGATTATTCGATCGCACGGCTGAAAACGCTCGCACCGTTTATCATCGGAGGAATGGTACACGGCTGGAATTTCAGCTACACGCCGTCCGATAAACTGCGCGGCGTCGAAGAGTACATGGATTTTTCTCCGGTGCGGGAACTGGGGGAAGCGGAGCAAAGAATCACGTATGCAAAACCGTGGATTGAAAACGGCAAAGTATTCTGCTGGGCGGAATTTACGCGGACGGAGCCGATGATTCAAAATTATTATCTTTGGGCGTCGATCACAAACGATACGGTACACGGTATAGGCTACGGAAAAATATCCCGCGGCTTCGACGGTATAACGGATGCCGTGCGGGACGCGATCAAAGACGCAGTGCGCGCCTATTTTCGGACAAAGATAAAAAATAAGCCGAAAGAAATATGCGGCAGAGTGCTTCTCAGGCGGGAGCCGCTTATCGGTATTGACGCCGGGCGCTATAAAGTCCAGCTTGATTTTTTTCTTGAAACTGATAAAATACTACCGTATACCCAATTTTAACATGTCGAAAGACGAAGGGCACTACGGAGGTACCGCGTTATGAAAAAAAATTTGCTCGTATGCTGCATGCTCTTTGCAGGGGTCGTTATGTTTGCCCAAAGAACGGGGACGTTTACGCCCGAAACATCCGCCGATAACAGAGGCTATGACGAAAAGACGACGCGCATCATCATACCGGAAAATCAGCACACGACCGACGACACGGCCGAAGTTCGCATCGAATATACGCCGCGTTATGACGAAGTGCGCATTTACTACACGTGTATGTATGTCACCTACGACAAGGGCCAAGCGATGAACACCGTACTCGCGTGCCTCGAAGATTTTATGAAAGCGAATCAATATTATCACTACAAGTACCTTGCGCGCGACAAAGAAAAATATTTTAAAAACGAACGCGGCTACAGCTGCGCGCAGTATATGTCGTACGTAAAATTCACTCGGTAAATCAGGCACGCAATGGACGTTTCAAACATTATTAAAAATCTGCATCCGCTCGAAACGAAAGTGCTTTTGCGCTATTCGCAAAAAGACGATTTAACGTCCGAAAAACTGCAAAAAGATTTGGACTACAAAGAAGGCCACGCGAACCAGGCGTTTTCGTGGCTTTCCGGCAAAGAGCTCGTTAAAGAAGCCGGCAGAACGCCGCACACGTATTACGAAATCACCGAGCTCGGCCGCTCCATCGTAAAAGTCGGCAGCACGATCGAAGAACGCTTTATCGATTTTATAAAAGAACACGGCGCCCAAGTGCTTCCGAAGATCGCCGCGGCGCTGAACATCGAAAGCAAAGATATCGGAAGCGCATTCGGTCAGCTTGCAAAAGACGGCGTTTTGAAAATGAACGACGAAAAACAGGTCGTCATAACCGACAAGCCTCTTCCGAAACGCATTTCGATCGTCAAAGAATTATTAAAAAAAGCTGCAGCTGCCGAAAACGGACAGATCGACAGAGAATCGCTTTCCGCCGAAGAAAAGGACGTCATCGCAAGCCTCGCAAAAAAGAGGGGTGCTGCGGACAGCCCGTTCAAAATCATCGAACGCGAAACGGTTACGTATAAACTTACCGACGCATACGAAAAAGTCGTCGAAGCGCTCAAAAAAGCCGGCATCACCGGAAACGAAATCGGAGAAGTGACGCCGCAGCTGCTCTCTTCGGGCGACTGGAAACGCGGAACTTTCCGCGCGTACAACATCGCGATTCCGCCGGCACGCATCATCCCCGGCAGAACGAATCCCTACGTGCAGTTTCTCGAATCGGTTAAAGACAAACTTTCGTCGCTCGGCTTTCAGGAGTTCGACGGCCCGCTCGTCGAAACCGAATTCTGGAACGGAGACGCGCTCTTTATGCCGCAGTTCCACGCGGCGCGCGACATCCACGACGTATACCGCATCAAAAATCCGACGCACGCAAAATCGATCGAAGAGCCCTACCTGTCGAACGTCAAACGCATCCACGAAAACGGAGGAGATTCGGGAAGCCGCGGATGGAATTACCGCTTCGACACCGAGTTTACGCGGCGCCTCATTTTGCGAAGTCAGGGCACCGTTCTCTCCGCGCACCGGCTCCACAAAGCCGAAGTGCCCGGAAAATATTTCGGCATCGTGCGCTGCTTCCGCTACGATAAAGTCGACGCGACGCACTTGAGCGATTTTTATCAAACCGAAGGTATAGTGCTCGGAAACGACGTCAACTTAAAAACGCTGCTCGGATTTTTAAAAATGTTCGCAACGGAAATCGCAGGCGCAACCGACGTCAAATACGTGCCCGGTTATTTTCCGTTTACCGAACCGTCGATCGAAGTGCACATAAAACATCCGGTGCTCGGCTGGTTCGAACTCGGCGGCTCGGGCATATTCCGCCCCGAAGTGACGAAAGCGATGGGCGTCGACGTACCCGTTTTGGCGTGGGGTATCGGCATAGACCGCATGGCGCTTATGGCGCTCGGACTCAACGATTTGCGCGAACTTTTCAGCGACGATATCGAACAGGTGCGCCTCCGAAAAGCGAAGTTTTAACAATTAATAAATCATCGTTCGAGTTCTATAATTATTAATATAAAAAAAGGGGGAAGTCTCCCCCTCGTTTCAAAGTCCTCGCGCTCAGGCGCTCCGGTCTTTTTCACTACCCCCTCTGCGCTTACACCCCGCAAGGCTGCGAACCGTATCGCAGGCGCTCACAGAGAGGCGACGTCATCGCATGCGACGATATCGGCACCCGTATTGAGGATGTCTTCACAAAGTACGTCTCCCGCACAAACGGGAGCCGGGACGCACAGGCGCTTTATCACTTCCATGCATTCGAGCTGCATATCGCGCGGAACTTCCGTTTTCGACTTTGCAGGCACGAGCCGAGAGGCGCCGCCTGAAACCTGCACCGTACACGTGAGTGTCCGCTCGGGATTCGTAAGTTCTTTGTACGCGTACGCTTCGCCTCTCTTGCACGCGTTGCCCGTAACCGAATATGCAGGCGCCGCTGTCGACAGTTTCGTCACTTCAAGCTGACAGCCCATCGGACAGATGATGCACGTCATCGTCTTTTTTTCGTTTATCTCCATAAGAAACCTCGTATTCCGAATTTACAAAATTTTAAAATCGCGTCTGCACAATGCCGCGCCTTTCGGTCAGTCTATCGTATCTTCCGGCGTTTCGATCGAAACGGTGAGCGGCGCTTCAACCTTTGCAAGCGAAAAAGCCGGCACGTCCGCAATCTGCATTTCGCCCGGACGCACGATCCGCGCTTTTTTCGAATAGAGCCGCTCGTTGCCGCTGTAGACGGCGACGGTAACGCCGCGGTACACGTCGGTACTGCGGAACATGATCTGTACTTTCGGCTCGTCTTTTTTATCCGCATACTTTTTCGACGCACTTTCTTTAAAGGCATCGTCCCGATCGATATGCTGCGGCACGGTGTAGCGCACGCGGTTTCCCGGTCGTATCGGAAGCGCATGTAAAGCGGCATTCGCGGCGTTTTGTCTCGCGCTTTCCGCGCAAAGCGCGTATTCGGCCGCACACTTTCCGGCGAGCACGCTTTCGGTCGTCACGAAATCGACCAAGTCGTGAACGTGTACGGTATTGCCGCACGCAAAGATGCCGGGTACGCTCGTTTCCATAAGCTGATTGACCGACGGTCCCTTCGTCACCGGATCCATGTGAACGCCCGCACCCGTACTCACTTCGTTTTCGGGAATGAGTCCGACCGAAAGGAGAAGCGTATCGCACGCGACGTATTCTTCCGAACCTTTTACCGGACGGCGGTTCGCATCGACGGCAGCAATCGTAACGCCCGTCACGCGCTCTCTCCCGTGTATTTCGATAACCGTCGTACTCAATTTCAGCGGTATGTTGAAGTTTTCGAGACACTGCGTCATATTGCGGCTCAAGCCCGCCGAATACGGCATCACTTCGCACACGACTTTTACGTCGCACCCTTCGAGCGTGAGCCGCCTCGCCATGATAAGCCCGATGTCGCCGCTTCCCAAAATGACGATTTTTTTGCCGGGCAAGTACCCGTCGATATTGACGAAACGCTGCGCGCTTCCGGCCGTAAAGATGCCCGCCGGCCGCGTCCCCGGAATGACGAGGGCGCCCCGCGTCCGCTCTCTGCAGCCCATCGCGAGGATAACCGTCTTCGTGTGCAAAAACATGAGTCCGTCTTTTGCGTTCATCGCCGTAACGACGTGTTCTCCGCTCGTTTTATCGAACGACGTTTCGGTCAGTCCCGCGCCTTCGAAATCTTCCGCCTTATCGATCGAAATAACCATCGTATCCGTTTTGTATTCGATGCCCCGCTCGCGAACCTGCGCGACAAAGCGGCCTGCGTATTCGGGACCCGTCAGCTCCTCTCCGAAATAGTGAAGACCGAATCCGTTGTGAATGCACTGCAAAAGAATTCCGCCGAGCTTCGAATCGCGTTCCAAAATTAATAATTTTTCAGCACCGTTGTCGTATGCCGAAACGGCCGCGGCAAGACCGGCCGGCCCGCCGCCGACAATGACCGCATCGTATATCGTATTGCTCATCGTTTTGCCCCCTGCATCGATTCATCGTCGGAAAAGTCGCGCGTTTTGCCTGCAAGCATGAACGACGCGCCGCCTTTTTTCGTCACCGACGTCATCGGAATATGCGCTTCGCGCGAAAGGATTTCCGTAACGCGCGGCGAGCAAAAACCGCTTTGACACCTGCCCATGCCCGCCCGCGTCCTCCGCTTGATGCCGTCGACATCGAGCGCGCCGAGCGGAGAACGGATCGCCTGCACGATTTCCGCTTCGGTTACCGTTTCGCAGCGGCAGATGATCTGCCCGTACAGAGGATCTTCTTTAATAAGTTTTAAGCGCATCGCAATATCCGCCGTGTGAAAGGCGGTGATCCCCTTTCGCTCTTCGATAAAATCGTCCCGGTTTTTTACAGCGAGACCCGCGCTTTTAAGCAGTTCCGCGACGTATTCGGCAATTGCCGGAGCGGCTGAAAGACCGGGCGAGCAGATACCACTCGCGTTGATAAAACCTTTTACGTTCGCATCTTCTTCGATGATAAAATCTTCGACGCTTTCACCCGCATTTCCGTTTTCATCCGCTTCGCAGGCGATCGCGCGGATACCGGCAAAGGAATTGATAATATTGCCGCGGGGAATATCGGGGATCGTCAGCGACGCTTTTGCAAGCACGTCCGCCTGCGATACGGCGGTCGTACCGGTATAGCCGTCCATATCGCCGCTTTGGTCGTCGGCGCTCGGCCCGATCAAAATATTGCCGTCGACGGTCTGCGTTACGAGCACGCCTTTTCCGAGCGCGGTCGGCGTTTGAAAAAGCGTATGATTGACGAGGGATTTACAGTTGTTGTCGAGAAGACAGTATTCACCGCGCCGCTGCTTGATGACGAATCTTCGAGCGCCCGCCATCGCGCTCACTTTATCCGCAAAGATACCTGCAGCGTTTACGACGTACTTCGCGCGGATCTCTCCGTGCCCCGTACGTAGCACGAAGACGCCGTCCGTTTTTTCGATCGCGTGAACCGCCGTATTTCTGAAAAATTCCGCGCCGTTTATGACCGCGCTTTCGGCAAACGCCCACGTCGCTTTGTACGGACACATGATCCCCGCAGTCGGAGAGTACAGCGCTGCAAGCGAATTGTCGCCGAGATTCGGTTCCATATCGTGCAGTTCTTCGCTTTCGACGATGCGCAAATCCTTTACGCCGTTTTTTTTGCCGCGTTCAAGCAGCGTATTTAAAAGCGTCCTGCCCTGTTCGTCGAAAGCGATGACGAGAGAACCGTTATTTTCGTAATCGAAATGCAATTTTTTTGCAAGTTCCGGATACAGTTCGCTTCCGCGCACGTTGAGGCGCGCCATAAGCGTACCGGGCACGGGATCGAATCCTCCGTGAACGATCGCGGAGTTCGCTTTCGAACTGCCGCACGCAACATCGTTTTCTTTTTCAATGAGCGCGATCTTTGCGGAAGTTTTTGCAAGCTCCCGCGCGATGCAGGCACCGGTAATCCCCGCGCCGATTATCGCAACATCATACGTACCCATGTATATCATACCTCCCTTTCAAACAATATTTCCAAAACGACAATTATCATGCACACAACGGATACTGCGGATTAAAGGATAGCGCAAAATGTATCGCCTCGAAATACTTATCCTTTTACGGCTCCCGAAAGAGAACCGTATTTTTGCATCATTTGAAAAATCAAATACACGACTATAATCGGAATGATAACGACGGTCGTACCGGCAAGGATCACCGGCCACGGAGTAGAAAGACCATCGCTGACAGGCAAAAGCGAAATCGAAATCATCAACGTATATTTTTCCGCTTTGCGCAAAAAAAGCATCGGCCAAAAAAAATCGTTCCAGCGAGCGACAATCGTCAACGAAGCCCACGAAATCAAAGCCGGTACTATGACGGGGAACATGATTTTATTAAAAATGCCGAAATCTTTACAACCGTCGATCCGCGCCGCTTCGAGCAGTTCATCGGGGACATCGAGTATATATTGCCGCATATAAAAGATACCGACGGCGGTTGCGATCTTCGGAACTATCAACGACCATAAACTGTTGATGAGATGGAGACGCCGCATAATCAAAAATTGCGGAACGGCTCCCACTTCGGGAGGAATGAGCATCGTCGCGATGACAAAGTAAAATAAAACATCCCGTCCGGGAAACCTGTACTTTGCAAACGCAAAGCCCGCGAGTGCACAAAAATACACCGTTGTAACCGTACCGAGCGCCGTCGTAAAAATACTGTTAAAGAAATTTTTTCCGATCGGGATCTGTTTAAAAAGCTGCATGTAATTGCGCAGCGTCGGATGCAAAACGAAAAGCGAATTAAAACCGCTTATATTTTCCGTCGGCGTTTTGAGCGAGATAATGCACATCCATGCGATCGGAAAGAGCGCAATAAAAGCGATACACAGCATGACGGCGTATTTTACGAGACACTGTGTCGATCGGACGGCTTGTGTCGTCATATTTCACCCTGCCCTTTTTTCACCGCAAACTGTATCAGCGACAACAGCAACAATATAAGCATAAGGATGCAACCGACGGCCGACGCATAACCCATCTTAAAAATCGTAAATCCCGTTTCGTACATATATTGAAAAAGAGAAGTATTGCTCGTGCCGGGACCGCGCAATATGTACGGTTCGTTGAAAATTTTCCACGAGTCAACCGTAAGCGTGATAAAGCAGAAAAAGATAATATTGCTGAGTTCCGGAAGCGTGATATATATGAATTGCCGCAAAAATCCCGCACCGTCAACTTTCGCCGCATCGTAATAGTCGCGGTTGATCGCAAGCAAACCGGAATACAATATGAGCATAAACCACGGCGTGTTTCGCCACACATTGAGTACGATGACGGGCGCTTTACTCAGATGAGTACTCGTAAGCCAAAGCTGCGGATTTCCCCTGCATAAAATTATTATTTCATTAATCAAACCGACAGTATCGTCAAACAGCAGGCGGAATATCAACCCCATGGCGATCGCCGCGCAGACGTTCGGCAAAAAAACGATCGTACTGAAAACAGATTTTGTCCTTTGCGCCAGAGAATTGACGATGAGCGCGAGCACCATCGCAAAAACGAGAATAAAAACAAGCGCCGTTATCCAATATATAAACGTATTGAAAAACGAATTCCAAAACATTTTATCGCCGGCAAGCATTATATAATTCGCCGTACCGACGTTTTTCGGCGTACCGATGCCGTTCCACTCCGTAAAGCTTATGACTATCGTCCACAAAAGCGGCACCAGCTGAAATACGAAAAACAATACAAAAAACGGTAAAATAAAAAGATACGGATATTTATATTTATTGATAGCAGAGCGCATACGCCCCTTTCTCCAAAAATCGGGCAGACTCGAAAGGGTCTGCCCTGAATAAGACCGGAGAATCTTAAAAATTTCGGTCTTCGGTGAGGCCCTCTATTCGACGACGACGGCTTTTCCGATCCTCTGCTTTAAGACGCTGTCCATATTTGCGACGGCTTGCTGCATCGTTTGGTCGCCGGCCACATAGAGTTCAAGCTCATGGCTGATGATCAAATCGGCTTCGGCATCCTGCGCAGTTACGGTAAGATTTTTGCTCGGGTTGTTCAAGCACTTCGCTTCCCACTCTCTGAAACTCTGTCCGCCGTAAAATTCGGACGGCTCTTTCCAAAACGGATCTTCGAACATGGCAAGCGTAATCGGATTCGCATACGGCGCGTTTTGCTCAACCATAGCCCGCACCCACGTCTTTCTCGCTTCGTTGTCGTGATGGAAATCGTACCACAGCTTTTCGACGAGACCTGCGTATTTTCCGTCGGGTTTTGCGACGACGGCGAAGTATGAACATACAGGAGCGCCGCCCGTGCCGACTTCTTTAAATACGGGAGCCGGCATAACACGCCACTGCCCCGATGTTTCGTTTACGTTCTTTCTGATAAATTCGTCCCAAAATGCGCCGATATAAAAGGTCGCTATGCGGCCCGTACGCATAGCATCGTAGAGCGGTGCTTGGAAAATCGCGGAATTCAGCAAGAGTTTTTCCGAATACAATGTATCGAGCACACCCATCGCAAGTTTCGTACCCGGATCGGATCCGATCACTACGGAGCCGTCATCGCCCCATATCCGCGCATTCGCCTGCGGCATCAAACCCCGTCGTCCCCAATAACGCCACGTCATCGCACCCGGATCGATGTAGGAAAGATATACGGTTCCGCCGCTCTTTTGCTTGAGCGTACGACCCGCTTCAATATAGCCGTCCATCGTCGACATCGTCGCCGGATCGATTCCGTATGCATCCAAAACCGCTTTATTGTAAAAGAGAACTTGCGGGCGTACTTGATCGGGCAAACCGTAAATGCGTCCTTTGTAGACCGCATCGTTTTCGCAGCCTGCGACAAAATCCGAAAGCATCGGTTTTACGTAATCGGTTTCATCCTTTATCATACCGCCGGCAGCGAGATCCTTTAAGTTGACTGGATCTATATATATGGCATCGGGCAGATCCTGATATGAACCGGCAAGATAGGTCATCGAAATTTTTTCGCGCGTATCGGCGGCTCCCTTCGTCTGCACAATTTCGATTTTTACATCCGGTGCAATGTCTCTGTTTTTTTCAAGCCACGCGTCGTAATATTGCAAAAGATATTGCGGCTGCCCGTAGCCGTAGATAACGACGGTTCCTGCAGGATACACCGCCTTGCTGCCCGCACCCTTTGTCTTTTGAGAACACCCCGCAAGCGATAGGGCGAAGACAGCGAACGCGACGGAAAAAACGATACTCATTCTCTTGTTCATATTGTCTCCTTGAGTTAATTATTATTTCGAACGCACGGTTCGCACCGCCGTGTTAATCCGTTCGTAAGCCAAATCCGTTGCAAGCGTGCAGTCCGCCCCCATGATAAACTTTTTATGCCCCATTTCGGCGATAATTTTTTTGATCGCTTTCTTTAAATCTTCATCGCTGCCCTGAGTCCACATCTTCGCGCGGTTCGGAAGCCCTCCCATAATCGCTGAAGTTGAAAAAAGCTTTTTCCCTTCTTTAAGAGAAAAATTCGTTTCGACAACGCCCCAGTTTACGATATCCGCATAGGACGCATAGGGCTTAAAACGCTGCATATTTAAATTATTTTTACACATATGCAACAGCACATATCCGCCCTTCGCTTTTATATGCTTTATCACTTGTAAATCGAAGGGCAAAACAGCTCGGGAAAATTCTTCATCGGTATAAAAATGGCGTTCCCCGCCGAGCGCCGCGTAATAGACGCCGTCGGCTCCGGCTTCGAAGATCATATCCGCCATAATGCAAAGCCCGTCGGCAATCCTCCGGCATGCGTCGAGATACGGCTCGCCCTTTTCACGCAGATGCGACACCTGCATCTCCCGTACGGGAAGGTAGCCGTAGCGCGCTTCAATCGGATGAATCGATGAAGCGCAAATTCCGTGAATCGTCGCAAGAGAAAAATCGTCCGGTCCCAAACGATCGATAATCTTTTTGACAAAATCACCGAAGTCGGAAATAAATTTCGTTTTTCGGCTGAACGACGGAATGATTTTCCAATCCGTCGGAACACGGATGCTGCCGAAATCGGGAACGAGATATTCGTTCATGATCTTCATAATATCGACATCGGTTTTTTTGTAGAATTCGAGATGCGATGCCACACCCTTATTCGATTTTGCCTTTTCGGAAGGAAAATGAAGAGAATACGAAGAAGGTACAACATCGACCTCTTGTCCGAGTACGGCTGCAAGCACACGTTCACGTTTCGTCATTGCACAATCCTTTTATAACCGTCGCTGAAAACCGACGGCGTTTTCAAAAGTTTTTTATAACAAAATTAACGATAAAACAAATATACGTAGTTGTCAACATTTTTCCGCCCAGCCTTTTGCGCGTTCAACCGCACGCTTCCACGACGCGTACAGCGCATCGCGCTTTTTATTTTCCATCTCGGGAGTAAAAATTTTATCCATCTTCCAAAAGCCGAGCAATTCGTCTTTATCGTGCCAAAAGCCGACGGCAAGCCCCGCAAGAAAGGCGGCGCCCGTCACCGTCGTTTCGACGTTTTTCGGCCGGTACACGGGCGTATCGAGTATGTCGGACTGAAACTGCATCATCGGATTGCTCACACTCGCCCCGCCGTCGACTTTGAGCGTCGGAATCGCGCAGCCTGCGTCCTCTTTCATGCACTCAAGCTCGTCCTTTACTTGAAACGCGATCGCTTCGAGCGCCGCACGGCAGATATGCGCTTTATTCGCACCGCGCGTAAGCCCCGTAATCGTACCGCGCGCATAGGGATCCCAGTACGGCGCGCCGAGCCCCGTAAAAGCCGGCACGATAATCACGCCGTTCGAATCCGAAACGGTTTCGGCAAGCGTATCGCATTCGTGCGCCGTCGCAATGAGGCCGAGTTCGTCGCGCAGCCATTTGATGAGCGCCCCGCCGATAAACACGCTGCCTTCGAGCGCGTAGGTCACGGAGCCGTTTATACCGAGCGCAATCGTCGTCAACAGTTTGTGAGAAGATGCGACCGGCTTTGTCCCCGTGTGCATGAGCAAAAAACAGCCGGTGCCGTACGTCGATTTCGTTTCGCCCGCGTTGAAACAGCCCTGTCCGAAAAGTGCCGCCTGCTGATCGCCGATAACGGACGCGATCGGAACTTCGAAACCGCATACGTTTTTGTCGGTCGTCGTATACACGTACGACGAATCTTTTACGTCGGGAAGAATGCATCGCGGTATACCGAGCAGCTGCAAAAGGTCATCGTCCCATTTCAGCGTATGAATATTGAAAAGCATCGTGCGGCACGCATTCGTATAATCCGTTACGTGACATTTGCCGCCGCTCAGCTTCCACACGAGCCACGTGTCGATCGTACCTGCCAGGAGCTCGCCGTTTTGTGCACGTTCACGCACGCCTTCGACGTTATCCAAAATCCATTTGATTTTCGTACCGGAAAAATACGCGTCGGGAAGCAGCCCCGTCTTTTCGCGGATCACGTCCCCCTGCCCCGACAGCACCAATTCGTCGGCGAGTTCCGCCGTTCTGCGGCATTGCCACACGATCGCGCGATACACGGGCTTTCCCGTCGCCTTATCCCACAGCACGACCGTTTCCCGCTGATTCGTTATGCCGATCGCAGCGATTTCCGCCGCTTCGATGCGGGCGCTCCGCACGACTTCTTGGAGCACCGAAAGCTGGCACAAAAACAGCTCTTCGGCATCGTGCTCGACCCAGCCCGGCTTCGGATAATATTGATTGAATTCCTGCTGCGCACTTGCGATTTTATTCGCTTCGTGATCAAACACGACAGCCCGCGACGACGTCGTTCCCTGATCGAGCGCAACGATATACTTTTTTTCGGACACAGCGCACATCCGCGATATAAGTGCCATTATACCACGAAATCCACCGCATAGCCAAAAAAAATAAAAATAAAAAATAAAAGATTCGGTTTCGACTTTGCTTTTTTAGAACGACTTTTTACAATAATTTTCGGCGCACAATCATGCCGTACTTCGGCGCAAACATCATCGTCAAAACGAAAAACAGCGCTTCGGTTAAAATAATGCACGCGCCGGTCGCTCCGTTCAAAAAATAGCTTGCGTAAGTGCCGACGAGCGCGCTCGCTGCGGCCGACAATGCGGAAATACAAAGCATGCGGTTAAGTCTGTCCGTTAAAAGATAGGCGATACAGCCCGGTATAATCAGCATTGCAACCGTAAGCAAAATCCCGACCGCTTGCAGCGAAGCGACAATCGTCAGCGCCGTAAGCGCAAGAAAAAGATAATGTATAAACCTTATGTTGAGCCCGATCGCTCTCGCATGATTTTGATCGAACAAATACAAAAGAATATCCTTGCGTTTGGCGACGACCAGCACAAGCGTTATGAGCGAACAGACAACCGCCTGTATCATATCGCGCTTTTCGATTCCCAAAAGACTTCCGAACAGAATATGCATAAAATGGATGTTCGAACTCACCTTCGTAACGAGGATCAACCCCAGCGCCATCATGCCGGTAAAAACCGCGCCCATAACCGAATCTTCTCGGATGCGGCTCCGCTCTTTTATCCAGCCCGTGGCGGCCGCGTTGAGCAAGCCCGCCGCAAAGGCGCCGACTCCCAGCGGAATATGAACGAGGTAGGCGACGACGATGCCCGGCAGTACGGCGTGCGAAATCGCGTCTCCCATGAGCGACCATCCCTTTAAAATAAGGTAGCACGAAACGACTGCGCACACGCAGCCGACCAAAGCCGCAATCACGAGCGCCTTTACCATAAAGCCGTACATAAACGGTTCGATAAGTTTTGTCCACAACATACCTTTCTCCCAACTGACTTCCGCTTATTAATTTTTTTCGGGCGGCTCGGTTTTCGCGCCTGCGAAAACCGCCGGGCTTTCCGCACTTCCGCTTTCGCTTCATTCGCCGGTTTACAGCTTTGCAATCCGGCGAACGCCTCCGGCGGTGCTCCAATCCCTGCCGCAAAAAGTACCTTCAGCCTTCGATCGTCCTTTTTGCAAAAAAAGCCCTTACAGCCTTTGCCGCGTTCAGCTTTGCCGCAAGTATTCCGTGACGCGGCGCAAAAAAGAGGACGGCTAAAAAAAACAAAAACTGCAGCGCAACGATGCAGCCGCCTGTCGACCCGTTCAAAAAATAACTGATATACGCGCCGGCGGAAGACGTAAGCACGCCGATAATCGACGCGAGGCGCATCATCGAAGAAAATGTATCCGTAAGCAAATAGGCGGCTGCTCCCGGCGTTACAAGCATTGCGACGACCAAAATACTGCCGACCGTTTGCAGCGCAGCGATCGCCGTAACGGCGAGCAGCGTAAGCAGTAAGAGGTACAAGACATTCGTGTTGAGGCCTATCGCGCGCGCCTGCGCCGGGTCGAACGAAAACAGGCGCAAATCCTTCCACTTAAGCAAAATAATCGCAAGGCTGCTCCCGGCAATAATCAGCGTTTGAACGATGTCACGGTCGGCAATGCCGAGAATGTTTCCCATAACGATCGTCGAAAGCGTTATGTTGCTCGGAAACAGCGAAATAAGCAAAACGCCCAGCGCAAAAAAAGTCGTATACACGATTCCGATAACGGCGTCTTCGCGGATCCGAGTGCGCTTTTTTATAAAGCCCATCGCAAGGGCGGCGAGCATGCCGCTTATAAACGCGCCGACCGAAAACGGTATGCCGATTATGTACGCAACGGCAACTCCCGGAACCACCGCATGCGATAAGGCATCGCCGAGCAGCGACCAGCCTTTGAGAACTACAAAGCACGAAAGCAGCGCGCACACACCGCCGATAAAGCCGCTGACGAGGATCGCCTTTACCATGTATTCATACTGAAACGGAATCAATAAATTCGAAAGCATTCATATTCCTCCGCAATTCCCTTATGCCGATTATTTCGGCAAAGCGGCTTCAATATTTCTAATGCCGCGCCGATAGGGCTTGCCTTCCCGCTTTGTAATCAGGGCGCCTTCATCGTCGGTAAACACTCTGAACTCGTGCGTACTGTCTTCGGGATTGTCGGTGTGATCGAGTTTAATGCTGCGCAGCGCGCCGCCGAACGCTTTTATAAGATTGTCGGCCGTAAAAGTCGTTTCCGTCGGGCCTGCGGCAAGCACCGTTTTGTTGATAATCACGACGTGATCGCAGAATTCGGGAACCGAACCCAAATCGTGCGTCGACACGAAAATCAAGTGTCCGTCGTTTTTAAGCTCACGCAAAAGATCGATTATCGCCGTTTCGGTTTTAACGTCGACTCCCGTAAAGGGCTCGTCGAGCAGGATGATTTTTCCCCGCTGCGCCAAAGCGCGCGCAAGGAATACCCGCTTTTTTTGCCCGCCGGAAAGTTCGCCTATTTGCCGGTCTTTAAACTCGAGCATTTGCACGCGCTCAAGACTGCGTTCGGCAATCTCTTTATCTTTCCTATTCGGTATGCGCAAAAAATTCATGTAGCCGTAGCGCCCCATCATAACGACATCCCACACGCTTACGGGAAACGACCAGTCCACTTCTTCCGACTGCGGCACGTAGGCAAGCAAGTGATGCTTTTGCGCCTGCCGTACCGGTTCGCCGCAGATTGTAACGGAACCGCTCATCGGTTTAATAAAACCCATTATCGTTTTAAAAAGCGTGGACTTGCCGCTGCCGTTTACGCCGACGAGCGCCGTAATCGTTCCTTTTTGCAAGCGGAACGACGCATCGTAGAGCGCAACGTGGCCGTTATTGTACGCGACGCTTACGTTTTGTACCGCAAGTTCAACGGGAACCTCCCTATCGGTATTCATATTTTGCCTCGCATTATTTTGACAAACTGTCTTGAAATCCCCTTACAATCGTATCCGCATTGTATTCGAGCATTTTCAAATACGTCGGCGCATCCCCGTCTTCGTAGGTTAAAGAATCGACGTACAAAACACCGCCGTAATAAGCGCCGGTTTCTTTGCACACTTGCAGCTGCGGCTTATTGCTGATCGTACTTTCGGAAAACGCGACGGGAATGTGATTTTTCCGTATCGTGTCCACAACCTTTTGAATTTGCTGCGGTGTGCCTTCTTCATCGGCGTTTACCGGCCACAGGTACAATTCCTTCATATTGCAGTCGCGGATAAGGTATGAAAAAGCGCCTTCGCAGGTTACGAGCCAGCGCTGCTCTTCGGGGATTTCGGAAAGTTTTTCGACCAAAAAACCGTCGATTTTTTTAATGCTTTCGCTGTAGGCTGCCGCGTTTGTGTTAAACGTTTCGGCATTGGCAGGATCCAAAGCGACAAAGGCTTTTCGGATATTTTCGACATAGACGAGGGCGTTTTTCGGTGACATCCACGAGTGAGGATTGGGCATGCCGTTGTACGGGCCTTCGCCGATACCAAGCGGCTCTATGCCCTCGCTCAGCGTTGCGCTCGGCACGTTTTTAACGCTTCCCATAAATTTTTCGAACCAGCGCTCAAGACCGAAGCCGTTGCGCAAAACCAAATCCGCAGACTGCGCCTTTACGACGTCGAGCGGCGTCGGTTCGTATTCGTGAATTTCCGCACCGGGCTTTGTAATCGATTCGACGAGAATCTTATCGCCCGCAATATTTTGCGCCATGTCCTGCAAGATTGTAAAGGTCGTTACGACACGCTTAGGCCGTGCCGAATCCTGAGCGCTCGCGGATGCCGCACTTTTTTTTGCGCATCCGGTAATACAGACGGCGCACAACACTGCCGCCGCGGCAATCGAAACGGCGGTAAACCCTATGTTTTTTTTCATATCAACTCCCATAAAAACTTTTGCAGGAAATATCAATTTCCGAAAAAGTTTTTAGCCGTGCGCGCGT
>NZ_AVQI01000053.1 GCF_000468115.1 Treponema socranskii subsp. socranskii VPI DR56BR1116 = ATCC 35536
CGATTTTTATCGAAACGCCACGTATACACGTCTTCTGCAAACATCCAAGCAAACTCGAGATTAAAAGCGACGGCGATATTTCAGACGGCGCTTTTAATCGTACCTCCTGTCATACATCCGCATCCCGCGGATCGATTTTAATCTGTTTCTACAAACAGTAACAACAGTATAATACTATTTATAGAAACATGTCAAGAGCGAGCAAATCCGAATAATGCGGGATTTGCAGCGAGCGCGAAGTTCCCCCGAGTTTTTCGTACGGCTGCAAAATCGTCCATACACATTTCAGCATTTTTGCGTTATACTGATGCAATGCAACGCGCGCTCATCACACTGGAAAATTGCCGCATCGAAAACGCAAAGCGCATATTGATCGCGTCCGTTTCGTGGACTATGCGGACGGGCGAAGTGTGGCTTGTCACGGGATCGAACGGCGGAGGAAAAGCCGCCTTTCTTGCGGCGCTTGCGGGGGAACTCGGTATCCTACCGAATGACGGCGAGACGCGCGGACGATTTTTTTCCGAATTTAATAATTCTGCGGAAATCGTTTCACTTGAACGCGCAGCCGCCCTCATCCAAGAAGAGCGTGAGAACGACGAAAGCGAATACTGCGAGGGCGGAGTCGATATCGGACGGACGGGGCGTACATTTATTGCGGAAGCGCTTACAGACATCGACAAAAAAAAATCCGTGACGCCCGAACTCCTCGATTCGATCGCATCGCATCGAGCGGTAAAATT
This sequence comes from Treponema socranskii subsp. socranskii VPI DR56BR1116 = ATCC 35536, assembly GCF_000468115.1. Classification (GTDB taxonomy): domain Bacteria; phylum Spirochaetota; class Spirochaetia; order Treponematales; family Treponemataceae; genus Treponema_D; species Treponema_D socranskii. The sequence goes on from NZ_AVQI01000053.1 coordinate 741, forward strand.
ATGCGGCATCGAAGCGGTGCTGGAGCGCGGGCTGAAATATATGTCAACCGGAGAGATCCGCCGCACGCTGCTCGCCCGTGCCCTCGTTTCAGAAAAAAAGTTGTTAATTTTAAGCGATCCTTTCGCAGGGCTCGATGCGGAAAGCCGTACGATCCTTAAAAACTTTTTCAATGAGATTGCCCTCGAACAGCGCGCCGAACGCGCATCGAACGAAGCGAACCCCTATATCATCCTCGGTGCGGAACGTTATACCGAAATTCCCGATGCCGTAACGCACGTGATCGAATTTAACGAGGGTGCACTTTCATTTTGCGGGACGCGAGGCGATTACGAAAAAATTATCGAAGAACGCAAAACCGAAAACGAAAAAACGAGAAGTGCCGACAAGGCGGTATTTGCCCGACAAATTATTAATTTTCAAAGCGATTTGAAAATGACGGATGACGATTCCGCTTCGCAAGGAAAGACGCAATCGGATCGCCGCGTGCTTATCGAAATGCATCGCGTCAACGTCGGATGGGACGGACGCGCCGTGCTTAGCGATTTGAACTGGACGCTGTACGAAGGCGAACACTGGCTCATCAGAGGTCCGAACGGTTCGGGCAAAACGACTTTTCTCGAATTGATAACCGGCGACAATATGCAAGTGTATTCGAACGACGTGCGCGTATTCGGCTCTCGGCGCGGAAGCGGTGAAACGATGTGGGACATCAAAGCGAAGCTCGGCATCGTATCGTACCGGATGCACGTCGAATACCGCATGCTCGGCGGGACGGCGCTGCGCGACGTCGTCGTTTCGGGATTCCGCGATTCGATCGGCTTATACGGAAAAGCGACCGATATGGAAACGGCGGCGGCTGAGAGATGGCTTTCGCTCGGCGGGTTTTCCGGACGCGGTAACGAAATTTTTTCCGCACTCAGCTACGGCGAACAGCGCGCCGTATTGATTTTACGCGCCGCGGTAAAATGCCCGCTCATCCTCGTGCTCGACGAACCTTGTCACGGTCTCGACGAAAGTCACCGGCGAAGGGTGCTTGACTTGCTTGAAACGATCGCACAGAGCGGTACGACGACGCTGCTTCACGTGACACATGAAAGCGACGAAGCGCTCGCATGCGAAAAACACATACTCGAATTCCATCCGGGCAAAACGCCGATGTATACGATATTGACGATATAAATAACAGGAGTACGCAAGAGATGACAAACCGCCGAAAAAAATTAATAATTTTAATACTGCCGATTTTTTCCGCGCTTCTTTTTGCCGGAGGGAAAAAAGATAAAACGCCGCCGCCCGAAACTCCGCAAGAACGCGCAGAACGAATACTTGCTGAAAACGAAGGCGCCGCATATCTCCGCGAGCCGATAGACGGAGAACACTCTTCTTTCGGTGAAGTGTGGGGTTTTGCGCTGCAGGAGCGGGGTGAAGAAATCGATTTGGACGCTCCGCTCACCGATATTGCGCTCTTTACGGCGACGCTCAACAATTATGCGGAACTCGACGCAGTGCCCCGCCGCTCATCGCTTCCGTCGTTCGCCGGCCGCGTGCATCTTACCTTTGCATGCGACAGCCGTGCGCTCGTTCATTTTGTGTTGGATAAAGATCTCGGTTTTCGAAAGGGATTTGAAACCTCTCTTGCGGAAGCGGCGGCGGACTTCGACGGATTGTGCATCGATATGGAGTATATCCCCGCGCGCGACAGGGAGAATTTTTTAACATTTTTGCGCGATATGAAAAAAGCGATCGGCGGCAAAATATTAAGCGTATGCGTGCCCGCGCGGACGCGCACGATTTCCGACGACATCTTTCCGTATAAGACGATCGGAGAAATCGCCGACCGTGTTATCATCATGGCGTACGACGAGCACTGGAGTACGAGCAGACCGGGGCCGGTCGCATCTTATGCGTGGTGCGCAAACGTCGCAGACTACGCGCTTACGGTAATCCCCAAAGAAAAAATCGTCATGGGGCTTCCGTTTTACGGGCGTACGTGGACGGGAGAGCGGCATGCGGGTGCGTGGTATTTCAGCGGCGTCAACCGCAAAATGCTTGAAAACGGCGTACCGAAAGTCGAGCGCGACGAAGGCGGCGTCGCGAAGATAAACTACACCGCTACGGTAAACGTGACCGGCTATTTCGACGATACCTATTCGCTCGTAAAAAAATGCCGCCTCTACGAAGAAAAGAAAATTAACAATATTTCATTTTGGCGGCTCGGGCAGGAAGACAAAACGTTTTGGCAATGGATAAAGATAAATCCGAATAAATAGTCCCGCACAATTCACAGGCCGGTTGCGATGTCTTCGACTGAAAAATCTCCGTGCGGAATTTCCGCAAACTCGTCATGCCTGACGTAGTAGAGCACGCAGCGCACGTTTTCTTCCGGTACATTACGGAGAGTTGCGACCGCCTTTCGGTAGCACGCTTGCTGACGGTAATACCGCGCGGGATCGATTTCGTGATCGGTTTTATAATCGACGATCGTATACGTGCCGCCGCCGTTATCGAAAACCAAATCGATCGAACCCGTGACGATATAAGAGTCGATACACATTTTAAAGGCGTATTCGGTTTTTATCCACGCGCCTTCTTCCCGCACCTTTAGGGCACGCGCACCGTATTCGGACGCTGCAAAGCGCGCGCAGATTTTTTCACACACTTCACTCATTTTATCTTGCTGCGCTTCGGACAGTTTCCGCATATACTTTTCCAAAGCGAGTTTTATGCCGGCGGAATCAAAGCCGTTCATAGCGTTTTCAAGACAGGCGTGAACGAGCGTGCCGAATTCGTCGAAGCCGAAACGCACGTTTTCGTTTGCAAATTTTTCAAGCAGTTCGTCGATTTCGGGATAGAGATCGCCTCCTGCCGCTTCTCCGAATCCCGCTTCCGTCGTGCGGCCTGCCTCCTCATCATAGAGTTTTTCCAACGAACTCGGCGTAATGCGTTTCGAAAGCACTTCCGGCATTTTAATAAAATCGATTTCGGAAGACGAAAAGACCGCGTCGGCATCCCGTATTTTACGCTTCCGTAGAATATCTATAGATTCGGGTATACGGGAAGACGCGTATATTTCTCGCTTCAATTTTTTTTCGATACGCTCAAGGTCGAAGGGCGCGCCGCTTGTATATTGCACCGCAGCGTCCGAGTCGAGAAAATCGGGATAATAATATGCGATGACAGGATCGAAAACGGACGTATCGCTTACGCGGTGTTTGTGATCTTTGTCGTACGAATACGTTCCGACAAAATAATAATCTTTGATCGCGCGGGTTGCAGCAACGTAGATCAAGCGGCGGAATTCGGCGATGTCTTTCGCAAGGTTTTCATCGCGCTGTTTGATAAAAAAATAATTCCGCTCGCCTTCGGCGGGCTTCAGCGAAACGCCCGCTTCTTCGCTGAAAAAATATTTTTCTTCGCTGTCGTTTTTTACGTTGTCGAAAGCGCCGAGTACGAACACGTGATCGAACTGCAAGCCCTTGCTTTTGTGAACGGTCATTATTTGAACGGCATCTCCTTTTTCGATCGGATAGGATATGTCGCCTATTCCCGTATCGCCGTCTCCGAAAGTGAAACCTTTATCCGCTTCTTTTTGGGATGCGAGCATATCGACAAAATACGCCGCATCTTTTCCGTCCGCGTCCGCCTGCCGCGCCGCTTCGAACAGCAGATCGTATTGCTCGGCAAAGAGACTTACGGCGCGGTTCAGCATCGTTTCATAGCGGTAGCCCATATCGTACCACAGCGTATTGAGCGTTTTCGTGAGCGGCTCGGCGAGCACGCGCTCCTTATGCGTTTTAAAAAAATCCGCTGCGCGGATATAGCGTTCTCGTTCGATCGACCCCTCTGCAAATACCGCAGCAACTTTTTCATCGTCCGAAAACGGAGCGAATACGAAATCTTTATTGCGATAATCCGATGCGTTTGCCAAGATGATTTTCACATCGTTTTCGGTAAGGCCTGCGAAGGGCGAACACAAAAATGCCGCAAAGGCATTCATGTCCGACGGATAGACGCAGAGCCTGAGGAATGCGTATATATCGTTTGCGGGAGCGTCGGCGAAAAGATCGATTTGACGGTCGAGTACGTACGGAATGCGGAACTGTTCGAGCCGGCGCTTCAAATAATTTCTCTTTGTACGCGACCTGTCCAGCACGGCAAACGACGCATAGGGCTCCCCCGCTTCGTGCATTTTAACGATTTTTTCCGCGATATAATACGCAAGCTGTTCCTGCACGTCGGGTACGAGACCCGATTCCTTTTCGAGAGCGTAATCTTTTTGATTGTAAGGCAAAAGCGCAAAGTGAGATCGGATATTTGATTTGTCGAGCGCGATCGGCGCTCCGCGTTCGTGAGTCCTCTTATCGACATAGCGGGCGACGGTATTTTCCGTGTACAGCGCTTCATAAGAGGCGCCCTGCGTTTGCGAAAAGAGAGAGGGTGTGCCGTCTTTGTGCGCGTAATCATCACCTGATTTATAAAAGCCGCCGAATATCTGATTAAAGCTCGTAAGCAGTTCCGGAAATGATCGATAATTGTACACCATGCGGAGTTCCGCTTCGTCTTCGCCGCAGGCAAGGTCGCGTTTCAATTCATTGAACACCGACACGTCGGCTCCGCGGAATTTGTAGATCGACTGTTTTTCATCGCCGACAAAAAATAATGTATCGCCGGCAATATTCGGCACGAGCGCTTTTCGGATCGCAGCCGGATCGTCAGAAGCGACTTCGGTATATTCGTCGAGGCGTTCCGCAAGGAGAAAGAGGAGATCGCGATTTCGGCCGTTGTTGTCCTGAAATTCGTCGATCATGATTTTACTGAATGCGGCTTTTTCCTGATTGCGGATGTCTTTTTGTTCGATCAATATTTTCAGCGCCATATCGCTCACGTCTTTAAACGTCAGCGTGCCCGACGTCCGCTTTTGTCGGTTTACAAGCTCAAGCAGTTCGTCGAAGAGACTGCACATATCTTTGATATACGGAAACTCTTTGACATACACGGCAAGAGATGTGAGCTCGTCGGCGTAACGCACAAGGTTTTCGGTACAGGCTTTTATCGCTTTGAGGGAAGAAGCGGCGTTGCTGGGCTTAAAGGCGGATAAAACCTTAACCCAATTCGCGGCGGGAAAAAGTTTTTCGTACAACGCTTCGCTCGTCTCCACATCGTCGGGTAAAAACACCGTCGAAGCGAAATCGGGAAGAGGCTGCGTTTCGATAAAGGAAAAAAGTTTTACGGCGGCGGCGTTTTTTTGCCACTTGCATGACGCATCGCTTTTCGCTTCGGCGCATAGCGAAAGGACGTTTGAAACGATATCGAAGAGGGAGCCGTCACCCTTATCGCTTACGATTTTTTTCCACGCATCTGAAATTATCGATTTTTGCGTTTCGAGGGAGCGCGTAAACCGGCCGCTTTCGGTTGCGAGCGAAGTATACTCGCCGATAATCTTTGCGACAAGGGAATCCGAAAACTCCTGCACTTTGCCCGCTTCGGCAAAACGGCGGATGCCCGGCCGTGAAAGATTTTTCAGCACGAAGGGCAATGCAAGATTTTTAATATTCCGCTCGCTGTCCGTACTTCCCGTTGTAAAATCCGGACGGATGCCGTAACGGTTCGCAGCCTGACGCACGACGGCGCCGCAGTACGAATCGAGCGTTTGAATGCGGGCATCGGCAAATTCGCTTACAGCCCGCGCGGCATTTTTTCTTTGGCGTTCCGGTACCCGTTCGTTTTTTGAAAAAAATACGAGCGTTTTGTAAATGCGCGCGTACATTTCGGCGGCGGCTTTTTTCGTAAACGTCAGCGTCAAAACAGCCGGCGCTCTGATATCGTCGAATTCCATAACGAGCCATGCAAAGCGCGTTGCAAGCACTTGCGTTTTGCCCGAACCCGCTCCCGCAGCGACGACGGCGTTTTTTACGGAGCAGCACACTTTTTTTTGCTGATCGTCGAGCGGATGTTCCAAAAGGTCAAGGTATGCGTAATCGTTTTTCATCGCAGGCTCCCGAGTTACAGTTTGTGAGATGCGACCGTATATGCCGTGCGGCAGATCGTTTTAAAATCACAAGCCATACAGTCAGAATACACGTCGGGTACGATAAGCGCGTCGTCTCCGTGCCGCACTCCTCGAAGCGGTTCGGGATTTCCGTTTTCGACCCTTTCGTAAAAGAGGGAAGCATAGCGCTCAAATACCGAAAGCGTCGGCTCATAGGATTCGGGCGTTTTTTTTGCGTTTTCATCGTCGATAACGGCGACGCTTTCACCCGCATTTTTTATCGAACAGAAGACCATTTTATCGACTTTAACGGGATCGGCAAGATTCCACAGCGTTACATACATGGCGCATTGGAAATTGTCGAGCGTACCCGTCGTTTCATCCGCGCGGCACGAAGCGATCGACGGAAGAGACGTATTTTTATAGTCGACGATGATGATCCGCCCCGCATCATCGGAAAGTATACAGTCGATTTTTCCGAAATACTTGTAACGTTTTTCGTTTTCCCACGCTTCACACAGCGCTTCCGTCGAAACGACGCGGCAGCCGCCGAAACCTTTTTCTTTTTTACAAAACTCGTGCAGAAAATCGATGATGATCTTTTCGAATTTATGCGATTGCTCTTCAAGCACGCGAAGCGCAATCGGGCTTTGATAAAAATCGAACGACTTGTCGCGGATCGCTTCCCCTGTTTTTTCTTTTATTAATTTTCGTATGTCGTTTTCACGCTCTCCGAAAGTTCCGTCTTCATCCGTGACCGGCAGCGTATCAAAAGTTTTAAAAAGCAGTTCGAGGATTTTATGATTGATGTTTCCCTGATCGTATTTTTCGAACAAGGACGCATCGAGGGAATCTTCGCGGAGTTTAACGACCGATTTGAAAATCCACTTCCGGGGACACGGGAAAAAATCCCGCATATCGCTTTGACTGATCTTTACCGCAAAAGCGTCTTCGCTTGAAGAGCCGTTCGGTGTGCGGCGCTCTTTCAAAACATAGTCGATTGTTTTTTTGACACCGGCGTCTACGGATTGCGGGCGGGGAGCGTTTACGGAAAAATCCGAAGACGCTTTCCAATGTTCATACTGCACCTTTTGCAGGGCGCTTAAAGCGCGGGGAGCATCCGATTCCGATAAAAACCATTTTTTTTCATTGAGGATAAAATCGTTCGCATCGAGTTCGTCGAGCGGCGTATGATTTTTTTCGACGGGAGCGATATCGAAATACGTATGCGGTATCGCAAAGCCTGAGAAAGTCCGTTCGCTGCACGAAAAGATACTCCGCGTCCCGACCGTATTATTAAATTTTCCGTACAGCCTGATAAAGGCGGTAGACGCCGCATCGGAATCGCGTATGCCGAGCGCACGGCGTTTTTGCGTATTGAGAAAACCGAGCGGCTTACGGACGACGGTAAGCGCGTCCTGCGTACAGTTGATGACGATGTTGACAGGATAGGCGGCGCATGCGGCGACTTTATAATCGAAGACGGAAACTCCCGAAAGCGTATCCTGCGGGCGATAGGTTTTGCTTCTCAGCTCGTTGATAAAAAAAGAAAACGGCGAGCGAAGCTTCAAATCAAGCGGCACGATATAATCCTTTTCGATAGCGACAAGCGTTTCAAGCTCTGCAATGCAGCGTCCGAGAACATTATTCGCTTCGACGCTGAACTCGTCATCGGAAAGGAATTCGTTTTTAAACATAAGCCACGCCGTCCGCAAGCCTTCGAAGGTCTTCGCACCCGTAACGGCTTCGATCGATTTTTTTAATCGCTTGTATAATTCAAGCTCACGCTCGCTTCGTCCGGATTTAGCGAGCGATTCGATCCATACGTCTCCGCTGCCGTAATTGCAGATGCAGTGCAGCCGGTTCCCTTCGCGCACAAGGCTTTCGTTGAGCGCTTTGTTTTTCCACGGCACGCGCCCGTCGAGTACGAGGCGGCGCACGCTGTCGTACGAATAATCGGTTTTTCGGCATTCGTCGATATCTTCAAAAATGCTGCCGGCGCTGCCGACCGTAAAGCGCACCCCGCTTCGCACGACAAAGGGAATGCGGTAGTTCGCAAGTTCCCGTTCGATATACGGCCGGTAGGTTTCGAGTTCGGGAACGTGCAGCGCGATATCTTCATACGAAAGCTCTCTGCCGCTTTTTCCGACGATGTCCCGAATGCAGAGCGCCGTTCTTCGAAGCTCCGTCCTCGCATCGGGATAAACGAACACTTCGCCCGCATGCATTTCTTTTTCGGGAAGCACGTAAGAAGTTATGTTTTCGGCAGTAGCAAAGACCGCTTCGTATTCATCGAAATCTTCAAGCTGTTCCGGGAAAAAAATAATAAATTTTTTACGCTCTTCCGTAAAGTCCGGCACGAGCCACGCAGGCTCGAACATCTCATCGCCTAAAAAATCGACATAGCGCCGGTAGAGCGTAAGATAATCTTCGTCTTCATCGTCTGCCGCTTCGGGATGCTCGCTTGCATAGCGGGAAAATTTTTCATACCACGTTTTCAAAAGCGGAAGATTTCCTGCAATCCAATCGGCAAAAGAATCGGCTTCGGCTGCAAACTGCGGATGTACGATGCTCTTAAAAATCGGTTTTCCGCTTCGGACGGCGGCGGCATTTTCTTCGATGAGATTTCGAACGAATACTTTTCGGAGCACGGCAGGCACGGCATGACGGCCGCTCTCTTTTGCGACGGCGTATTTTTCTTTAAAAGTGTCCCACGCGATAAAGCGCTCGAGCGCAACGGCTTTAACACCCGACGCTTGAGGATTTTTTACACACCATTCCGCCCATGAAACGAGGGCGACATCGGTCGGAAAAACAAAGACGACATCTTCCTGTCCGAGATTTTCTTTCAGCACATCCGCGATGCGCGCCGGTTCAAGTTCAATACGTTTCATAATAATATTGCTGTAACCAGTATAGCACATAAAGCGTTTCATAGATACGGCAGGATTCAGGTGCCCTGTCACGCGCTATAAATTACCGTAAGGAGGTACGATAAAAAGCGCCGTCTGAAATATCGCCGTCGCTAAAGTCCGGAGACGAAAAACGCTGAAGCGTTTTTCTATATATGGGAGACACTCGCGATTTCTGC
>NZ_AVQI01000054.1 GCF_000468115.1 Treponema socranskii subsp. socranskii VPI DR56BR1116 = ATCC 35536
CAGCGATTCCGGCGGCGGAACACCCAAACACGCCGTAACCTTCGGCGTAGACGGCGGAAACGGTACGATCAAAGCGACGGTCGACGGCAGCGAAATCAATTCGGGCGACACGGTGGAGCAGGACAAAATCGTCGAGTTTACCGCAACACCGGACAACCCCGCGACGCACAACGTTGACTTTTGGTCGATAGACACAGGTGCCTTTGAAGCGGGAACGGGAGGAAGCGGCAGCACGATTGCAAAGATAAAAGTAGTGCAGCCGGTAACCGTAACGGTAAAGTTTAAGCTTAAAAGCGCGCCGCCGACAAAGTACGCGGTAACCTTCGGCGTAGAAGGCGGAAACGGCACGCTCACAGCAAAGGCGGACGGCATACCGGAAACAGCGGTAAGTCCCATAAACGTCGAAAAGAACAAAACCGTAACCTTTACGGCGACGCCCGCTGCAAATCACAAAGTAAAAGAATGGAAGGTAGACGGCGCCGTTATAAGCAATACGACGACTACCCATACCCTCATCGTAACAAAGGCGGCAGATGTCAAAGTGAGCTTCGAAGCCC
>NZ_AVQI01000055.1 GCF_000468115.1 Treponema socranskii subsp. socranskii VPI DR56BR1116 = ATCC 35536
CTCTTTATAGGAGGTATATATGAAAAAAGCATCGCTTATTAAAATCACTTTTGCGGCGGCGGCTTTCGCCGCAGCGGGAGCGGCATTTGCCGAAGACGGGCGCGCTGTTATCGAAAAGGTACTCAACGTAAAAAAGCCCGCCTACAATCATTCCCTTATTAAAATGGATTTGATTGCAAAAAACGGTTCGATCGAAGAAAGCCGCGAAATCGAAGAATACGGGCGGCACAACGCACAGACGGACACGTCGGACGTCGTCATCATTTTCAAAAACAGTACGAACAAGGGCAATATCAATACACGCTTTCTCCAAATGGAAAAGAAAAACGCCGACGACGACAAATGGATCTACCTCCCGGCGCTCCGCAATACGCGCCGCGTCAATTCGAGCGAAGGCGATAAATCGTTTACCGGAACGGATGCAACCTACGACGATATGTCGACGCGCGAACTCGACGACGACACGCATGAACTGCTGAAAGAAGAGCAAAAAAACGGCTTCAACTGCTACGTCGTCAAATCGACTCCGGTAAACGCGTCGAAAGCGCAGTACAAATACCGCATCCAATGGATCGATAAAGCGACCTACGTTCCGGTGTACGCGGAAATGTACGATAAAAAAGACGGCTCGCTTTTAAAAGTGCTCACCGTAGAAAAGCTTAAAAACATCGGCGGCTACAATATCCCCATGTCGAACGTGCTCAAAAACGTGCAGACGGGTCACTCGACGCGCATCGCGATCACGCAGCGGAAAGACGCAAACGGAAACGCGCTTGACAACATCGTCCTCGATAAGCCGATCCCCGACCGCGTATTTACTCAGAGCTTTCTCAACACGGGCAAATAAAGGCTGCAGTGAAATCGGCAACGGTAAAAATTATTAATAATTAAACAAAGGGGACACGGATATGAAAAAGACAAAAGCCATTGCGGCGCTGATCGGTGCACTGTGTTTTATACTGCCCTATTTTGCGCACGCGCAGGATGCGCTCGATTTCGGAAACGCGGATTTCGAAAGCGATGTGTCCGACGATTTCGGCGGCGCATCGCAGGACGGCAAAAGCGCGGGACTCAGCATCGGAGGCGAAGCGAAAATCGATTTCCGCTATTACGTCGACAGCAGGAACTCGGACGGCAACAATAAATCGTTTTCCGATTGGGATACGTATATCAAACCGAAAGGGAAGATCGAACTCGCATACGAAGGGAGTAAAACGGAAGCCGACGTAACATTCGCGTTCAACAAAGATGTCATCGCCGACTACCCCTTCGATATCATCGATGAGATGACGCTCCGCGCGTATCTCGGAAACTTCGTGCTCGAAGGCGGTAAAATGAAAGTCGTCTGGGGCAAGGGCGACAAACTGCACGTGCTCGACAACTTCAACGCGAACGATTATACCGATTTTATCATCCCCGACTACATCGACAGGCGCATTTCCGAACCGATGGTGCGCCTCGTGTGGAACGCGCCGAAAGATGTCGGCATCGTAAACAGCCTGCGCGTCGAAGGCATCTACGCGCCGTTTATGACCGCCGATCGTTACGGAAGCGGTATGTGGCAGCCGGCTGAAATGAGCGCGCTGAAAGCAAGTGTGACGGCGGCAGCGGCGGGTGTCATCAAACACAAATTTCCAGGCGGCATTACCGGTACTACCCCTCCCCCAATCATAGTAAAATATATGACAATGCTTTCGCACGCAAATTCGCTCGCCGGCAATAATTTTTATCCGAACCTGTACCGGCTGAAATACGGACAGGCGGGAGTGAGAGCGACGGCGACGCTCGGTACTTGGGATGTGGGGCTTTCGTACTATACGGGGCGCAGCAAAAAGGCGTCGGTCAATGCTGCAAAGCTGCAAAGCTATGTTCAAAATTATCTTTCAACCGGAAATGCCGCCGAGGGCGACACATTCATCGACTACGACCGGCTGCACGTCTTCGGCGCGGAAGGAGCGAAAACCTTCGGCGGATTCAACTTCCGCGCGGAAGCGGCGTACACGATGACAAACGATTTTTCCGGCAGCGACGCGGCGATTCGCAATCACTCGATCGGCTGGGTGTTCGGATTCGACAAAGATCTGCCGCTCAGTAACCTCAACGTAAACGTACAGACGATCGGAAGCTGCGTGCTGAACGACGGCGGCGTGCGCGATAACGGCGCATACGACGTCGACTACAACGCGAACGCGAGCTACACGAACGATAAAATCGTCGTAAATATTTCCGACAGCTGGAATCATGAAAAGATCAAACCGGAACTGCGCATCATCTGGGGTATCGAACGCGAAGACCTCATCGTCATGCCGCAGATAAGGTGGAACGTCGCCGACAGCTTCGACATCATCGCGTCGGGCTTATTTATCCACACGTTCGATGCGGACAAAAGCGAATTCCCCGCCTTCCGTCACAACAGCTTTGTGCAGCTGGGAATGAAATACAGGTTTTAAAAAATAGGATAGCAAACAAGGAAGCCGGAGCTGTCCCGGAAGTTATTGAAAACTTCGTAAAGGACAGCCCCGCGCAAAGTACGCATGCGGCGCGCAAAAATCGATATGCGATCTTTGCACGATCCGCAGTTTAGTTTCTGTGCGCGATCCAATAATCGCGGACGGTTTCGATATTGTTGTAGATATAATCGAAATCGATGTCCCACAGCGGAATATCGGCGAGCGGAATATTTCCTTTCGCCGACGGATTTTCGGGACGCACCGACCACGAACCGAGGGAAACGAGCGGCTCATAGCCCTTCCCTTTTCCGTCTTCGCCTCCCATCCAAAATTTAATAAAAAGCTTTGCGGCGTTCGGATGTTTGCATTCGTTCGCGATCGCGATAAAGTTCAGCGCGGGAATGCCGTTCGACACGTGCATGGTCTTCGGACCGTAATTGATTGCGTAACCGTCACGCTGCTTTCGAAGCTTTACGGAAGACGCGTAGCCGACCGGCGGATTTTTTTGACCCTTTGCGCCGACGAGTTCGATAACTTCATCGGAACCCTTTGCGATGATCGGCGAGTTTGCGAGAAAGCGCTTGATAAAAGCATATCCCGCGTTCGGCTCGTCTTTTGCAAGCTGATTTTTTTTACCGAACACTTTTTCGTAATCGGCAGCCATTTCGTCCGCATGCTGCACCATAGCCGTAAGCGGAGCGCAGTAAGCGTCGTTGCTCGCCGCGTCCTGAAATACGACGCGTCCCTTCCATTCGGGCTTCGTAAAATCCCACCACGACGTAATCGGACACGTTTTATACACTTCGATATTGTAAAACCACAGATTGAGTTCGAGCATGAGCGGAGTGAGCGTCATATAAGAAGCCGGAACGTTTTTGAAAATCGATGCAGGCTGATAGTTATGCAGCATGCCTTCGGAAAACATTTCATACGTGTATTCGCCGACCTGCTCTTTCGAATGCAAAATATCCACCGTGCGGATGCCCGATTTATATTCGGTTGCGAATTTTTCTTTCAACGTGCCGGAAGAAATATCGTATACTTCCACGTTGATGCCGGGGTACGCTTCTTTAAAAGCGTTTGCAACTTTTTGCGTACGGCTCGAAATCGTATAAATGACGAGGGAGCCTTCCGCTTTCGCTTTTTGATAGAGTTCGTCGACGCTTTCGTCTTTGTCGAGTCCGTTGTCCCTCGCCCACTTCGCTTCTTGGCTGTTCGATTTCGTTTCGGTTTGTCCCATCGAAAATGCGGACGAAAACATCGCCGCCGCCAACAGCATCGCTACCGCAATCTTTTTCATCATATACTCCTATAAAAATAATTAATTAATTACAATATCCGATAATTACATCGATACGATCAATCGCTTTCGCCTTCGACGGATTTTTTTACGAGAACGCCGGACGACGCGTCGAACACGTTGATCTTTTCGGGGGCTATAGCCGCGTAAACCGTTTCATCGGCTTTGTAGTGACGGATACCGAGCCGCTTTGCAAGGAAAGATTCTCCGGCGACGGAAAGGCGTATGAGCGTTTCGCTTCCCGCAGGCATGCTCGAATACACGCGGCACTCGACGGCGCCCTTGGAGGCCGTGCGGGAAACCGTCACTTCTTCCGGCCGAAAGCCTATCCTGCAGTCGAATGTTCCGTCGGGAATCTTATCGGTGCAGTCGCTTTTTTGAAATGTGAAATTTCCGAATGCGCTTTCGACTTCGAGCCCCGCTTCCGTCCGCTTCGCTTTTCCGCCCGTGAGATTTATTTTCGGATTTCCGATAAATTCCGCGATGCGCACGCTTGCAGGATTTTGGTATAAGCTCATAGGACTTGCAACCTGTTCGATGTGCCCGTTGAAAAAAACGGCGATGCGTGTCGACAGCGTGAGCGCTTCCACTTGATCGTGCGTTACGTAGATGATCGTCGTGCCCATCTCCTCGTGCAATCGCTTCAGTTCGCTGCGCATATCGACGCGGAGCTTTGCGTCGAGATTCGACAGAGGTTCGTCGAGTAAGAGGAGTTCGACCGGCGTTGCGATAGCGCGGGCAATGGCGACGCGCTGCTGTTGTCCGCCTGAAAGCTCGGACGGATAGCGCCCCGCATATTCGCCGATCTGCATGCGGCTGAGCGCGTTTTCGACAAGCTTTTTGATTTCGTCTTTCGGCGTATGCTTTACGCGAAGACCGAAGGCGACGTTATCGAATACCGTCATGTGCGGCCACAAAGCGTACGACTGAAATACGAGATTTAAGCCTCTTTTTGCAGGATGTGCGAAAAAACTTTCGGCCGCGTTTACGATGCGCTCGCCGTCCATAACGATTGAGCCCGACTGCGGTTTTTCGAGCCCCGCGATAACGCGCAGCGTCGTCGTTTTGCCGCAGCCCGAAGGACCGAGCAGCGTCATAAACTCTCCGTCTTCGATCGTCAAATCGACGTCTTTTAAAACGCGGTTCGTTCCGTAATATTTGTTGATGCCGGTCAATACGATTTTGCTCACGTCTAGCCTCCGAGCCCGCCGGCAATATCGGCGTGGAAAAATTTATTTGCGATCCAATAGAATAAAAACACGAGGATAAAAAGCACGATTGCGACGGCACTCGCCGGCTGTTGAAAGCCGTTCGTCGAATACGTGTACGCCATATACGGCAGCGTCGCCTGCGTCGGCGTCATGAGGATGACGATTAAATCGAGCTCCTTTGCGATGCTTATTAAAATGAGCATGAGACCGCTCATAAAACCGTTTTTGGAAAGCGGAAACACGATTTTGAAAAAGCGCGTCAAAAAATTCGCACCCGCGATCTGCCCCGCTTCTTCGAGTTCCGTGCTTATCTGGAGCATATTGGACGTACCCGCGCGGGAAGCAAAGGGCAAATGTTTTACGATCGAAACGAGAACGAGCACGGCAAAGGTACCGTACAGCGACGGAATGAGCGTCAGCGGATGTCCGAAAAACGAAACGCGGGTCGGAGATGCGAACATGGCAAGGTACATCGCACCGAAAGCGATCGACGGAATGAGGTACGGGATAAACACGAGCTGTTCGACGAGCTTTCCGCTTTTTAAATGCCTGCCGCGCGAATTGATATAGCCGATGACCTGTCCGCAGATCGTCGCGATGACGGCCGTCCACGCGACAAGCAAGAGCGTATTTTTGACGAACATCCAAAACTGCGGCGATTTGAAGACGCCGGGAAGTCCGTCGGAAATCAAGGGGTCGCTTTCGCCGAGCCAGTGATGCAGCGTAAAATTCGAAAAACTGTAATCGCCGGCTTGGAGCATAAAGGTTTGATAAAGCAAAATGCCGAGCGGCAGTATGACGGCTACGGCCAAAAACGCGGAGAGTACAACGACCGTCGGCGCTTTCCACGAACCGAGCGAAAGCGGCGTCGAGCGGCCGCCCTTTCCGCCGATCGTCGCATAGGATTTCCGCGAACCGATGAGCTTTTGATTGACGAAGATGTTTACCGACGCGATGAGGATAAGCATAATGCTGATCGCAAAGCCCGTGCCTTTTTGCGATTGAACGGTCGCATAGAGCGAGGTCGAAATCGTATAGTAGCCGACTTTGAGACCGAGAAAAGACGGAACGCCGAAAGTGCCCATCACTTTTGAAAAAGTCAATATGACGCTCGAAAGGATGGCCGGAAGCACGAGCGGAAAGGTGATCTTCCTGAGCATAAGCCCCTTCGACGCGCCGACGATCTCTCCCATCTCTTCGAGTTCCGAATTGATCGAACGGAGAGCTGCGGAAACGAGGAGATACGCATAGGCATAATAATGTATGGAAAGCACGAGTACGATCGGAAGCGGCCCGTAGGCAAGCCAGTCGGGAGCGTTGATGCCGAAATAGCTTAAAAAGCCCGCAGCTCCTCCTATCGTTTCGTTACGGAACACGGTGAGCCACGCCATGGATTTGCACCACGACGGCAGCATATACGGTACGATCACCGCAAGCGAAAAAAATCTTTTTGCCGGCAGATCGGTACGCACTAAAAGCCACGCGACAAGAGAGCCGATGAGAATCGAAAGCGCGCTCGTACAAACGGCGATGACAAGGGAATTGCGGAGCGGAATCCAAAAGAGATTGCGCGAAACGTCGCTTGCCAAAAGCCGCTTCCAATAGTACAGCGTAAACTGACCTTCGAGCGCACCGCGCACGCGACGGAGGTCGGTTTTCGCCATCGTAAGCGTCGTACCGATCATCTGCACGAGAGGCACGACGATGAGATAGCATAAAATCGCTACGGAAACGAGCATGATGATATTGTACGGATCGGTAAAATAATTTTTTAGACGATTTTGCAGCCGCCTCCGCCGGGAAAAGGACGGAAACGGCTCATCGGCATCGTACAGTGCAGGTCGCATCACATACTCCAATAGAAAGCGAAATCACTCCGGTATGACATTTCCGGTATCGGACGCAGGATAATGATACAAAAAACGCGGTTTATGCAAAGCAAAACCGCGATAATGTAATCGATTGATATAAGTCTATAGCACATTGTACGAAAAGTCAACACAACGCGTTGCATCACGTTAAATCTAGATGAAGATTATTGCAAAGGAACGAGTAGACGCAAAAGTCATAAAGAAATATGATGCGGCTAAGACTCTCTGCCGAAAGCTGATAGTTACGGTTAGATTTTTACGTGAGGAAATACGGGGACGACATAATCGTTGTTTTGCAGCGATGCAATTTCATATAGTTGTAAGCGTTCCGGACGGAAGTGATGGACAGCCGAAAATATTTTTCAGATTCAGTTATCGATGAGCTCAAGCGCGCCGTCGAAGAAGCGGGAGGGAACGAAGTGTTTTTTACCGGCGATATCGATTCGTCGGGGATCGTCGTTTCGGTAAAAGTCGGCGCCCGCGGCAACGAGAGCGAAGTTCCCATAAATCAAAATGACGTGCGAGAATGCGCGGTTCTCATCCACAATCATCCGAGCGGATACCTCGAACCTTCCGACGCGGATATGGCGGCCGCTTCCGCCGCCTCCGAGCGCGCGCAAGGTTTTTACATCATCGACAACAGCGCTTCTCGAGTCTACGTCGTCATGGAAGCGGTCAAACCGAAATCGATTAAAAAACTCGATATCGATGCGGTATCTCTCTACCTCGAAAACGGCGGCCCGCTTTCCGTCCTGTCCGAAAATTATGAAGAGCGCCCCGTGCAAATCGCTCTGCTTCGAAGCATCGCCCGCTCCTTCAATGAAAATTCGCTCGGCGTATTCGAAGCGGGAACCGGCGTCGGAAAATCCTACGCTTATCTCATCCCCGCGATGCTGTGGGCGTCTTCGAACGGCGAGCGCGTCGTCATTTCCACGGGCACGATTAATTTGCAGCAACAGCTGTGCGAAAAAGACATTCCCGCGGCGGAAAGAATAATCGGAAAAAAGTGCAAAGCCGTTCTCGTCAAAGGGCGGCAAAATTACGTGTGCCTCCGCCGCCTTTCGGACGCGGGAAGCGAAAGAGAGCTTTTCGGAGACGATACGGAAACCTTCGATGCGATCGCCCGGTGGGCTGACAAGAGCGCGACGGGAAGCAAAAGCGATTTGCCCTTTATGCCCGGAGAAAAGATATGGTCGCGCATAAAAAGCGAAAGCGATGCGTGCATGGGGCCGCGCTGTCCTTTTTACACGCAGTGCTTTGTCATGAAAGTGAGAAAAGAGGCTTCTTCTGCCGATATCGTCGTCGTCAATCACCACTTGCTTTTCGCCGACATCGAGTCGCGCATGAGCGGAGCGGGCTGGGACGATCAGGCGGTTTTGCCGCCGTATCGTCACGTTGTATTCGATGAAGCGCACGGTATCGAAAACGCGGCGACGAGTTTTTTCAGCGGCACGGCGAACCGATTTGCGCTTTTGCGTCAAGTAAATCTTTTGTACCGCAGCCACAAAAATTCCGAAGCGGGATATATCTGCACGCTTGCGATCCTGTCGTCGAACGAAGAGCGCGCGGCGGATGCGAGCGGAATCGTGAGCCGCGTTAAGTCGGCGATTGCGGATTTGGAAACTGCGGCGGGAGATATATTGCAGGACGATTACACGATCCGCCTCTCCGATGCGACTTCTCGCGATTTCGGGCCGCTTCTTTCTCTTGCCGCTTCCCTTGCGTCTTCTCTTTCATCGCTTATCGCCCTCGTAAAAGAATTGATGGAAGGCATCACGGACGAGGACAAAGCGGCAGGCGCGTATTGGGAAGCGAAGCTCGTCGTTCGCAGGCTCGAAGCGGCTTTGCTTTTGTTCAACGACTTTACGGCGTGGGATGAAAAACGCGATTCGGTATTTTACTTGCAAAAAAAATATCTTCCGAGCGATGCGCTTTCGGCAAAAGACGAAGATCGGCAGTACACGCTGTTTACGAAAACGCCGCTCGACATCGCGCCTCTTATGAACACGGGCGTATTCGAACCGATGCAGTCGGTCGTGTGTACGTCGGCGACGCTTTCGATACACAAAAATTTTTCGTGGTGGATGCGGCGGACGGGCGCTTCATTTGCCGACGAAGATCGCATCCTTACGGGAGATTTTCCGTCTCCGTTTCCGTATAAAACGAACCTGCTTTTTTCCGTTCCGTCCGACGCCCCTCTTCCCGAAAACGCCGTCGACTTTCAGCGCTTTGTCGTGTCGGCGGTGAGCCGCCTCGTTTCGGCTGCACGGGGCAGGACGCTTGTTCTCTTTACATCCTACGATATGCTCAAAAACACTTTTACGGATGCGGCTCCCTTTCTTTCGAAGTTCCGACTTTTAAAGCAGGGCGACGACGATGCTTCCCGCCTCCTCGATGCGTTCCGTGAAGATATCGGAAGCGTGCTCTTTGCGACCGATTCGTTTTGGCAGGGCGTCGACGTGCCCGGCTCCTCTCTTTCGCAAGTGATCATCGTAAAGCTGCCGTTTTCCGTACCGAACGATCCGGTCTTTACCGCCCGATCCGAAGCCGTCGTAAAGCGCGGAGGAAGCGCGTTTATGGAACTCAGCGTTCCCGAAGCGGTGATCAAATTCCGGCAGGGATTCGGACGCCTTATAAGACGGAGCGACGACCGCGGCTGTGTCGCACTCCTCGACAAACGCATCTACGAAAAGCGCTACGGCACGATATTTTTAGGCAGCATACCCGAATCGAAACGCCTTTACAAAGATCTCGATACGATTGTCGCGGAGACCGAGCGCTTTCTGACAAGGGACTAGGGCTGTCAAAGAAGTAACCGACTTTTGAGATACCCATCCCCTTCTATTTGACAGCTGGGACTTTTCATTATATTATGATGCCATGTCGAGCCTTGTCACACTATGCTGCCTGTTCGGAATGGTAACATTGCCGTCCATCGGCAATATCATTTTGTATCCCATATCTAAAAAAGCGAGCGCCGTTCTTTCCGATTATATCGTGCGTACGGTAGCTCCGCGCTTGTTTTCGATTTTATCGTGTTACAAGCATTTTCGTTTTATCGGCGACAAGCGGCGTTTTCGCGAACTTCCGCCGCAGTTTATCATCATTTCGAATCATCAAAGCCTTTTCGACATACCCTGCTATATGAATTATTTTCGCGATAAAAGTCTGCGCTTTGTCGCAAAGGCGGAGCTAGGCCGCCATATTCCGCTTGTATCGGAAATGCTGCGCTCACAGGAGCACTGCCTTATCCCTCGAAGAGCAAGTCCCGTAACGGCGATGAAGACGATCGAAGATTTTGCAAAGCGCGTGCTCGCTCGCGATCAAATTCCGGTGCTCTTTCCCGAAGGCTCTCGCACGCGGAACGGAAACGTCGGAAAATTTTATTCCGCGGGATTTCGAAAACTCGCCGAAGCGACGGGGCTCCCCGTCGTCGTGTGCGCCCTCGACGGCGGCTGGGAGATCGGCAGGCTCCGCACGATCATGACGAATTTAAAAAACGGCAGCTATAAAGTGACGATTGTAAAAATCTACGATGCGCCGAAAACGAAAGAAGCGCAAAACGCGATTTTGGAAGAAGCTCCGCGCTTGATTCAAACTCAGCTCGACACATGGAGAAGCGGCGGAAGCGCAAATTGACGCATGGCGGAGCCAATAAAGCCGTCGTTTCGGTTAATCGGTTAAATAAAAAAACCGCACCCGTGAGTGCGGTTTTCGCATTGTAAAAATCAACATACCCGACGCAAAGTGCAGGGGCATTAATCCTCCGTACGAATAAAAAATCATTTAAAGTCTTTCGGGCGCCGCTCCGTCCGCTTGCACTTAGAACATTCCGCCACGTTTTTAATTTTTCCCTTTTCGAACATAGTCTTCATTATGATTTCTCCGCCGCAGTCGGGACACATAAATTTATGCGTCGCAACCGATGTACGGGAGTTTTTACTTGTTCCGGCCATAACATTCCTCCAAAACGAATTTTTTTAAATATAACGATAAAACGGCGCTCTGTCAATTATGCGGAAAAAGCGGAAAAGCGGCGGAGCAAACTTCGCCCGATGCACGGATACAGCGCGAACGACCACTGCTCGGATTTTGCTCTTGTAAGTCGGAAGTCGAAAAACGCTCAACG
>NZ_AVQI01000056.1 GCF_000468115.1 Treponema socranskii subsp. socranskii VPI DR56BR1116 = ATCC 35536
AAGCATTTGCGCGGTGATTTCTGTAAAAACTGTACGGCATTGGAAACCGTTACCTGCAAGGCGGTAAGCCCTCCCGCACTGGGAAGCGATGCTTTTAGCGGCGTAACCTTGTCCGGCGTAGAATTAAAGGTGCCCGCCGCCTCGGTCAGCGCCTACGAAAATGCTCCGTACTGGAAGGACTTTAAAAAGCCGTTTGTGACGCTGCCGTAAGCAATCGGCATACGGCGATGCTCGCTTGAGCTGCGATGGGCTGTCGAAAAAATGATCGATTTTTGAGACAGCCTCATTGCACGATACGATTTGCCGTTCTCGCGCCCCTGTCGTACATTCGCGCAATCACTTTCGTTTCCACTCGATCCGCACGTCGCCCGAGACGATATCGCCGTTCGTTTCTACGAGCGTCGTTTTTATGCCCGACAGCGTCGAACTGTTTTGTACGGTGAGTTTCCACGTGAGGGGCGGGGCGTCCGTCGCTGCGAGGAGGGCGGCTTCGCGCGGCAGTTCGGGAAAAAACGATGCGTTCGATTTTCCCGCCTGCGTTACGGTTACTTCTTTTCCCGTAACCGTAACGGAAATGTTCATCGTCGCCCCGTTTTTGTAGATGATGAATCCGCGCCCGCCCCGGAGAATGACGATTTTATCGATAGAATCTTCGCCGCTCCACGTTCCCGCGATCGAATCGGTCGAGAGAGTAGGGCTCCGATTATCGGGTATGTTTGTGTCGTTCGTCCGATCGGCTTCTTTCGGGTTTCGGTTATTCAAAAGATTTTCGAATATCGACTGCAGAGAGGCTTTCGATTCCATGAGGATTTTATAATACGAATCGTAGGTTTGGGTATACGAATGGATATCCTTTGTCCCTATGTCGGCGACGCAGATCGTGCAGTTCCATTTTCCGCCGGACGGGTCTTTTTTGCCGATGAGCGCGTAAAACGCAAGGGGAGCAGCGGCTTTTGAAAAATCGGGAGCGCCCTGCGCTTTGTATGATTCGGCAAAACCGCTTTGTCGTCTGTCGGTAACCGAAATACCCGGCACTTCGCCGAGCTGCGTGAGGTAGAGGGTTTCCGTCATTTGAATCATATTGCCGTCGGCATCGGAAGATATGACGCCGAAAAAATCGACATTGCGGGAAGGTTGGCTTTGAGCTCCGAATGCGGCGAGCGACAGGACGAAGACCGCCGCCGCACGGCGTAAGGCTCTCTTCATCAGCCGTTTATCTCCCTGCGGAACTCTCGCGCGGCTTCCCGGTCCATGTCCCGAGCGCGGATCGTATCGCGTTTATCATACTGTTTTTTGCCTTTGCAGACGCCGAGCTTCACTTTGACGCGGCCGCCTTTCAAATAAAATTCGAGCGGAACGAGCGTGTAGCCTTTTTCTTCGGTTTTCCGCGTAAGCCGCTTTATCTCGTCTTTGTGCAGCAAAAGCCGCTTCGGCCGATCGGGAGAAGGGGTAAACGCCGACGAATAGGAATATTCGGAAATGTGCAGATTTTGCACCCACACTTCGCATCCTTTGATTTCCGCAAAGCCGTCGGGAAAGGAAAGATTGCCCGCTTTTATCGATTTGACTTCCGAACCGCGCAGTTCTATTCCGCATTCGATCGAGTCTTCGATAAAATAATTGAAACGGGCTTTTCTGTTTTCCGCGATGATCTTTTTTCCGTCAGCCATACCTTTTCCATTATATGAAATCGCCTATATATTGTAAACTCGCGGCGTTTGTGTTATGTTACACGCATGAAACAAAAACTGTACGACTATTCTTTCGACGTAAAAAAACAGCGCCAACGTACGATTGTTTCGGTGATCCTTTTTTTGCTGATCATCTTCGCGGGCATTTCGCTCGTGCGCACTTTTGCGCTCTTTACCGTCCGCTCCCGCTCGGTTTCCATGCAGCCCGATATCCCTTCCGATTCGTGTACCGTATTTACGCCGATCGTGAAAAATCTTTTGCGCGGTGACGTCGTTATGCTTAAGCCCCGCCGCGCATCTTCTCCGTCCGTTTTTATGGCGGCCGCCGACGCGGTATCGCGGTTTTTTACCGCACAGCAGTATTCGCTTTTCGGAAGCGATACGGCAAGCGAACAGCCTGAAATCCGCCGCGTCGTCGCTTTGCCCGGCGATACGATCTACATGCGCGGCTACGTCGTCTTTGTGCGGCCTGCGGGGGACAGCCATTTTCTTACCGAATTCGAACGATCCGAAAAGCCCTATAACGTACACATCGTTTCCGTGCCCTCCGATTGGGACAGCGCGATCGGCGTGAGCGGCAGCTTCGAAGCGCGTACGCTCGGAAGCGGCGAATATTTTGTGCTCGGCGACAACCGTACGAGCGCCGTCGATT
Organism: Treponema socranskii subsp. socranskii VPI DR56BR1116 = ATCC 35536; assembly: GCF_000468115.1. GTDB lineage: Bacteria > Spirochaetota > Spirochaetia > Treponematales > Treponemataceae > Treponema_D > Treponema_D socranskii. The sequence goes on from NZ_AVQI01000056.1 coordinate 2,344, forward strand.
CCCGTCTGTGGGGTGCGGTGCATATTGAAGATATAAAAGCGAAAGGGCTTGCCGTGTATTTTCCGTTTGCGAAATTCCGTCTTTTGTAGAACCGTGGGCGTGTCTTTTCCGCTGTACGTGCACATTCCGTTTTGCACTTCGAAATGTTCCTACTGCGATTTTTTCAGCGTACCCTGCAACGAAAAAATCGCCGACGAATATATCGATGCCGTTTTGAATGAAGCGGCATGTACGACTTCGCTTTGGGATATCGATTCGTGGAAGACGATCTACGTCGGAGGCGGGACGCCGAGCCTGCTTTCCGAAAAACAGATCGACCGTCTCTTTTCGGGATTGTTAAAAATGTCCCGCAAGGCGCCGCTTGAAGTGACGATGGAAGTGAACCCTTCCGACGTAACGGAAAGCCTCCTCGATGCGGCGTCCGCTTCGGGCGTAACGCGTATTTCGTGCGGCATTCAATCGTTCAGCGACACTTCTCTTTGCCGCGTGCGGAGACGGAGCCGCGCGAGCGATGTGTACCGCGCACTTTCGCTTTTTGAAAAAAAACGGCTGCACTCGCTGTCGGTCGATATGATTGCCCGTCTTCCCGAAGAGACGGATGCATCGTTCGCTTCGGGCTTACAGACGCTCATCGCGCATGCGCCCGATCACATTTCACTTTATTCGCTCACTGTCGAAGAAGGCACGCCTCTTTGTTCGGAAATCGAAAAGGGAAACATCCTGCACGACATCGATACGTCCGATGCGCTTTGGATTTCGGGGCGCGATCTTTTATGCGGTGCGGGGTATGAACAGTACGAAGTGTCGAATTTTTGCCGCAGGGGAGGCGAATGCCTGCACAATCTCGCCTATTGGAATCTCGAAAGCTATGCCGGCATCGGCGCGGGCGCGACGGGAACTTTTTACGGAAAAAATATGTCCGCGAGATTTACGAATACGCGCGATATCGATTCGTATACGCGCTTTTGGAAAAGCAAAAAAATCGATGCGGACGATTTCCGTTCGCGCATCTTTTTTTCGGACGATTTCCGCACGGTACAAGTGCGTGCGGAGCGGGAACGTAAATTCGCTGAGCTCCCTTTTTCCGTCGAATATATAGATAAAAAAACGGAAGCTTTTGAATTTTTTATGATGGGACTTCGGATGACGCGCGGCATCTGCCGTGAAACGTACGAAGCGCGATTCGGTGCTTTTCCCGAAAAGGCTGAAGCGCTCTTTACAGCGTGGGAAGGGCGGGGCTTGGCTTTACGGCGGAAAAAAAATGGTGCGCACTTTTATGCGCTCACAAAAGAAGGGCTTTTGTTTCTCAACGAATTTTTGGAAGCGCTTTTATAAGGAAGCACTTTGCTCGTTTCCTAAACGTATCGCTTAAACGTCCCGCTCCGCTTTTTTCGGAATCGTTATCGTAAACGTCGAGCCTTTGCCCGCTTTCGACCTTACGCCGATTGTCCAGCCGTGCGTATCGACGATGCTCTTTACGACGGAGAGTCCGATGCCCATGCCTTCTTCCCGACGCGAATCGGTCGCTCGGTAAAACATATCGAATATGTGATTGAGGTCTTTTTGCGCTATGCCGATTCCGGTGTCGCTGACGTTTATGACGCATGCGTCTTCCGTCTCCGTCGCCGAAATTGCAATCTCGTCTCCGTCTTTCGAATAACGTATCGCATTGCTCAAAAGGTTTTCGAGTGCGCGGGAAAAAAGCTGTCTGTCCATCGGTACTTTGCATTCGGGGGAGAGGGCGATCGACGACGTGATTTTGCGTTTAAAAACCGCACCCGTCATTTCGGCGCTTTTTGCGAATTCGGAAACGACGGAAAGGACGCTTTCAGGGACGAGCTTTTGCCGCCAATCCGCGCTGTCGAGCTTTACAAAGTTGATGAGCGTGTCGATCATGCCTTCGAGCTGATTCGTCTTCGTCGAAATGATTTCGAGCGATTTTTTGATTTCGTTTTTGTCGGTGACGACATCGTCCGAAATCGCTTCCGTGTAGCCTTTGATGACGGCAACCGGCGTGCGGAGGTCGTGACTGATTCCCATGATAAATCGCGTGCGCCGCTCGTGCGCGTCGAGGAGGGCGCTCCGCATTTTTTCAAGGTTTTCAGTCAGCGAAATGATTTCGTTGCTCTTTGTTTTCGACTGTTTCGTATCGTCGGTGAGCGGCACGCTCAAATCTCCGTCTGCGATCTTTTGCGTTCTCTGTTCGAGAATCGTGATCGACGTAAATATGTCACGGGAAATTTTTGCGATGATGATGAGTACGAGGGCTGCAAAGCACAGCAAAATGCCGACCAAATAGTTGACGTAGTCCATGCCGCGCCTTTCGTGCTTGGTGAATTTATCGACGCGCGTTAAAATAATGATCGTATCGTTTCGTCCGGCAAAGCGGAAACTCGTAAATTGATAAAAATACGTATCGCTCGTCGAAGATGCGAATCCCCACAGCACGAGCGGAGAGAGAGAAGTGCCCGCTTTGAGTTCGGTGATCGATGAAATTAAAATATCGGCCGAAGTGGAAAGCGAAAAGACGGCGACTTCCACATCCGGCGGCAGGCGGCGGATATAATCGTGGAGCTTATTCCATTCACGCACCGAAAGTTTAAACGTATCGTTTTTGCGCAGCTCTTTATAATCGTGGATGAGCGCGCGTCCCGGCGACGTAAAATAGTGATACGACGGAATAAAAAGCGCGCAGCATATCGGAATGACGATGATCGCTGCGAGAAGGATATGAAATTGGCGCCTGATCGTCATGCGTCTTTTTTCGCTCCTTGCCGCGAGGCGATCGATTCTTTTGAAAAGCAATAGCCGAGCCCGAACACCGTTTTAATAAATTCCGGATTCGACGGATCTTTTTCGATTTTTTTGCGAAGCCGCTGGATGTACACTGCGACGGCGGTTATGTCTCCGTACTGCGCTTTCCACACGTCCGCGTAGATTTTTTCCGGTGAAAGAGATTCGCCTGCATGTTTGACGAGGTATTCGAGGACGGCGTACTCTTTTGCCGACAGGGCGATTTTTTGGGCGCCTTCTTTGAGCACACAGCTGTTTAAAAGCAGCGTGTACGTTCCGAATGAAATCGTCTCTTCTGCAGCGGCTTCGGTCGCTGCCTGTCTCCGCAAGTTTGCCTGAACGCGGGCGACGAGGACGCGCGGCGAAAACGGCTTTGTAACGAATTCGTCGGCTCCGAATCCGAGTGTTTTGATGATGTCTTCATCGGCGTCGCGCGCGGAGACGATGACTACGGGTATCGTCGTTTTGTATTCGGAGCGGAATTTTTCGAGGAATTCGAAGCCGCTCATGCCCGGAAGGTTTAAGTCGAGGATGACGAGATCTGGCGGGGGATCCGACCGCAGCTTTTCGAGCGCCGCTTCCGCCGTCCCGAAAGAAAGCGCATCCATGCCCGCTTTTGACAGGTACATTGCGATGAGATTGGCAATTTCGGAAACATCTTCTATAATAAAAATACGGGCGCCCATAAGCTTTCCTTTTCCGGTTTCGATTTCAAGTTTGATGCAACTCGGCATTCGACCTTTTAATAATTTAATGTAAAACGGAAAAACGCGCAACGGAAACGTATGACCTCGCGCGGTAATAACAGTTTTTTTATATTCAAAAAACGGAAAATTATCCGTAAACAAGTATATCGGCTTAACCGATAATGAAATGACGCGATTTTTTCATTCGACGAAGGGGCAGTCTGCCGATGCGTTGAAATACTTGACGGCTCGAAGCAATCGGAGCATTATATAACGATGATCGAAGTGATGCGTTTAAACGGAAAAAAGTATTGGATTAATCCGCACATGATCGAAAGCATGGAAGAAAATCCCGATTTGACGCTTGCGATGCTGTCCGGCAGAAAAATCGTCGTAAAAGACAAACCCGAAGATATCATCGAAAAGATCATAGCCTATCGGAAAAAGATCGGCATCAATACGCAAGAGGTGTGAGAAAGTATGGATATAGCGACAATAATCGGAATCGTAGGCGGCGGCGCGTGTATCATGGTGTCGGTTATCTTTTCCGGCGGTTCTCTGGGAGGGATTTTCGATGTGCCCTCTATTTTTATGACGATAGGCGGTTCGTATTTTTCGTTGTGGCTCTGCGCTCCGATTTCTCGCTGTATCGGTCTCTTCCGCATTATGGGGCGTGCCTTTAGAATTTATGATTTCGGCGAAAAGCAGATCATCCAAAATATGGTCGCTCTTTCCGAAAAAGCCCGTCGCGAAGGCATCCTCGCACTTGAAGACGGACTTGACGATATCGAAGACGCGTTTATGAGAAGCGGACTCCGGCTTGTCGTCGACGGTACGGACGGGCAGGTTATCCGCGCGATTATGGAAAACGAAATGAATCAGTGTGAAGCGCGCCACATGACGTGGATAGGACTTGTAAACCAGTGGGCGGGTCTTGCGCCGGGTTTCGGCATGATGGGAACCGTCGTCGGTCTTATCGGTATGTTGCGCAATATGGAAGACAAATCGGCTATCGGTCCGAACATGGCAGTCGCTCTTATCACGACGCTCTACGGTTCTTTGCTCGCAAACTGGATTATCGGTCCTATCGCACAAAAACTCATCGGCCATAACGCCGCTGAAATGCGGACGAAGGAGATGGTTATCGAAGGCGTGCTTGCGATTCAAGCGGGAGAAAATCCGCGCATCATGGCGCAAAAGCTGCTCACGTATCTCGACCCCGTTGCGCGGCACGCGATCGAAGCCGACGTTTTGAAGGATTGAGTATGGCGCGGAAAAGCAAACAGCCCGAAAAGCCGTCAACGGCATGGCAAACCACGTACGGCGATATGATTACGCTCATGCTCTGTTTTTTCGTCATGCTGTACAATCCGACGGAAGTCGATATAACGCAGCTTGCGACGATTACGCAGGCGCTGCAGATGCGTGAAACGGAAACGACGGCGGGCGGTCTTTCGCTTGCGACGGGACGGCTTGCGGATTTGGGAAACAATATCAATGCGCTTCCGGCTATGGAAAAGGGACGCTCGCTTGCAAACGCGCGAAAAAAAGCGGTAAGCCTCTTTGCGCCCGATGTCAAATCGAACAGGATAACTATAACGAGCGACGAGCGAGGACTCGTCATAACGCTTGCATCCGACAGCTTTTTTGCCGAAGGAAGCGCCGCCCTCGACATCGACGAAACGCGCGAAACGCTTTTGCGTCTTTCGGAATTTTTCAGGGATCCCGAACTGCGATCGAGGAGATTCCGCATAGAAGGGCATACCGACGATACGCCCGTTTCTTCGTCTTCTCCGTATGCAAGCAACTGGGAGCTTTCGGCCGCCCGCGCCATGAACGTGCTTCACTACCTTGCCGACTTCGGTGTAAACGAGAGTCGGTTTTCGATAGCGGGCTACGCCGATACGCGTCCGATGTTTTCGAACGATACGGCGGAAGGCCGGGCGTATAACCGGCGGGTTGACATAATTATCCTAGACGAAGGACATTTTTGATGGTACAATATACCGTTAAATATTCCTTAAAATGTAGACCGTGCGTTTGTATAGGTGGGGATCATGGCAGACAACGATATTAATTTCGATGAAAGCGCATCCGACGGCGGAAGCGGCGTAAAAGGAAAAGGAATCGGCGGGCTTGTTCCCGGATTATTAAAATGGATACTCATCGCGCTCGGCGCCGTCATCCTCATCGTCGTCGTCGTGTTTGTTACGGTGCGCATCGTTTCGAGCAATACGTCGGCGCAGACGGCGATCCCGATGAGCGACGAATACCATGCGCAGAGGGAAGTGCTCGATTGGTACTCATCGCTCGGAGCTATCAGGACGAGAACGAGCGACGACATTCCCGCAAGCGTTGTCGTCAACGTGTTCCTCGGCTATAAAAAAGACGACAGGGTTGCGGCGACGGAAATAACCGAACGGCGAGTCGAGCTCACCGATTATCTGCGCCGGTATTTTACACAGAAGACGATCGAGGAATTGAAGCCGCAAAACGAACAGAAATTGAAAATCGAATTGCGCAACGCGATCAACGATGAAATTTTAAGCGGTTCGAAGATCCGCGACGTTTCGTTTCAGCAGCTCGATGTCATCGAGCAATAAGACGGTTTGTATCGGGAAAGGCCATGAACGAAGTTCTGTCACAGGATGAAATAGATCAGCTGCTCACCGCGATAAGCTCGGGCGATTCCGATACCGACGATTTTAAGCCGGTCAGCGATACGCGTAAAATCAAGATTTACGATTTTAAGCGTCCCGATAAATTTTCGAAAGAACAGCTGCGCACCGTGTCGAACATGCACGAAACCTTTGCGCGTTTGACGACGACGAGTCTTTCCGCTCAGCTGCGGAGTCTCGTACACGTTCACGTCGCTTCCGTCGATCAGCTCACGTACGAAGAGTTTATCCGATCCATTCCGACACCGACGACGCTTGCCGTCGTCAATATGGATCCGCTGAAAGGAAACGCGGTGCTTGAAATCGATCCGACGATTACGTTTTGCATGATCGATCGCCTGTTCGGCGGACGCGGTTCGACGACCGGAAATAAAAATCGCGATTTAACCGATATCGAGCAGTCGGTTATGGAAGGTATCATCGTGCGCATTCTCGCGAATATGCGGGAAGCGTGGACGCAGGTTATCGATTTGCGCCCGAGGCTCGGACAGATCGAAACGAATCCGCAGTTTGCACAGATCGTGCCTCCTTCGGAAATGGTCGTTCTCGTTACCCTTGAAATGAAAGTCGGCGAAGAAGAAGGTATGATGAATTTCTGCATTCCGTATTTGACGATTGAGCCGATCATTTCAAAGCTGTCCTCGCAGTTTTGGTTCAGTTCGGTGCGCAGAAGTTCGACGACACAGTACCTCGGAACGCTCAAAGAAAAACTTTCATCGGTGGAGATGGATGTCGTCGCCGAAGTCGGTTCCATCGATTTGCCGATACGCGAAGTGCTCTCTCTCCGCGTCGGTGACGTCGTGCGCTTGTCGAATATCCGCGTCGGAGATCCGCTGACGCTCAGCGTAGGAAGCAAAAAGAAATTTTATTGCCAGCCGGGCGTCGTCGGCAAAAAGATGGCGGTGCAGGTAACCGGTAAGTTGGAAGATATTTCGGCGGATGATTTTGAAGAACTTTCTGTAGAAGGAGATGATTCGTATGAGTGATGGTGCAATATCGCAGGATGAGATTGATGCGTTGCTTTCGGGCGTATCCGTAGACGGCCTCAATTCATCCGGCAGAGTCGGATGCGTTCCTTCCGTACAGCTGGATATCGCCGTTCTGCAGAAATTTGCGGATGAACTCAAAACGCCGCTCGCCGAAAATCTCAACAAAATGACCGGCGCGAATTTTTCCGCCGATACTCCCGTCGTCGAGCAGCTCGACCGCGATCGTCTTTTGGCGAAGCTGCAGGAAGTCGTCGTCAATATCCTCGCCGACTTTTCGAGCGGTCTTTCAGGCGATCACCTCTACATACTCGCACCCGAGTTTGCGCAAAAGATCGTCGGACTCATGAATAAAGAAGATAATGCGGACATCGACGATATGGCGCTTTCCGTTATCGCCGAAACCGTGTCGACACACACGAACGACGAAATCCAAGCCCTCGAAAAAACGGGTAAGCTTTCGGGTATTTCGTGCAATCCGCCTACCGCGCGCAACGATCCGAAAGCGATGATACGAGTTCCGCAAAATCAATTTGTCCTTTTCAACTATCCGCTCTCGCTCGACGGGCAGGGCTATACGCTGTGGGAAGCGATCGGCTCTTCAGCTGCCGAGCAGATATGCAGCGCGCTCGGAGGCGGAAGTTCGGCTCCCGATATGAGCACGGGCGGCACGCTCAGCGCCGCCGATATCGCATCCGTCGGAACGATGGCTTCACCCGGTATGAATATGGGGAGCATGAACATGGGACAGGCGATGCCCATGATGGGGCAAAGTATGGGCGGTATTCCGAACGTGCAGTCGCTGCAGTACCCGATGCTTCAAGGCAATATCGCCGGAAGCGGCGAGCAGGGCAATATCGGTCTTATCATGGACGTATACATGGAGATGACCGTAGAGCTCGGCCGCACGAAAAAACAGATCAAAGACATTCTCGGTATGGGAGAAGGTACGATCATAGAGCTCGACAAGCTTGCAGGGGAGCCGGTCGACATCCTTGTCAATCACAAGCCGATTGCAAAGGGCGAAGTCGTCGTCATCGACGAAAACTTCGGCGTGCGTGTTACCGAAATCCTGTCTTCGCTTGAGAGGGTGACGGAACTGCACTGATACTTTTACAGGGTGGGGGAACAGTTGCAATACTCAAAATTATTAAAAACGGCGGTGTTTTCGTTTTTACTGCTTGCCGTATCTTTTCCGCCGTACGCGCAAACGCAGGTGACCGAAGATATGCGTATCGAAAGGACTGAAACTGCGGCCGTCGACGAATCTTCGCTTCCGATAGCCGATCCCGCACTTTCGCCTGCCGCAACGGAGCGGCCCGCATCTACGCTTTGGCTTTTTATCCGCATGATACTTGTTCTTGCCGTAGTGGTTGCGTGCGTGTATGCGGTCGTCTATCTTATGAAGCGCAGCATGAATAAAGACATCGGGGAGGGCGATCAATTTTTGCGCGTCGTCTCTTCCGTGTCGATCGCTCCCGGAAAATCGGTACACGTCGTTTCGCTCCTCGACGATAAAGCGTATTTGATCGGAGTTACCGACAATGCGGTCAACCTTATCGGTGAAGTTACCGACAAAGAGACGATTCACGCGATGAACCTCTATGCGGACACACGTCAAAATGTGAGGCGTCCGCGGAACTTCGGCGATATCCTTTCGATCTTTATGCCGCAGGGAACGAAAAAAGGCGAAAGCGTTTTCAGCGGCGACGGCGATAAAGCGCGCGATATGCTTCGAATGCAGCGAAGCCGCCTCGATTCGGAAAACTGATATGAGAGCTTCATCTATTTGTACCGGAAAAAAAGCGTATCGAATGCGGACGAAGCGCATCGTCCGTGCGGCATTCGTCCTCGCTCTTCTTTTGTGCGGTGCAGGGCTTTCCGCTCAGCAGAATAATAATTTTCCCGAACGGTCTGCAAGGGGGACGACGGAGATGAATCGCAATGTGCGAAATCCTGTCGTGCCGAACGTCGATATAACCCTTACGCAGCCTCAAACGGGCAGGGAAGTTGCGTTTTCGGTGCAAGTGCTCCTTTTGCTTACGGTACTCACGCTCGCGCCGAGCATTTTGATTTTGACGACGTGCTTTTTGCGTTTTTCGATCGTCCTCGATTTTATTAAACGCGCGCTCTCTCTGCAGCAAGTGCCGCCGACCGCCGTACTCAACGGAATCGCGTTTTTTATGACGGTCTTTGTCATGTGGCCGACTTTTACGAGGGTGTACGATAATTCGTTCCGTCCGCTTTCGAGCGGAGAGATCGGCGTCGAAGAGGCGTACCGCGAAGCCGAAGCTCCGATGCGCATTTTTATGTATACGCAGATGGCCGAAGATACGAGCTCCATTTCCCTTTTTATGTCTATGGCGAGGATGGATCGGCCGAATACGCTCGCCGACGTTCCGACGCATATCCTCGTGCCCGCTTACATTTTGCATGAGCTTACCGTCGCGTTTAAAATCGGCGTACTGCTTTACATTCCGTTTATCATCATCGATATGGTCGTCGCGAGTATCCTCATGTCGATGGGCATGATGATGCTGCCGCCGGTACAGATTTCGATGCCGTTTAAACTGATGCTCTTCGTCCTCGTTGACGGATGGGGACTTTTGACGCAGCAGCTTTTCGTTTCCGTTTTGCGCTGAAAAAATCGGTGATTCGATTTTAGGAGGATGATAAAAAGCGATGTCGATAGGACAGCTTGTCAATTTAATTCGCGGCGGCGTATTTGAAATCTTTATCCTCGCATCTCCCGTACTCGGCGCCGCTCTCCTCGTCGGGCTCGTCGTTGCGATCTTTCAAGCGACGACGTCGATTCAGGAACAGACGCTGACGTTTTTGCCGAAGGTTTTGACGATTCTTGCGATGTTGGCTCTGCTGGGGGGCTGGATGTTTACGCATCTCAGAAATTACACGGTTTCTCTTTTTAATCTCATACCGCTCATGGCGCGCTAGAGATAAGGACGAAAGCGGTGATCGATCGTATCGTAAGTCATGCGCCGATATTTTTGCTCATTGCCGTCCGCTGTTTTGCGCTTTTGATGACGCTGCCGCTCTTTTCGATGCGTTCGGTGCCGAGGGCGGCGAAGATCGCGCTTGCAGGCTATATGGCATACGCCCTCGTTCCGCACGTCGATTTTTCATCCTACGCTCCGTATATTTCCTCGAGTGGTCTTTTCGATTTGTCGTATGCGTTTTTACTTGCGGGAGAAGCGATGATCGGACTCATCATCGGTTTTTTTATCACGATCCTTTTTTCCGCGTTCAGCACGGCAGGTCAATTTTTTGCGTTTCAAATGGGCTTGAGCGCATCCGAAGTGTACGACGCGCTCGCGCAAGTCGAAAACCCGCTTATGGGGCAGTATTTGAACCTCGTCGCGATGCTGCTTTTTTTGCAGAGCAAGTGGTTCCAAAAATTATTTTTGCGCGGGCTCGTTTCAAGTTTTGCGTCGATGAACGTGTTTGCGCTCCTCGAAGCGAAAGAGCGTATCGTACGATTTTTGGTCGGAAGCCTTACCGAGCTTTTTTCGGCTTCTCTCGTCATAGCGCTTCCGCTTATGGGGACGCTTTTGCTCATCAATATCTGCATGGGAATCCTTGCGCGGGCCGCTCCTCAGATGAATCTTTTGTCCGAAGGGTTCGCGCTGCTTTTGCTTACGTCTTTTTTCGTCATCACGGCTCTCATGCCCCAGCTTTGCGATTTTTTCGAACGCTCGTTTAACGCAGGCATCACGTCTCTTATTGCAATCATTTCGGGAGGCGCTTCGTGAACGATATGCTTCCCGTACCGCCGTATCTGTATATCGACCTTCAGTGGTTCGCCGCGGAAGACGAAGGCAGAACCGAAGAACCGTCGGAATACAAGCTTGAAAAAGCGAGAAAGGAAGGCCGCGTCGCAAAAAGCGCCGAACTCAACAGCGCTTTCGTCATGCTTTTGTGCGTGGTGCTCCTCATCGTCTTTGCGCCTTCGATGCTGAAAGAATGTGCGGCCATTTTCCGCTATTATTTTTCGCGCTGCGCTTCATCGAGCGTAAACGATCCGGCGATCGCGCGCGCATTTTATTATTTTTTTTTGCGCCTCGTACTGCCGATCGGCATCATCGGCATTGTCGGCGGAGTTGCGGGAAATATCATCCAAAACCGCCGCTTTATCTTTACGACGAAGACGATCGAACCGAAGTTTCAAAAAATCGTTCCGAACTTCGTTCAGTATTTCCGCAATACGCTTTTTTCGCTGCGCGGACTTTTTAATGTCGCGAAATCGCTCGGCAAAGTGACCGTCATTTCGATACTCGCTTTTATGCTGCTCCGTCGAGACGTTCCGATACTCATGCTCGAAATTCAAAACGGAAGTATCGGTATGGCGATCGGCCGCATCGGTGTCATGAGCGCTGAAATTTTAATAATGGCGGCTCTTGTCTTTCTCATCATCGCGATTCCCGATTATTTTGTACAGCGGCGCGAATTTATGGAACAGATGAAAATGACGAAGCAGGAAGTAAAAGAAGAATACAAAGAATTCGAAGGCGATCCCGAAGTAAAAAACAGGCTGCAGCAGGCCGAGCGCGCCATCCTGCAGCAAAACATGCCGCAGGCCGTCAGGGAATCCGACGTCGTCATTACAAATCCGACGCACTTTGCCGTCGCGTTAAAATACGATGCGGCTGCCGGTTACGAAGCCCCGCGCGTTACGGCGAAGGGCGAAGACGAAGTCGCGTTTTCCATGCGCAGGATAGCCGAAGAAAACGACGTGCCCGTTGTGGAAAACCGCCCCGTCGCGCGCGGTCTCTATGCAAACACGAATGTTGGTGATATAATACCTGAAGAATATTTTAGAATTATTGCCGATATCTATGCTCATGTTATGAATTTGCATAAACGGCTTTAGTAGGCGGGTGGGGGACTGATGCCTGATGAAGCAAGACGCATTTCAAATCAAAGCGTTTTAAATTTTTTGCAGCGCAATATCGTCGGTGTCGCAGTCGTCGTCGTTGCGCTCTTTCTCGTTATACCCATGCCTCGAATCCTCATCGATTTTTCGATGGCGCTCAATATCGCGTTTTCGATCGTCGTCCTGCTCATCGTTATGTATACGCCGCGTGCGACGAATTTTATAACATTCCCGCGCGTGCTTTTGTTTATGACGCTTTTCGGGCTCGGCATCAACATCTCGTCTACGCGCCTCATCCTCGCAAATCCCGTAAACCCCGCGGGGCTTTCGAAAAGTCAAAGCGTCATGGTGCAGGCCTTTGCGAATATCGTTACCGGCGGAGGCGCGGGCGCGACGCCGGTCGTCATCGGCTTTGTGATTTTTATTATTTTGATCGTCGTGCAGGTCGTCGTCATCACAAAAGGGGCTACGCGCGTATCGGAAGTTGCCGCGCGGTTTTCCCTCGATTCGATGAGTACGAAAAAATTCGATATCGGTAACCGGCTCAACAGCGGCATCATAACGGAAGAGGAAGCGCAAAAAGAACAGGAAGCGCTCGACCGCTCGGTCGATTTTTATTCGACGATGGACGGCGCTTCGAAATTCGTTTCGGGCAACGTCAAAGCCGGCATCTTTATCACGGCGATAAACATCTTCGGCGGCTTTGCCGTCGGTATGGCGATCAACCGCATGTCGGCAGGGGATGCACTTTTATCCTATGCGAAGCTTACGATCGGCGACGGTCTTATGTCGCAGATCCCTTCTCTCATGCTTTCGTTTGCGACCGGTCTCATCGTTACGGGAAGCAGCACCGACGAAGCTTTCGACAAACAGCTTTCGAAAAACTTTTCGATCGACGGGCACATCTACGAAATCGTCGGAGCGGCTCTCGCGTTTATGGGCATCGCGTTTATCGGAAACGGCGCGGGAGCGACGGTGCTTTTGGTTTTGCTCGGAGCATTTTTCTTTTTTATGGGATACCGCATCGCTTCTTCTCAAGTGCGCGAAAAAGCACAGGCGATGGCGGCTGCGACGGCAAAGGAAAAGACGGGCGGCATAAGCCCCACGGATGCTGCGGCGATAGCACCTCTCGACACGTTGTCGCTCGAACTCGGCTATGCACTCATTCCGCTCGTCGACAAAGAAAAAGGCGCGGAATTGCTCGAACGGATCACGCGCATACGGCACGAAGCGGCTCTCGATATGGGACTCATCGTTCCGCCGATCCGCATCGTCGACAATATGACGCTTGACCCGAACGAATACAGTTTTAAAATACGCGGTATCGAAGCGGGACGCAGCACGATCAGACTCGGCTACTATATGTGTATGAACAACGGTACGGTAACCGAAGAGCTGCAGGGAGAAAAAACGAAAGACCCCGCTTTCGGCATGAGCGCGATTTGGCTGCCGGAAGAAAAGAGAGCGGAAGCCGAGCGGAACGGCTATACCGTCGTCGATCCTCCGACGATCATCGCGACGCATTTGACTGAAATCATCAAAGTGCATGCGGCGGAAATCATCGGTCGGCAGGAAGTGTCGAGGATCATCAACAATATCAAAGAAACGAATCCGGTCGTCGTCGACGAAGTGCTCAACAACGAAAAATGCAAATTTACCTACGGCGATATCGAAAAAGTTTTAAAGATATTGCTGCAGGAGCGCGTTTCGATACGCAACATCGTTATCATCCTCGAAACGCTTGCCAATTTCGGGCCTATCACGCACAACGCGTGGGATCTCGCCGAAAAGGTGCGTGAAGCGCTCGGACTCCAGATATGCAGACAGTACGCGGACGAAGACAATACGCTGCGCGTTATGAGCTTGTCGCAGGACTTGTCACAGCTCTTACTCGATCACGTCGCAAAGAGCGCAGGCACGGAGCCCTTTGTCGCTCTCGATCCGGTCGATTTGCGGGTGTGGGAGCGCGCGATCCACGGCGCCTACAATGCGCTTCGCAGCAAGGGCCGGCTTCCGATCGTTATGTGTTCGTCGGTCGTGCGCCGCCTCGTGTGGAATATGACGAACCGGGAAATGCCCGATATCATCGTCATTTCCGACAGAGAGATCATTGCCGCGGGCAGGAGCATAAAAGTCGAAGTGCTCGGAGAAATCGCAGAAGATAAAGCAGGAGTGACGATACAGAATGTATAGCGCAGACAGACGGGATGTACCCGTATTGAAGATGACGGGGCGGACGCTCGACGAATGCAAGGCGAAACTCTTCGAAAAATTCAACAACGAGTATACGATTCGCGGAAAGCGTACGATGCTAAAAGGCGGGTTTTTCGGTATCGGACAAAAAGAAGTCGTCGAAGTTTCTTATACGGTAGACCGTGAAGATGAGATTCCGAAAAATACGGCCGCCCATTCGGCAGGGATTCCATCACGGGAAACGGATGCGCTCGATGCGGCCGCCGCGTTCAATAAAACCAAAGACGAACTTTTGCGCGCGGCTCAGATGACGGCGATCAATACCGCGATGAATACCCGCCTTTCCCAAATGGAAGATAATCTTTCGAAGCAGTTGAAAAACATCGCGTTGGCCGCTTCGGAAAAACATCCGTCGATCAAAAAAATCGAAAGCCTTTTGGAAGAAAACGAATTTACGTTTTCATACATCAATGAAATAACGGAAAAATTGCAATCGAATTTTACGCTCGACGCGCTCGAGGATTTTAAAGCCGTAGAGCGCAAAGTCGTCGATTGGATCGGAAAGACGATTTCGATCGCGCCGGAAAAAATCCAGCGGCCGCCGCACGTCGTCGTTATCGTAGGTCCCACGGGAGTCGGTAAGACGACGACGCTCGTAAAGCTTGCGACGAAAATGGTGAGCGAAGCGAAGAGAGAAGAGCGGAGAATTCCGTCGTTCGCGTTTATCACGACCGATACGATGCGTGTCGGAGCTTACGAACATCTCGCTTCGTACAGTACGATCCTTAAAACGGAACTCGAAAAAGCGGAAACGGTCGAAGATTTAAAAAAGCTCTACGACGAAAAGCGCGAAAACTTCGACGCTATTTTTATCGACACGAGCGGCTACAGTCCGAACGATACCGAAAACATCGGCAAGATGAAAGCCGTTCTCGATGTGCGCGGAATGAAACCCGACATATATCTCGCCGTCGCCGCTTCTACGAAAGCGAAGGATTTGGCGAACATCATGCAAAATTACGAACAGTTCGGATATAATTCCGTCATCGTGACGAAGTGCGACGAATCGAAGCAATACGGAAATATCATCAGCGTACTCCACGAAAAAAACAAAAAAATTTCGTACATCGCCGACGGACAAAAAGTCGTACGGGATATCCACCGTGCGGATGTCGTTCAGTTTCTCATCAGGCTTTCGGGCTTTGATGTCGATCGCGTACATATTGAAGATGAATTTGGAGAATAAGATATGGAAGAACAGGCAGAAGGTTTGCGTGAATTGATGAAAGAAGGCGTTCAGGAAAAAAAGAGGGCGTCTTCGGCAAAAGATGCGCACAAAACGCGCATTCTCGCGATCACGAGCGGCAAAGGCGGCGTCGGTAAATCGAATATAGCCGTAAACATGGCGATAGCTTATGCGCAGGCCGGCAAGCGTGTCATTTTGATCGACGGCGATCTCGGCATGGCGAATATCAACGTACTGCTCAATCAAGTGCCGCCGTACAATCTCATGCACGTCATCGACAAAAAAAAGACGATGAAGGAGATTATCCTCGATACCGAATTCAATATCAAATTCATCGCAGGTGCAAACGGGCTTTCAAAAATCGCAAACCTCTCCGTCAAAGAGCTTGAAGATTTTGCAAAACAATTCGCGTCTCTCGGTTCCGCCGATATCATCATCATCGATACGGGAGCGGGCATCACGAACAATGTTTTGCAGTTCGTCGCCGCCGCCGATGAAGTGTACGTCGTTACGACGCCCGAACCGACGGCGATCACCGACGCATACGGCATTATTAAAATCATCACGACGGAAATCGTCGAGCATCCGGTCAACTTAAAGCTGCTCGTAAACCGAGCGCATTCTGCGGACGAAGGCAAGCGCATCTCCGAACGCATCATCACGATCGTGAGCCAGTTTTTGAATTATAAGGTCGATTACATCGGCTTTGTGTACGACGATCCGGTCGTGCAGGCTTCCGTTATCCGGCAAAAACCCTTTATCGTCATCAATCCGACGTCGAAGCCCGCGATGTGTATCAAGCACATTGTCGGCCGCATCGAAAAAACGGAACCGATGGAAAGCGAAGGCGTATCGAATTTTTTGAAAAAGTTTTTGCGCAGAAAAAAATAACCGTATGCCGCAAGCGGGGAAAGCCGGGGTTTTAATACGTTTTGCACTATGCCGGCTTATTAAAAAATCGGCGGCGCCTCTGAAAATTCGATCGTGTTTTTAGAGATGCCCTTGTATGGGTTTGCAGTGCGTCTTCGAAGATTGAAGTTTTTAGAGGTTCACTTTTGTTGCTGTATGATATATAATAAAGGCGGTATGTGCACCGGCCGAGCGGATCGATTATTATTAATAAGGATCTGCGTCCTTTGAGTTTGCGGCGGCGCGCACGGCTAAAAACTTTTTTGAAAGTCGTAACTTTCTGCAAAAGTTTTTAGGGAGGTGTAGTGAGGCAGGTTCGATTCATCGCAGGTTTTGCTCTCGGCGGTTTCCTCATCTCTTTTTTCTTCGGCTTTTTTTCTCACGGCGGTATAGGGCGTATGCTGCTTTTCGCTTTTATTTTTGCCGCAGTGTTTGCCGTTGTGGGATTTGCCGTGCAGTTTATCGGTACGACGTTTTTGAATATCGACGGCGGGACGGATGGCGCTGACGTGCACGGAACGACGGGAAACAATGTCGATATCGTCGTGCAGGACGAAGAGCTTCCGACCGAAGACGGTTCTCCTGAGTTTTATGTCGGTGGAAATCACCAGATGCTGAACAAAGAAGATTACAGCGGGGAAAAAGGGGGACGTTTCGCAGGTGCTTCGGACGGAAGCGAAGGTATCGATACGATTCACGCGGCAAACGGAGCGGCTTTGGCCGATGCGCAAACCGGGCAATCGGATGACGGTTTTGTTCCCGTAGGGCTGCATGAGAGCGCACGGACGATTTCGGGAAAAGAGACGGGAGTCAATTCGGACGACGGTTTTTCGCTCAAAGACGATACGCTCGACGACTTGCCCGATCTCGAAGATTTGGCTCCGTCCGGAGAGATTATCGAAGATACCGCTTTTTCCGCAGCTTCGGATACAACGAAAAAATCCGATAAGGCGAGTAAATACAGTGAAAAGGATACGACGCTTATGGCGAAAGCGATAAGCACTGCACTTGCAAAGGATAAAGAAACTTAAAATCAAGGGGAGTGCTAAAAGCCGAAGTTTTTGGCGCTTCCCTTAATAAAGGTGCATACTATGGCAGACTCGGTAAACGACGAAAAAGAAGAAGACAGACTCTGGGAAGAATACCGAAAGACGAAATCGCAGGCGTTGCGTGACGCGTTTATACGGCAGTATATGCCGCTTGTTAAATACGTCGCGGGAAAAGTGTCCGTCGGTATGCCCGGCAGCGTCGAATTCGACGACCTCGTCGGCTTCGGTCAATTCGGTCTGCTCGATGCGATCGAAAAATACGATCCGTCGAAAAACGTCAAATTCAAAACCTACGCCGTTACCCGAATCCGCGGAGCGATCTTCGACGAGCTCAGGCAAATCGATTGGGTGCCGCGTTCCGTCCGTCAAAAATCGAGGGAGATAGAGGACGCCATCAATACGCTTGAATCGCGGCTCGGACGGACGGCGAGCGATGCGGAAATCGCAGAATCGCTCGGCGTGAGCGAAGACGACTATCACCGCATCATCATGAAAGTGTCGGGCACGAGCGTGCTTTCTCTCAACGACGTGTGGCATAACGGGGACGATGCGGCGAACACGTCGATCGGCGACAGTATCGAATCTCCATCGAGCATGAATCCCGATGCGATCGTCGAACGCGAAGAGATTAAAAAAGTGATCGTGCAGGCGATCAACGAATTGCCCGAAAAAGAAAAGATGGTTATCGTTTTGTACTATCATGAAGATTTGACGTTTAAAGAAATCGGGCAAGTTCTCAACGTAAGCGAGTCGCGTATTTCCCAATTGCACACAAAAGCGAATCTCAGAATGCGTGCAAAATTGACGAATCTCAGGAAAGGAATCATGTGATGGTATCGCTCGAGAAAATACGTGCGGATATGCAGCGCCTCTTGGAACGTGACAAGATGCTGCACAACGTCGACGTAAATGCGGAAAGTATCGACGAAGCGCTGGCCGATGCTGCAGTCCAGCTCGACACGAAAGCCGCCGATCTCGAATACGAAGTCGTCGAAAAAGGAAGCAACGGTTTTCTCGGTTTCGGAAAAAAGCCGTGGCGTCTGCGTATTTATCAAAATCCCAATACGCTCTATGCGAAAAACAAATCGGCAAAAGACGATCTCTTCGGTGAAGACGCAGGGGGAGTAGAAGCGAAAATCGTCGACAGAGACGGTGCGTATTATATCCGCCATTTCGGTGACAGAATTATGCTCAAAGTACGGCTTCCTTCAGGGAAAGGACATGCCGTTGACGGCAAAGACGTCATGCAGGCGCTCGTGCGGCCGGATACGATTTCCGTAGAAGACGATCTCGTAAAAAAATACGTCAAACAGGGGACGTCCGGCCGCTATGAAGAAGTCGGCTCGTATAAACACATAGCTGCAGGCGATGCGAGCGTTTCGGTGAACATTTCAAGCGACGAAATGAAAGCGGACATCGTCGCATCCGCACCTTCGATGAGCGGCGCCGACGTTTCCTATTCGATGATCGAGCGGGCTCTCCGCGCGCAAGGCGTCGTCACGGGATTTGACGAAGATAAAATCGAAGCTTTTGTCGACGATCCCGTCTACGAAACTCCGTACGAAGTTGCATCGGGAACTCCCGCTCAGGACGGGAGGGATGCATACATCGCTTATGATTTTGAAACGGATCCGAAAAAACTTCGCGCGACGGAGTCTGCAACGGGGCAAGTCGATTTTAAAGAGTTGAACCTCATACAAAACGTCATCAAAGGCGGACGCCTTGCACAAAAAATTCCCGCGGAAAAGGGAAAGCCCGGCAAAACGCTTTTGGGGCGCTATACTGAAGCGAAAAACGGAAAAGATATTCCGATTCCGCTCGGACAAAACGTTTCGCTTGCGCCGGACGGCATGACGGTGATCGCCGATACCGACGGTCAGGTTATGCTCTTTGCCGGAAAGATTACCGTTGAGCCCGTACTCCAGCTCATGAGCGTCAACATCAAAACGGGAAACATCAAATTCCTCGGCTCCGTCATCATCCGCGGGAGCGTTGAAGACGGCTTTAATGTGGACGCTTCGGGCAATATCGAAGTCGGCGGGACCGTCGGCAACTGCAAAATCAACGCCGGCGGAAACATCATCGTGCAACAGGGCATATTCGGTAAAAACGGCGGCACACTGACGAGTAAAAAATCGCTGTGGGCGAAATTCATACAGGCGTCGAAAGTCGAAGTCGATGAATCGGTCATCGTTACCGACAGCATTATGAATTCCGAAGTGATGGCGATGAAGAGCATCGTTTTGAGCGGAAAAAAAGCGCAGATTATGGGCGGACACTTGTTTGCGACGGAAGAGATTTCCGCAAAGAGCATCGGCTCTCCGGGAGGGGGCGCGGAAACGATACTCGAAGTCGGCTTCGATCCGCGTGCAAAACAGCGGCTCGACAGCCTGCAGGAAAAGCAGGGCGCGCTTGTCAAAGAGCTTGAAAATCTCGAACTCGATATTTCGACGCTCGAAAATCAAAAGAAAATACGCCGTTCGCTTCCGAAAGAAAAAGAAGACAATCTTACAAAACTCAAAGAGCGCAAAGTGCAGATCGATTCCGAATCGGCGGAGATGACCGAAGAGATTCAAACGCTGCAGGAGCACTTGCGCGAATTGAAAGCGGTCGGAAAAGTAAAAGCATCGGGAACGGTGTACGCGGGAGTGAAGATCTACGTGCGCGACGTGCTCGACGAAGTGCATAACGAAGTGTCGGGCGTAACATTTTATTTTGAAAACAATTTCGTCAAGCGCGGCAAATACGAAGCCGCTTCGAAAATAAAGGGACCCGATGGCTATACAACCGATTGATTTGCAGACGATGTATTCTCAAATGGCAAATATCGCGCAAAATGCCGCGCAAGCCCAAGACGGCGGCAGATTCGCCGAAGCGATGCAGCAGCAAAACATCGTGCGGCAAAATTTGGAAGAAGCCGAGCGCGTCTCCCGTCCTGCATCCGATGAATCGGAAGCCCAATCGCGCGCCGTAAAAAACGACGCTTCTTCTTCTCACGGGGAGAAGGAAGAGAAGGGCAAAGACGGAGGGCGCGAAAAAAAAGACGAAAGGCGCGAAAAAGCCGTACAAGAATCCTATATCGGGCAGCACATAGATATTACGAGGTAGGCGTGCCGGGAGTTTTATTTGCGATTGTCGCGATTAATATCGTTTTATGGGGCGTTTTTATCGTCCGCTTTAAGCGCCTTTTTTCGGCCGACGACGTCATCGAAAAGACGAGAGCCGAAATGGACAATATGATCCGCGATATCAACAACAATACCGTTCGCGCGATCGATATCATCGACGACAGAACAAAGCAGCTGAAGCGCCTTATCGAAGAAGCGGACAGACGCATAGCGCTTGCACGGAGCGAAGAAGCGAAAAAGCTTACGGCATCCGCTCTCCGCGATACGCTTGAAAAAAAATCGGTTTCCGAAGTCTCCCGCCGCGCTGCGAATACTTACAAAAAAAACGTTCCGCGTTCCAGGCCTTCCCCCGATGCATCCTATGCTGTAACCGGAGAAGCGGAAGCGCTTGCGGAAATGCAGCATTCTCTCTTTGACGATACTCGTACTTCGGTGCGCACAAAGGCTGAAATGAACGTGACGGATGACGGAGCGTCGTATGCGAAAGTGCCGGTTATAAAACCCGATGTGTATTTTTCGGAAACACCGATCGTACCGAAAAAGAATTTTACGAAGCAAGTGCTCGAGATGGCGGAGATGGGGCTGACGATCGAACAGATTGCAAAGCAGCTTTCGTGTTCGAAAACCGAAGTGCAGATGATACTTGATATGCAATAGGAGAAGATATGAAAACAATGGTGCAAAATTTCGGCGTGCTTTCCGACGGAACGAAGGTTTCTCTTTTTACCGTCAAAAACAAGCGCATGTCATTTTCCGTTACGGATTACGGCTGCAGGATTACGAGTATCGTGCTGCGCGATTCTGACGGAAGAGAAACGGACGTCGCTCTCGGTTATTCGACGCTCGAAGGTTATATTTGCGATGAGAGCTATTTCGGCGCCTTTGTCGGGCGCTTTGCAAACAGAATTAAAGGCGCCGCCTTTACGCTTGACGGCAAGCGCTATACGCTCGATAAAAACGACGGACGCAATATGCTGCACGGAGGTTTTGACGGCTGGGACAAAAAAGTGTGGAAAGCGAAAACTATTTCGACCGAAAAATGCGCAGGAGTCGAGTTTACGCGCGTTTCAAAAGACGGCGAGCAGGGGTTTCCCGGAAATATGAGTGTAAAAGTGCGCTACATCCTCGACGAAAAAAATAACCTCACGTGCCGCTATACGGCATCGACCGATAAAGCCTGTCCCGTAAACCTTACCAATCATTCGTATTTTAATCTTGCAGGAAAGGGGACGATCGAAAATCACGTTTTAAAACTCGACTGCCCCTCTTATCTTGAAAGTACGAGCGCTTTGATTCCAACGGGAAAAATTCTTTCCGTAAAGGATACGCCGTACGATTTTTTAAAAGAAAAACGAATCGGACGCGATATCAAAAAAACGGGGACGGGCTACGACGACTGCTTTGTCACGCGAATCTACGACGAAAAAAACGGAAGGAGCGGAGTTCCCGAATCGGCAAAGAAAATTATCCGCGTTGCGGAATTGCGCGATCCCGAATCGGGGAGGGCGATGACGGTCGACACAAATGCGGAAGCTATACAGCTCTATACGGGCAATATGCTGAAAGCCGTGCGCGGCAAAAACGGACGCATCTACGGCAAACACAGCGCGCTCTGCCTTGAAACCGAATGTTTTCCGGATTCACCGAATATCGCTCAGTTTCCGTCCTGCGTTTTGCTTCCCGGAAAAAAATACGAATCGGTTACCGTATACGGATTTCACGCGTAGAAAAAGCGAACGATAAAGTAGGGACGGCAGGGGAAAACCGATAGTTTTATTGTTCGCTTTCAGCGCCGTTTTGCAGGGCGGCATCATTTGCTTTATCCGCGCCGCTCCGCTTCGATACGATGTGAACTCTGCCCGTGCGCTTGATGCCGTCGTCGCGCTTCGCTTCTTTTTCGCCGTCTTTTACGTAATACAGTTTTTTTGCGTACTTCGCTTCTTTTTCGGCTTTTTTTTCGCGGACGGCTTTGACGCGGGCTCTGCGCGCTTTGTCGATAAACGAAAGCGATTTATCCATGCCCTGTAAAAACTTCTGCATATCTTCGGCGAAAATCGCAATCTGATGGCGGTCGAAGTCCGCTCCGTCGCGGCTTTTGCTTTCGACGATTTGAAGAAATATATCGCCGGTTCTGTTTTCTTTGACGTTAAAAAAATACGACCGGTTGTCCAAATATACTTGCGTTGTAAAGAGTTCTCCGCGTGCGCCCATAATCCGTCCTCTGTTCGCTTCACAGTATCATAAAAAGAGCGCTTGGGCAACTGCGCCGGAAACCGTATTCTCTAAAAAATCACGTGTACGTAAAAAATCGGCTGCACTCCAGGCATCAGTCGATTATGCGAATTTTGCGGCGATTTCGCCCGCCTTTACTGCAAGCGCTTTCATTGCGCTTTCGCTCGTACGGGGGCCGAAGCTGAAGCGTACTGCACCTTCGCGGACGGATGCGCTCACGTTCATCGCCTGTAAAACTGCGCTTCCGCCTTTATGCTGCCCCTTGTGCGAAGAACACGCACTTCCGGTCGAAACGCAAAATCCCTCGGCGTCGAGCGCGCGGAGCATCACTTGTCCCGGAATGTTTTTAAAAGACGCCTGCACAATCCACGGAGAATATTCGTCTTCGTGTCGGACGTCGAGCCGCGCTTCGGGGATAATCGTACAGCCTGCAATTTCGGAAAGGTTTCGTATAAAAGATTCTGTTAATTTTTTTTGCGTTTCAAAACGCGCGCGTGCTTTTTCGTTTGTATTCGAAATGCAGTAGCGTTCGAGACAGTGCGCAAATGCGAGAGCACCGTATACGTTTTCCGTTCCGCTTCGTATATTTTTTTCCTGTCCGCCGCCGCGGAAAAAAGATTCGATCGTGTCGGCAAGGTAGAGTATGCCGATTCCCCTGGGTCCGCCGATTTTGTGGGCGCTGAAGGCCGCGCTTGCGATGCCTGACTGTGAAAGTTCGAACGGAATTTTTCCCGCCGCCTGAACGCAGTCGACGTGCAGTTTCGCTTTTCGTTTATTTCCGCTTTCTTTTGCAAGCGCATCCGCTATGTCGTTGATCGGCTGAATCGCGCCCGTTTCGTTGTTGACCGCCATGACGCAGACGAGGGCGGTATCGTCGGTGAGTTTTGACAGCACCGCTTCTTTCGTTATGATGCCGCCCGTTGTCGCCGGAATGCGGACGACGCGCCATCCGCATTTTGTCAACGATTCCGCCTGTTCGCGGACTGCCGGATGCTCTACGGAGCTTATGAGTACGGTGCCTTTTTGCGGTCGGTTCAATACGGAAAGGAGGGGAATGCAGTCGCTTTCGGTTCCGCCCGACGTAAAGTAAAGCGTTTCGGACGGCACGCCTAAAGATGCGGCACATAGTGCACGCGCTTTTTCCAAAAGCCGTTTCGCTTCTTTTCCGACGGAATGCATGCTCGAAGGATTTCCCCACGCCGAAAAAGTTTCCGCAAGAGAGGCTTCCAAAATATCTTTATCGGAGGGTGCGGTCGCCGCCCAGTCAAAATAATGATCGATATCGTTTCGTTCCATACGCACTATTTTAAAACGTTTAAAATGACATCGTCGCCGACGGTTTCGGAAACCGTTTCGGTCAGACCTTTTTGTAAAACGAGGCGGATGCCGCCGCCGGTATTTTTTTTATCTTTGTGCATGATAGAAAGGAGTCTCGCTCCCGCAGCACCTCCTTTTATAATCGAAGGCACGGGATCCGTTTCCCAACCGTAGCGCTTGAGGACGGAGAGCACTTCGTCTTTATACGCTCGGCTGCACAAACCGATGTTGCAGCTGAGAGCGGCGGCGCGCGATATGCCCCACGCGACCGCATCTCCGTGCGTGACGCTCCCGAAACCCGCAAGCGATTCGAGTGCGTGGCCGAAAGTGTGACCGTAATTCAAATACGTGCGGATATTTTGTTCGGTAAAATCTCGCTCTACGACGGAAGCTTTTGCCGCGGCGCATTTTTTAATAATAAAGTTTACCGTCGCTTTATCGCGCGAACATATCTTTTCGCTTTCGTTTTTAAATACGTCGTAGAGTTCGGCGTCGTACAAAAGCGCGGTTTTAAACGCTTCGGCGAGTCCCGATCGATACTGGTTTTCGGAAAGCGATTGTACGAATTCGGGAAAAATGTATATCGATTCGGCGGGGTAAAACGAACCGATCATATTTTTATAATTATTAAAATCGCATCCGGTTTTTCCTCCGATCGCCGCATCGACCATCGAAAGCAGCGTCGTCGGCACGAACACGCAAGATGCGCCCCGTTTAAAAAGGGATGCCGCAAAACCCGTTATATCCGAAATGACGCCTCCTCCGACGGCGACGAAACTATCCTTTCGCGAAAATTCCGCATCGATCGCATTTTTTACGATAGTAAGGACGCTTTCGATAGTTTTGTATCCTTCGCCCGAACCGAGTATGACAAGTCTGTCGTCTCCGCAGATTCCGTCGTCGAACCTTGCGATAAAAGGCGCGAAAAGCGCGAGCGTTGCGACTTTTGCGTCGGTGACGAAAAAGCGTCGGCGGCCCGTTTTTTCTCCGGGCTTAAAGAGATCGATAAAGTCGGGAGATGTTTCCGCGAAGACTATACCGGTAGAATCCGTGCCCGGGTGAACGGGCGGATAGGAGATGCGTACGATAGTATCCATAAGAAAATATTTTAATAGCTTTTCGTGTCCATTGCAAGAAAAGCGTCGCGCACTTTTTGTACGCGTGCGATTTCCCGTGCGAGCATTTTTCCGTAATCGAGGCTGCCGTTTTTTATGCGTTCGCGTTCGTCTTCCCAAAACTGTCGTTCGGTGATAAATAAAAAATCGAACGAAACGGCATTCGCTTTTTCCGCCCACAGCTCGGCTTCTTTCCAATAATAGAGACCGGCCGTATAGCACGAAAGCGCTTTTTCCAAATCGCGCACGTATTCGTCTTTCCACGGCGCGTCGTAAAAATATGCGGCTTTTTTATCGTAGGTTCTGCCGAGTCTCAAGTGCTGTTCGATGAGTTTGAGATTCAAATGCATTTGAAAGAGGTAGCGGTATTTTTCCCATTCTTTTTTCGTTTCGATTTTTAGGCCGGCGTAGAGCGGATTGCAAAAGTCCGCCTGTACCGCTTTTTCAAGCCAATAGATGTTTTCGATGCAGTCGTCGGGATACTGCTGGTAGTGGATGTGATAGAGGCGATAAAAATCCTCTTTGTATTTGACCATATACGCGCTTAGGGGCACAGAGATGCCGAGGGAAAAGAGGAGCAAAACGGCGACGATGCGCGCGATATGCGGAAAATACTTTTTCACGATTTCAATATCGGCAGATTTTCAAAGTAACTCCATATCTTTTCCGCTGTTTCTTCTATGGGACGCGATGCGTCGAGCGTAATTATGTTCATCGCTTCTTTTTTTGCAAACTCTTCGATGACCGCATCGTAGCGTCGGGCGGTATTTTTTTGAAAATCGGCTTTTTCGTAGATTTCTTTTTGCCCTGCGCGATGTACGACGCGCTCGAACGAAAGGGAAGGGTCGATACGGAAATAAAAAAGCGCTTCGGGAAGCGGGAACGCGCTGTTTACGAGGTGAGGAATGTCGTCTCCGAACGAAGCCGACTGATATGCGAGCGTCGAAAAGATGTAGCGGTCGCTTACGGCGATTTTGCCGTTTTGCACGTGCTCCGTGATGCCGCCCTTGCCGTAGATGTGTTCGCACCTGTCGGCGGCAAAGAGAAAGGCCGCCGTTCGCTCGTCAACCGAAAATTCACCTTTGAGCATACGGCGTAAAAAAAGTCCCGTCGGGAGTTCCGTCGGTTCGGCCGTCGCAAAGATTTTTTCGCCGAGCTTTTTTTTGAGGATGCCGAGTTGTGTCGACGTGCCCGACCCGTCGATGCCTTCGAATACGATAAAATTATGCAATATCATAGAAAACGCCTGCACTTTTTCCGATATTTTGATATGATGGGGACGGTGATTTCGCTTTGAGGATTCGGCGGCGGCATGAGTAAAAAATCGGTTATCCGCAGTGTATACATTTTGATTTTTCTCATTATACTCCTCGCATCATTTGCATGCGTCCGTCCGATTTATCGTGTGCTCACCGAAAACATTTCGCACCGCGCACAGGCGATGCGGACAATGCTTGAAGATACGACAGGCCTTACCTTTTCGTATGCGTCGCTGTCGCCGTCCATTCTAACGGTTTTCAATATAAAAGGTATAGTCCTCAGTTCCGTGTCGGACGGCAAAGCGCTCGTGTCGATCAGACGGATTACGCTCCGCTACCGATTATTGAAATTGCTTCAAGGCGACATAGACAGCGCATTTAAAAGCTTGACGATAGACGGCGTTACGCTCGATTACGACGATGGGGCCGACAGAGCGATTATCGAAAAAATCGCATCGTTTGCAAAATCCGGGGGCGTAAAGCGGAGCGGCAGACGTACGGATTTTTCGTTTATCGGCATCGACTTGCCGTTTTCGCTTTTAATAAAAAACGTACGCATTCGCTATCGGAGTACGGATGCGGATGCGTCGTTTACGATACGCTCGGCAGAGGCCGTGTACAATGAAGCTTTCCGCTCGCTCGGTGTGAGCGTACGCGGCGGTGCGGACGTCGTTTTGCACAGCGCAAACGGCATGCGCATTTCGGGAAAGTATTCGCTTTCGAGCTCCGTCCGTCACGGCTTAAACGGAAGCTCCTTTGTCGCACGCTTTTCGAATATTACAGGCGGTGATTTCTCGTTCGGCAGGTTGAGCTTCCGCGCATCCTACGACGACCGCGTCATTTCCGTGCGCACCTTTCAATCGGCTTTTCCGTTTATGGTGAGCGCTTCGTACGACATCGATTCGAAAAAAGGGCGTGCGTCTTTTGCCGCCGAACGCTTTACGCTTTCATCGTTTATCTCGTCCCGACGGCGTGCGGATTTCGTGCGCCGCATAGGAAGCGTGTTGCTTACGGCAAAGGGGTCTGCCGAATACGATGCCGAACAAAAATCGCTTTCGTATACAAGCGGCGGCAGCCTTTTCGTTCCCGAAACGTTTGTGCCCGGCGCCCTTTCCGTGCGTTTCGATGTGTCCGGCACAAAAGACGAAGTTTCGATTCCGCGCCTCGTCGCTTCGGGAAAAAACTGCGATGCGGAAGCTTCGCTTTTATATCGCTTCGACGGTATGCGTCTTTCGGGCACCGTCGATGCAAAGCGTATCGCCCTTCCGAACGGGAACGTGCTTTCAGCCGAATTGTATTTCGACCCGCTCGATCGGGGTTTTGTGTGCTTCGCTCCCGAAGTGCGGCTCGGAGAAAAAAACTTTACCGCACTCGAAGCGCACGTGATACCGAACGGAAATTCCGTCGATTACAGTTTTGAGCTTTCCGACTACGCGCACGCCGAAGCGGACACACCCGGCTCGCTTCGGATAGACGGAAGTTATCTTACCCGCACGAACTATATTCAAGCGGGGATCGACATCAACAATTTTTACCTCGACAGCGCGGTCGAAGCGGGAGCGTTTTTTTTAACGGAAGGCACTTCCGCCTCGCTGTCGTCGTTTGCGCCGCGCCTTGCGCCTTACGTGTTTACCGGCGAGCTGTACGTTTCGTCCGATTTGAAATCGGTTTCCTACAACGCGCCCTATGCGCTTTTTGTGAATACACAAAAAGAAAACGAAGCGCTTTTTTTGTCCTTCGACGGAAACGAATCTTCACTGCAAGTATCGCAGCTCAATGTCGTGTACAAGGGAGATACCTTTTCCGCTTCGGCCGAAATCGACCGCGCACCCGATTCGTCGGCTTCGTTTTTTACGCTCGACGTGCGGCACAAATCGATTCCGTATCATTTTACCGGAAACATCATGCCCAATGTCGTCAGCGTGTCGGGCGATTACAACCTCGCCGCCGAGTTCCAGCGCTACGACAACGGCAGTATGGAAGGCTCTCTCGCGATGGAAAATTTTCCGCTGCAGGTAGCCGGTACGATTTTTACGTTTTCTACGGAAGCGGGCTTTGCGTATACGAAAGACGAGGGCTTTGCCGTACACATCGCGCGGCTCGAATCGGAAGACGCCGGCGGAAAATTTTCTTTTTCTCCGCACGTGCTTTTGTCGGGCACGATTTCGAAGTACGGCGCTGTTTTCGATTCGATTTCGTATACGGATTCGTTTTCTGCGCTTACGGGTTCGTCTCGGTGTACCGTCAACATACGCGATTCCGGATTCAATTCGGCGCATTTCGATATGACGATGACCAATCCGCTTTCGAAAGAATCGGTGACGGCGAGCGCGGAAATCAACAATCCCGACAGAGTGCCGTTTTCCGTCGAAATGCTTAAAAAAAATTTATATTTCAACGCCGAGATTTTATGCAATAGTATCGATTTGAACCGTTTTGCGGTGGAGCAGAGCGAAAATAATCGGTTGACTGCATCGGTGACGGCGACGGGAACATTCGAAAATCCCTACGTTACGCTTTCCGTCGACGACGCCGATGTGATGTTTGCGGGTATAC
Source organism: Treponema socranskii subsp. socranskii VPI DR56BR1116 = ATCC 35536 (assembly GCF_000468115.1). Classification (GTDB taxonomy): domain Bacteria; phylum Spirochaetota; class Spirochaetia; order Treponematales; family Treponemataceae; genus Treponema_D; species Treponema_D socranskii. The sequence continues at coordinate 31,379 of NZ_AVQI01000056.1, forward strand.
TGCTTTCCGCAAAGGGAAGCGCGACGCTCGAAGAGCGAAATCTCTCGGTCAATTCGATGTACCTTTCATACGGCAGGCTGCTCGTCGACAACGTAAGCGCGGATTTTTCATTTTCATCGTACACGGGAAGTGCGTCTGCCGACATAACGACGACGGTCATAAGAAAAAGTGTCAAAGTACCGCTTTCGCTTACGCTTTCGGATACGCGATTTCAAGAAAACGCATCTGTTCCTTCATCTTTTGTCGTAACGATTTCGTCGCAGGGAGCTTCCGGCTCGCTTTTTACAAAACCGTTTCCGTTTTCGCTCTCGTTTTTATATGCCGAAGGAAATGCGTTTGTCTCTTCGTCTCCGTCGCTCGGGATTTCGGGCAGCATTACCGATAACGGACGCGTCGATTTGCGCATTTCGGACGATAAGCCCTTTCACTGTACTATCGACGGAACGATCGCGTCGCAGAATCTCGACATACGCGTGTCCGATGTTTCCGCCGATTTGGCCGCGCTTATGTCGCATATTTCGAATGACATCGTCACGATATACAACGGTGTCCTGCTCGGCTCTGCAAAGATAGGAGGTCTGCTTTCGGATCCCGAATTCAGCGGTTCTTTTTCCGTTGAAAAACCGGACTTCAATTTTCCTAAAGTCATTCCGTCGCATATTACGCAAGAACGCTTTTTTTTGCTGATGGATCACAATGAAATAACACTTCCCTCAGTAACGATGGATGTGCGGGGCAGGAATGTTGATGTTGCCGGTACGATATCCTTTGACCGCTGGGTGTTTGATCGGCTTGAAGCGACTGTCCGTACACCGCCGAATAAAACCGTACCTGCCGATTTGGATATCGATATCGCGGAGTTCATCGGCATGGCGGGCGTCGATTTAAATCTCGCAATCCAAGATAAAATTTTCGATGTAACAGGGAAAGTGTATGTCGAAGACGTAAGAGCGAAATTCCGTATGTCCGAATTGCTTGGAGAACGCGAGGCGAATTATATCATTCCGACGAGGGCAAACGTCGATGTCGCCTTCGGTCCGCACGTCAATCTCGTATTCGATCCGCTGCTCAGATGCGTATTTGCACCGGGCGATTCGATCAACGTCAAAGCCGATCAGACGACCGATTCGTTTTCGATATCGGGCGATATGCATCTGCGCTCCGGCGATATAGCGTATCTCAATCGCAATTTTTATCTCAGACAGGGACTGCTCCGTTTCAGCGATACGGACGAAGGCTTTAATCCGCGCATTACGGTGCGTGCCGAAGTACGCGAACGCGATACGAACGGCGGCGACATACGCATCATTCTTTCGGCGGAAAATCAGCCGCTTCTCGATTTTAATCCGCAGGTTTCGTCGATTCCGGCAAAATCGGAAACGGAAATACGCACGCTTTTGGGGCAGATCGTCTCCGCCGATTCTGGAAATATGAGCGATATCTTCATCGCGACGACGGATTATGTCGTTCAGTCGACGATCGGACGTGCGATCGAAAACAAGTTGCGCGATTGGCTGAATTTTGATATATTTTCCGTCAGAACGACCGTTTTGCAGAATACGCTGCGGATGGGTTTTTCGGGGGACTTGAGCCGCAGGGATTTGTCGGCCGGTAACTTTCTCGATAATTCGACTGTTTATATTGGTAAATACTTCGGAAGTGTATTATACGCGGATGCCCTTATGCATTTAGTGTACGATAAGACGAGGGTCGACGACAGTACGACGATGCAGGGGATAACGTTTCAACCGGAATTCGGCTTTGAACTCGAAGCGCCGTTTGCAAATATCAGGTGGGATATGACCCCCGATATCACTGCAATATTGAATAATGTGATTGTTCCTTCGACGGCGTTGACGCTTTCATGGCGACTTTCGTTTTAAGCCTTTCGAAAGCCGATTCGGAGTCCGTGAAAGAGGATACGTAAAATCGGTTCTTTGCAGAACGAGCCGGAGGCTCTAACTTTCTGCAAAAGTTTTTATGGGAGATGTTATGCGTTTTAACCGCAAGATGTATATTCGTTTCGTGCTTTCGCTTTTTATTGCACTCAGTGTATCTTTATCCGTGTTCGCCGAAGAAAGCGAAGACGAAGGATGGTTTTGGGGTAAAACGATTTCCGAAATTACGTTTGACGGATTGAAAAACGTCAAGCGCTCCGAACTTACGGGCATTACAAATGCGTTTATCGGACGTCCGTTTACGGAAGAAGTCTACACCGATTTGTCCGACCGCCTCTACGCGCTCGATATGTTCGACGATATTACGCCGTTTGCAAAGCACGATCCGAAAACGGCGGATAAAATCCTGCTCGTCTTCCAAGTAAAGGAGCGCCCCGTCGTTCAATCGATACGTTTTTCCGGCAATTCGAAGATCAGAAACGGAGAGCTGCGGGATGCCGTCACGGTAAAGACCGGCGATATATTTGTCGAAAGCAAAGTGCTCCTCGACGAGCGGGCGCTCCGCGACGTGTATCTGAAAAGAGGCTATACCGATGCGACGATTTCACACAGCGTTGAAGAGATGCCCGACGGAGTCCGCATTACCTTTGTCGTAAACGAAGGGGCGAGTACGGTGATTTCGGCGATACGCTTTTCCGGCAATACGCTCGTTTCGGAGCGTACGCTCAAAAGCAAAATGACGCTCAAAGAAGCCGGCCTTATGAAGGGGCGCGCATTTCAGCGTTCATCACTCGAAGCGGACAAACAGGCGATCGTTTCGTATTATCAGGATCGCGGTTATGCGGATGCGCGGGTGCTCGATGTCGTGCAGGAAACGGCTTTCAACGAAAAAAAAGGCCGCAATGAATTGACGCTTACTTTTGTCATGCAGGAAGGGCCGCAGTACACGTACGGCGGCACGACGATAAGCGGAAACGAAATATTTTCGAAAGAAACGCTTTTGTCGTATATCAAATTAAAGCCGGGCGCCGTTTTCAATCAGACGAAGTATCAGGAAGGCTTGCAGGGCATCACGAGTCTTTATGCCGAAAACGGCTATATGACCAATCAATATGCGCCCGCAGTCAATAAAGATGCCGAGCGTCATACGATTTCAGTCGCGCTTTCGATCGTCGAGCGTCCGAGAAGCCACATCGAAAATATTATCATTAAGGGCAATAACAAAACGAAAGATTACGTGATCCGGCGGGAGATTCCGCTCGAACCGGGCGACGTTTTTTCGCGCGACAAAGTGATGAAGGGGCTGCGCAACCTATACAATTTGCAGTATTTTTCGAGCGTCGTTCCCGAACCGATGCCCGGCAGCGAAAACGATCTCGTCGATTTGGTCTTTACCGTCGAAGAGCAGTCGACGACGACGCTCGAATTCGGCATGACTTTTTCGGGTGTTTCCGATCCCGACGATTTTCCGATATCGCTGTTTGCACGCTGGCAAAATTCGAATCTGCGGGGGGAAGGGCGTTCCGTTTCTGCCGGAACGAATATTTCAAATACGTCGCAGAGCGTTACCGCCTCCTACGGACAGAGCTGGCTTTTCGATTTGCCGATCGGTATCAACGAGTCTATATCGTTTTCGCATTCGAAAGAATCGGCGCTGCGTCTGCAGATGCTCGGTGACGGAACGGTTGTCGATGACGAATACTATATGCAGTTTGAATCGTGGGGTATTACGTTCAGCTCTTCCGTAGGACGAAGGTGGCTGCCCGACTTTGCGATTTTACAGATAAACGGGGGACTTGCGACATCGCTCAACGATAACGTATACGACGAGTCGGTGTACATACCGCACGATTCGAGCGTCAATCAAAATGCGAACAGGCTCGGATTGACCAATTCCGTATGGGGCAGCGTATCGCTGGACAACCGCGATATCAGTTACGATCCTTCGCGCGGTTGGTTTGTCAGCCAGCGGCTCGGCTGGTACGGCATTATACCCGGTCTTGAAAAGGAATTTTTCCTAAAAAGCGATACAAAGCTCGAAGGCTATTTTACGCTGTTCAATATCCCCGTTACGAAAATGTGGTCGTTTAAAGCCGTATTCGCCGCGTATACGGGGCTTACGATGATATTCCCCGTACCCGGAACCCTCCTCGGCGATTCGAACAAAGCCTATATCGACGGCATGTTCAACGGACGCGGGTGGACGAATATCTATAACAAAGTCCGCGGCAAAGCGATGCTCAGCAACCGTATCGAGCTGCGCGTCCCGATATTTCCGAATATCGTCGGCGTAGACGGATTTTTCGATGCGGCTGCGATCACGAGCGACGTGAAAACGATGTTTAACAATCTGTCGGTAAACGATTTTTATTTCAGTTTCGGCCCCGGCTTGCGTTTCCTTTTGCCGCAATTCCCGCTGCACCTTTTGTATGCGTGGACGTTTAAACACAGCGATGCGAAGGGATGGTACTTCAACGATCCGAACGGCGTATTTGTGCTTTCGTTCAACATAACGAACCGCTGATTGACGGGGAGCTTCCGAACGCTGACGTTTTTGAAAGTTTTCCGTCTTAATAATTAATAATTTTGGAGAATGCGATGATCGATCAAATAAAAAAAATACTGATTGCCGCTTTACTTTGCACTCTCGCTTCGGCTGCCCGCCTTTCGGCACAGCAGATTACGAAATTCGGAGTGGTCGATACGGCGAAAGTGTATAACGCGTATTTTCGCAATTCGTCGGCAGTGCGCAATTACGAGCGGAAAAAAGCCGAGTATCAGGAAGAGATCAATAAGCGTACCGAAGAGCTGCGCGCTCTGCAGCAGCGAAAACTCTCTTACGAAGATTCCGGCGACGAATCGAACGCGGTGCGTATCGAAAGCCAAATCACGCAAAAGACGGAATACCTGCGCGAGTACACGAATGCGAAAAACATCGAGCTTGCGACGATGCAAAAATCGCTGCAGGATTCCGATTCGTTTTATCGCAGGCTTTACGGCGTACTTGCCAAAATTGCGGAATCCGGCGGCTACAGCATGATTTTAAGCTTACAGCAAAACAACGCGATCCTGTGGTACAGCCCCTCCGTCGACGTTACCGACCAAGTGATTTCGGAACTCGGAAACAACTAGCGGCATGAAGACGGAAAACTCGCCGACGCCGCTCATGGCGCAGTATGCTTCCATAAAATCGAAGTATAAAAACGAAGTGCTGTTTTTCCGTCTCGGCGATTTTTACGAAATGTTCAATAAGGATGCGATAGAAGTATCGCGCCTTTTGAATCTGACGCTGACGCACCGCGGACCGACTCCGATGTGCGGCATTCCGTATCATGCGGCGAAAGTGTATATCGCCCGTCTTTTGCGTCTCGGAAAAAAAATCGTCATCTGCGAACAGGTCGGAGAAGCCGCGCACGGTAAAGGTTTGACCGAACGCAAAGTCGTCGAAATCATCACGCCGGGTACGGCAGTCGAAGCGGAATATCTCGACGGAAGCGTCGACAACTATGCCGCATCCCTTTCCGTATCTCACGGCAAAGCGGGATTCGCGTTTATCGACGTGACGACTTCTTCGTTCATCGCGACCTCTTGGCCGGCGTCACAGATGGCGGAGCATTTTCCGAAAGAGCTTTCTCGCTCGTCCCCGCGCGAACTGCTTTTGCCCGAATCGTTGAAATCGTCTTCCGTCGTCCGGGAAGCTCTTTCCGCGTTTCCTTCCCTCGCACTTTCGTATTATCCCGATTGGCATTTCAACGCGAACACGGCGTATAAAAAATTGACGGCGCAATTTAAAACGGCTAACCTGCAGTCTTTCGGACTGCGAGAAGATTCGGCCGAAGTCGCGCCTGCGGGTTTTTTGCTCGACTACCTTGAAAAGACGACGAATACCGCCGTTCCGCACGTGGACGGCATACGCGTGTACCGGGACAGCGAATACGTCGTCATCGACGATTCTTCTATGCGCAATCTCGAAGTTACGGCGAATCTCCGCGACGGAAGCACACAGTACAGTCTGCTCGAATGCGTCAACTACACGAAAACCGCGATGGGAAACCGTATGCTCCGATCGTGGCTTTTGTATCCGCTTACCGATCTGAAAAAAATTTCCGCACGACAGGAGCACGTATCCCTTTTTACCGACGACAGAAAACTCCTCGGCGATATACGGAGCCGTCTCGAGCCCATCCTCGACATAGAGCGGCTTGCCGGCCGCATCGCAATGGACAGGGCGCATCCGAAAGATCTGCAAGCCCTTCGCGGAAGCCTTGAGGGGTGGCGGGATGCGCGCGGGATACTCCAAGAGCGAGATTTTTCGCTTGTCGATTTTTCCCGCGCGGAGTGCATCATCGAAATTATTAAAGAAGCGATAAACGACGATCCGCCGACGACTCTTACCGAAGGGAAAATCATTAAAAACCTCTGGTCGGAAGAACTCGATCACTGGAGGAGCGTTCACGACAATTTCGATAAAATACTTTCCCGCTACGAAGAAGAAGAGCGGCGGAACACGGGGATCGCCAATTTGAAAATAAAATATACGAATGCGTTCGGCTATTTTATTGAAGTGAGCAAGGGAAAGCTTTCGGCGGTTCCGCCTCACTTTATCATGCGCCGTGCGCTCGTAAACGGCGACCGCTATACGACCGAAAAGCTGCAGGAGCTCGAACACGAGCTTACCGAATCCGATACGAAAGTGCTCGAACTCGAACGCGATCTCTTTATTGAAATCAGAAACTCTCTGCACGAATACGTACCGTATCTCATGCAGCTTGCAGGCGAAATCGCCTATACCGATGCGTCATCCTCTTTTGCGCACGCCGCCGTTTTGCACGCTTGGACGAAGCCTGAAATCACCGACGGATGCGCGTTCGAAGTGGAGCAGGGCAGGCACCCCGTTGTCGAAGCGCACATGGGGGCGGGAGAATTCGTGCCGAACGATTTGGCGATCGGAGACGACGGCTTGCCTTCGTTTGCGCTTATCACGGGGCCGAACATGGCCGGTAAGTCGACATTTCTCAGGCAAAACGCGCTCATCGCGCTGCTGGCGCAGACGGGCTCCTTTGTGCCGGCTAAAAAGGCGAAGCTCGGCATCGTCGACAGAATTTTTTGCCGCGTCGGTGCGACGGACAATCTCGCGCGCGGAGAATCGACCTTTCTCGTGGAGATGACGGAAACCGCGAACATCCTCCGTTCGGCGACGAAAAAATCGCTTGTCATTATGGACGAAGTCGGGCGCGGTACTTCTACGGAAGACGGGCTTTCGATCGCTCAGGCGGTGTCGGAATATCTGCTCGACAGTATCGGATGTAAAACGCTCTTTGCAACGCACTACCACGAGCTTACCCGCATGGAACATCCGTCGCTGAAAATGCTCTGCATGGACGTGTCGGAAGAAAACGGGACGGTCGTGTTTTTGCGGAAAGTAAAAGAGGGAGCCGCCGAAAACTCGTACGGCATCCACGTCGCGCGCTTGGCGGGCGTGCCGCAGTCGGTGATCGACCGCGCGAGCGTCATCCTCGCGCATATTCAAAATCTTGCGGCGAACAAACCTGTACTCGATTCCGTTCCCGATGTCCGTTCCGTTTTCGAAACGCCCGGCCTTTTCAGCGATGAAGAGATCGTACTCGACGAAATACTTTCAGCCGACACCGACAATATGACCCCTCTTGCCGCGCTGCAGGCCGTCGCCCGCTGGAAAAAATCGCTTTCCGGAAAATAATAGGTCGAATCGATTTACGGGAATATGCGTTTTACTTCTTCCATGAATTTAGAGCCGCGTTCGAATTCGTTCGTAAACATGCCGAACGATGTCGCACCCGGAGAAAAAAGGACAACTTCGTTTGCTTCCCGCTCATCGTCGGCGCATTCGTTCGCTTTGAGCGCACCGAGCAATTCGCCGAGGGAATCGTAGGGGCCGTAAAACGGAATGCGTGAGGCACGCAGCAATTCCGTCAATTTGTCGGTCGCCGTTCCCGAAAGCAAGTACAGCGCTTTTACCCGTTTTTGCGCATCGTGTGAAAGCGCTTCGGAAAGCGCGTTTTGTCCCAATCCTTTATCGGTTCCGCCCGCGATCAAAATTACGGGTGCTTTAAACGACCTGACGGCGGCTGCGGTCGCTTCGGGAACGGTCGCGCACGAATCGTTGTAAAAGTGAAAGCGCATATTCTTTTGTTTCCATACGTGGAAATACTGCAAGCGGTGCGGTATGCCTTTCCATCGGCTTAAAATATTTGAAATGTTTTGCGCTCCGATCCCTGACAGCGCCATAACAAGCGCCGCGTTTAAAACGTTTGCCCTCATGTGGCGTCCCGGAACGGATACCGAACGGAGCAGCGTTACAGGCATATCGTTTCCCGGAAGCCGGGCTCTTCCCAAAAATTTTCCGTCGGTGTCCGTATCCTGCCATGCGCCGTATACGCCTGCAGGAAGCGCTCTCACGCTGTAGCGAAAAACCGTCGCCTTCGATTCGCGCGCAAAAAAATCACCCCACGAAAGCCCCGCTTCGGGTTCGGGTGTTTCTTTATCGTCGGCGTCCGCATCGAAAATCGAACAGTTGTTTTTTTCCTGATCGGCGTAGATGAGGCGCTTGTCGGCGACGTAGGATGCCATATCGCCGTACCAATTTTGATGGTCGGGTACGATCTTCGTGATGAGCGAAATGCGCGGTTTTAATAATTTTCTTCCGCGCAGGTCCGCGAGCTGCCAGCTCGAAAGTTCGAGTACGACAGGCGTCGTTTCATTCGTCTTTTCCAAAAACGAAAGCGGACTTACGGTGATGTTCCCGCCGAGGAAAGCCATGAGACCCGCCTGCGAAAGGCCGAAATAGATCGCGCTTGCAGTCGAAGATTTTCCTTTACTGCCCGTCACCGCGATGATCGGCGCTTTCGTAAACGCGAGAAAGATGCTCATATCGGTTTCTATCGCTTTTGCACAAGCGAGATAGGCATTGCCTTCGTATTTTACTCCGGGATTTTTAATAACGCAGTCCGCAAAGCGGAAATCGTCGAGACGGTGTTCTCCGAGCCGATAGGTGAGCCGTGTCCGATTGAGCGAGGCATCGTTGTTGAGCGAGTCGACGGTCGGTTTCAATTCACGGGCGGTTTTCATATCGGTCGCAACGACGTATGCTCCATACTTTAAAAAAAATCTGACGGCCGCTTCTCCGCCTCCGTTTAAGCCGAGTCCCATAACGGTGATATGTTTGTTTTTTATGTCGGCGAGGGATGAAAATACGCATCCTTCGGGATATACGTGAGGACCGACTATTGTACTTTTAGAATTCATAATCGATAGACATTAACAGAAAAACGTATAAAGTGCAAATGGCTCTTTGTCCTTTGAGGGATTTTATGCTATACTTACCGTTATGTTTGAAGTACGCGTCGAAGCGAATTTTTCGGCAGCGCATTTTCTCCGAGATTATAACGGAAAGTGCGAAAGCCTGCACGGCCACAATTATACGGTGTTCGCTCACGTACAAGGTACGGCACTCGGAAGCGGCGGAATGCTCATCGATTTTGGAAAATTGAAAGCATCTCTTCGAGCCGTATGCGCAGAGCTCGATCATACGAACTTAAACGATAACGCTGTCTTTTTGCAAAATCCGAGTGCGGAACGCATTGCAAAATATATCTACGATGCGCTCATCGCCGAAGTGCGGCACGCGGGTGTCGATCTGTCGTATATAGACGGAAAAACTACCGCCTTTTTGTCCGCCGTCGACGTGTTTGAAACCGATACGAGCCGCGCTCGCTACAGTCCGGCATAGGGCAAGATGCGATTTCGATTTTTACTCGGCGCAATTTCGACTTAATGATTTCGGTAGCACTCCCTATAAGCGCGGTATTTTTTTCGGTATATGTCGCGCAATGCCGGATCTGGCTCTATCCTTCGCCGCACCTCCGGCTCAAAGGATAGAGGCGAACCGATTTTTCCGAGCAAGTATAAGCCGATAACGGCGCAGCCCATAACGGAGCTTTGGTTGGATTCGTCGATCGTCATCGGAACGTCGAAAAGGGAGGCGCATATCTGCATCCAAAATTCCGAATGCAAAATTCCTCCGGACAATTTTATTAATTTCGGATAACCTGCCGTATCGGCAAGGATTTCATAACAGTGGTAGACGCTGAACAGTACGCCTTCCAATACCGATTGATAGAGATTGTAGACAGTGTGTTCGGGTTTGACGGATAAAAATCCGCCGCGCCGCTTTTCATTCCAGCCCGGACATCGTTCGCCGAATAAAAACGGCAAAAATACGGGCGTATCGTTTGCATGCGACAATTCTTTTTCGATGTCGGCATAATGCGCATCATTCGGAAAAAACGTTTTTTTGCACCAGTCTTGGCAATTACATGCGCCGCTCACCGCAGCTCCAAGTAAATGAGATGAAAGCGTAAAATAGCTCCACAAACTTGGCGCTTCGGGAAGAAGCGGACGGTTTGTCGTCATGCGGATGGCCGCGCTCGTGCCGACGGAAAAAGTCATAATGCCTTCTTTAAGCGCACCCGCTCCGATTTGATTGAGTGCTCCGTCGGGGTATGCGGGAACTACGGGTGTCCCTATTTTTTGTCCGAGTAACAGCGCGCCTTCTTTTGAAAGCGGAAACGTTTTTTCCGTACCGACGATTTTCGGCAAAACCGATTCATCGATAGCGAGCGAGGAGAGCAGCTCGGCATCGTATGTGCGCGAATCGATGTTGACCAGTCCCGTTCCCGACGCCATGGCAAGCGTCGTAACCCATGCGCCTGTTAGACGGTATGTATTGTATTCGCCCTGTCCGCCGATTTTCACATGCGATAAAAGCGTTCCGTTTTCTTTTTTATGCATGAGCTTAAAATACGGATACGTAGAATTGACAAGGCAGCCGGTTTTTCGGTAATACGCTTTTTCAAATCCGCTTTCGCGAAGTCTTTTACACAGTTCGCCCGCACCCGTATACGACCATAATTCGATGGGAGACAAAAGAGCGCCGTCAAGAGATGTGAGTGCAAGGCTGTGCCACGTCGTGCTTTGCAGGATGATGTCGGCTTGTACGCCACCTGCGATTTCTTTTGCTGCCTGCACGGTTTTTACAAATACAGCCTCTCCGTCATGCGTGCCGTTTGAGTCCTGGACAAAACCGTAGGGCTTTGTCGCGATACGCCCCATTGCGTTTTCCGTGTCGTAGAGCATCGCTTTAGCGGATGTCGTACTCGATTCGAGGATGAGCAGTTTCATACGGAATACGTCGTTGACGCCGTGGCACCTCCGTGCCCCGTCCAATCCGTGTGAAAGAAATTACCGCGTTCGCTGTCTGTGCGTTCATAGGTATGCGCACCGAAATAATCGCGCTGCGCCTGCAGCAGATTTGCCGGTAAATTATTGCAGCGGATACCGTCGAACCACGAAAGAGCAGCCGAAAGAGAAGGAACGGGGATGCCGTTTATCGCCGCAAGCGCGACTACCTTTCTCAGAGCTTCGTGCGAATCGTTTAAGATTGTGCTGAAATACGGATCCATGATGAGGTTTTGCAGATTGCCGTTTCGGGCATAAGCATTTTTGATTTTATCCAAAAACACCGAACGGATAATGCACCCGCCTCGCCACAGCATTGCGATGTTTCCGAGGTCGAGATTCCAGTCGTAATGCGCTCCTGTTTTTTGGATGAGCTCGAAGCCTTGCGCATATGAAATTATCTTTGCTGCGTACAATGCGTCGTGCAGCGATGTAAGCATATCGCTTTTTTCTTCTTCAGTCGGAGCGTGAATTTTTTTGGGGGGAAACAGTTTTTCGCATTTTATGCGCGCGTCTTTTTCCGCGCTCAGACAACGGGCGAACACCGATTCGGTGATGAGCGTAAGCGGTACGCTTTCGTTGAGGGCGGTAATATCCGTCCACTTGCCGGTGCCTTTTTGTCCCGCCGTATCGAGGATATTGTCGACGAGGAAGCTTGAGTCTTTGTCTTTGTATGTCAAAAGCTTTCCCGTAATCTCTATTAAATACGAGCAGAGATCTCCTTTATTCCAATCGGTAAAGACTTTGCTTATTTCGGGGGCTTGCATGCCGCCGTATTTCCGCATGATATCGTATACTTCGGAAATAAGCTGCATATCGCCGTATTCGATGCCGTTGTGCACCATTTTAACAAAATGTCCTGCCCCTCCTTTGCCGATCCAAGCGCAGCACGGTACGCCGTCTTCGGCTTTTGCCGCAATACTCTGAAAGAGCGCTTTTACTTCCGGCCATGCCGCTTCGTTTCCGCCCGGCATAATCGACGGCCCGTTGAGGGCGCCTTCTTCGCCGCCTGAGACGCCCGTACCGATATAGAGCAGCCCTTTTGCTTCCGCTTCTTTTTCGCGGCGTTCGGTGTCTTCGAAATACGAATTGCCCGCGTCGATGATGATGTCGCCTTTTTCCATAAGGGGAATGAGCGATCGGATCATTGCGTCGACGGGCTCTCCCGCTTTTATCATCATGAGGACTTTTCGCGGCCTTTCAAGAGATGCGATAAAATCCTCCAAGCTGTGCGTAGGGATAATGCGTTTTCCTTTTGCCCGACCCCTTGCGAAGACGTCAACCCGTTCGGGCGTTCTGTTGAAGACGGCAACGGTAAAGCCGTTGCGTTCCATATTCAATACGAGATTTTCACCCATGACGGCAAGTCCGATGACACCGATAGATGCTTTCATACTTTCCTCCGTGCTATTGTGCTGCGCATTTTATTAAGACTCTTTAATCCGGAATCTTTTAAATTATTCATTACTTCCACATACAAAACGTTTATTAAAACCGCTGCCGCGATTCCCCCCGAAAACGATTCGGATACGAGGGAACTGTGTACGGGACTTACCTGCAGTACGATATCCGCAAGCTTCGCAAGCGGAGAATTGTCATAGCTTGTAAGTGCGATAACCTTGCATTTCGTGTGCCGTAATTCGTTCGCTATGGAAATAGTATCGTAATTGTTGCCCAAGTGGCTGAATACGAGAGCGGCATCGTTGCCGTTCGATTGAGAAGCGAGCATGAGCTGCATGTGAAAGTCTGCAGCCGTTCGGCAGGTAAGACCCGTACGCAGCAATTTATGGAACGCATCCTGTGCGTTGACGTTTGATCCGCCCAAGCCGAACAGCAGCACTTGCCGCGCGTTTGTCAAAGCGGATGCCGCTTGCGCTACGGCTTTTTTGTTGAGAAGTTTACGGCTCGCTTCAAGCGTGCGGATCGTGTGTGCGAACACACTGTCGGCAATATCGTCGTTTGCTGCGACGGGGATTTCAAATATCTGCATATTTGCGGTAACGCTCTCTTTTGCAAGCGCAAGCCGAAAGTGCTGATAACCCGAATATCCTATCTTTTTTACAAAACGCACGAGCGTCGCTTCGCTTGTGCCGATCTTTTTTGCAAGCTCCGTAATACTCGATTCTGCCGACTTACCTCCCCATTTTAAGAGAAAGTCGGCAATGATTTTTTCTTTACCGCTGAATGACGCATAAGCGCTTTTGATATCGTACATGACACTGACAAGGGTACTGTTGCTTTTCTTCATATCCGTTCTTACCGGCTTCAGTATATCATGAAAAAAATTTTTATGCAAGGAATATTTTTTTCTTGACAAAAATATTCTTAGGGGTATATACTATGACAGGATCCGGTGAGGTACTGATATTTTATAGAGGGCCGTATATGTTCGAAAAACTTAAAACAGGTATTATCGGTTGCGGTAAGGTTGGCGATTTTCATGCAAAAGCATATAGAGATCTTGCAGAAAGCCAGTTTACAGCTGTCTGTGATGCAAGTAAAGAACGTGCAGATTTATTTGCTGAAAAATATCATGTGAAAGCATATACCGATGTGGCACAAATGTGCCGAACCGAACATCTCGATGTTGTGAGCATATGTACACCGCATCCTATGCATGCAACGCCCGCAGTAGAGGCCGCCGACTGTGGTGTAAATATTTTGATAGAAAAGCCTCTTGCATCCAGTCTTGCAGACTGTGATGCGATTATCGCTGCGATAGACAGAAACAAAGTACAAGCAGGAACGATGGTACAGCGCCGTTTTTATAGGCCGTGTATGCGTATTCATAAAGCGATAAAAGAGGGAAAAATTGGAAAGCCGATAGTCGGTATAGTAACGATGCTCGGTTGGCGAGATAAGGCATATTATGAATCGGATTCGTGGCGCGGTACATGGAAAGGCGAAGGTGGTGGAGTTCTTGTCAATCAGGCACCGCATCAGCTTGATTTGCTTTTGTGGTACATGGGCGAAGTTGATGAATTATACGGCGTATGGAAGAATTTTAACCATCCGTATATAGAAGTAGAAGATACAGCCGTTGCTGTTATTAAATTTAAAAACGGGGGGCTTGGCAATATAATCGTAAGTAACAGTCAGAATCCTGCCTTATATGGAAAAGTACATATATTTGGAGAAAATGGCAGTGCCGTTGGCGTACAGACTGACGGCGGAGCGATGTTTATTGCAGGTATGTCCACGATTACTGAACCGCCGGTCAACGATATGTGGACGGTACGCGGTGAGGCAGAGTTGTTGGATTCGTGGAAAAAAGACGATTGTGATTTTTTTAACAGTATTGATTCCATGTATTATTATCATCGGGAACAGATAAAGGATTTTTTATCTGCCGTTCGAAATAATACCAAACCTCTTGTCGACTGTAGAGACGGTAGACGTACGGTAGAATTGTTTGAGGCAATTTATCGCTCTTCAAAATTAAATACAGTTATTACGTTTCCGCTGAGAGCAAAGTAAGGATAGTGTATGAAACTTTCGTACAATGAAGCATGTGGGCTCGGCTGTTCTACATTGGAAGAAGATTTAATATATTGCGAAAAAGTCGGTTTCGATTATATTGAAATCCGGCTGGATATGTTGCGGAAATATCTTGAGAACCATTCGAATCATGAGCTCAAGTCATTTTTCAAATCAAGTCATATAAAACCTCACGCATTCAACGCTCTGTATATTTATCCTGAATTTCTGAGTCCTCAAGATGAGCCGAGTAGACAACAATTACTTATGGATGAATTTAGACTCGGTTTGGAGATCGGCAAAACAATCGGATCTCATTATTTTATCGTTGTACCGCCACTCCAGCGAGATCCAAAAGGCGGACCATATAAAGGAAATTGGCAAAATACATATAATGCCTGTGTAAATATTTTAAAAAAATTATCTGAATATGCGGAACCGTATGATATGAATTTATGTTTTGAACTCGTCGGATTTGAACGTTCTAGTGTCCGTTCGATTGAGCAGGCCGATATGATTATTCGCGCTGTCGATAAACATAATGTCGGGTTCGTTTTTGATTCTTATAATATTTATTTAAATGGCGGATTAAACGATTTTTCAGCATTGTACAATGTACAACCTGAGAAAATTTTTGCGGTACATCTTGTCAGCGGCGATAATGTGCCTGTTCAAGAGAGAGGTCAAGATAAACGGTGTTTTTGCGGGCAGGGTGTTGTTGATATAGACGGTTTTTTAAAAACGTTGAAAGCGCTCGGTTATAACGGCATGATATCAATCGAAACTTTTCGTCCGGAATATTGGCAAAAAACTCCGCAATGGATTATTGAGAATGCATATCGTAGTACACGAGCAGCCGCCGAAAAAGCCTGCTGTTTAAGATGACAAATAGAGAATAAAAGCGTTCGATGAACGCAGATAATAAATTTTTATGGAGGATTTATATGACACCGATTGCCTTTATTATTATGCTTGCTGTCGCAGTTGTTATTCTGACTTTTTTAACACTCAGATTAAAGATGCATCCTATTATGGTCCTGTTTATTACCGCTACTTTCTGCGGACTTGTTTCTGGTAAAGGGCTGGTAAATACATTCAGTTCCATTACAAATTATTTCGGCTCCACGCTTGGTGCTATCGGTATTATGATTATCTTTGGTGCAATTATTGCCGCAGGTATCAGTGATACCGGTGCCGCGACAAGTATCGTAAATTTCTTTATCCGTTTGTTTCGGGGTAAACATCTTGAGCTTGCGCCGTCCCTTACCGGATTCATTATGAGTATTCCCGTATTCGGTGATATTGCTATTATTTTAAATGCACCGATTTCTGCCGTTCTTGCAAAACGCAAAAATATGAGTATGGCACAAATGGCTCCTTTCGTTAATTTAGGGCTTACGCTGACACACGGGCTTGTTCCCCCGACTCCCGGAATTTTGGCGGTTTCTGTCTTGCTCGGGGCGGACATCGGTACAGTAATCCTGTGGGGGCTGGTATGTTCCTGTATATCGTTTGCCATTTGTTATCTGGTATTGTGTCCTATTTATGCGAAAGGTGAATATATCGAGCCTCTTCCAGTGTATACGGAAGGAATAGAATCTGTTCCAGATACATCCTCGGTTGAGCAACTGATCATTAAAGAGGATAATACTCCTAACGCACTGACAGCATTTTTACCGTTGCTTTTACCTGCGTTTATGATTGCAATCGGTTCTATCGGTAAGCTGAATGCTGTAAAAGATTCCAGTGCATATATTTTTTTCAATACATTTGGCAATACGGTTCTTGCATTATTTTGTGGTATTATCTGTGTGGGTTTGCTCGTATTCGGAAGAAAGCAAAAAGTTATTGCGAAAGCAAATGCTGATGGAATCGGTTATACGGTATCGGATAAAAGCAGCTGGTTTGAGATTGTGATGAATAATTGGATAGGAAGAGCCATCTATATTGCTATTAGTGCACTGCTTATTACAGCTATGGGGGGAGCGATGGGCGGTATCTTGCGTGAAAATGAAGCGATTAAGACAATCGGAAATATAATCGGATCAACCAGCTTTCCTGCAATTCTTGTTCCTTTTCTTCTTGCCGCAATATTGATGATCGTATGCGGCTCTATGACGACAGCCTCCATGACTGCTGCCGGTATCATGGCCGGTATGATTTCCGTATTGAATATAAGTCCGGTTACTTCAGCTCTTGCTATCGGTGCGGGATCAATGGTCGGCTGGCACATTAATAATAGCGGTTTTTGGATATTTACGTCTTTGTACGGGTTTGATACAAAACAGGGATTGAAATATTTTACAACTACAAATGCTCTCGGTGGTATTGTGGCATTTATCTTTTTGGTAATCTTTAATTTTGCCGGATTAATCCCCTGAATACGCTTGCCGCGGCGGATAGTATGTTTACGCTGTCCGCCGATTTTTTAATAATACAGTTCGCTTTCAAAGCACGTCGCGTTTTTTTGTTTTCCGACAACGGTTATCTTTTTCGCCTCATCATCAAAGGCTGCAAACATCGTTATCGTGTCGCCTTTTTTCGCTTCGTGCGAATAATTTATGCGGAAATCGGTAAAGTTTTTACGCTGGTACTCTTCCGGTAAACAGTCGATCGCGAATGCACCGTAACGGGAATTGTTCATGTGTCCGTTTGCGTCTATGTCCGACCAGCAGATGGGACGGCTCGCGCATTCGACGAGGTTTTCGGGGATCGCGATTTTTCCCGGCGCCATGCAGTCGTGTTCTTCTTTTCGCACCGGTTCGGGACGCAGGGTAAAATCCTTCGTGCGTATGATGCGGTGCGATGCGTAATCGACAACGAACCACGAACTCGAACCGCTTACGAGGGGCGTGCCGTCTCGGTCTTTTATTTCGTACGCTCTCATGAGCTGCAGCGCTTCGGGTTTTTCTTCCCACGTGGCGATTGTGACGATGTCGTTTGCTTTCGGCATTTTATGAAAACGAAAGGCGATGCGCGAAAGGAGAATCGCATAATTTCGTTCGGCGAGAAACGTAAACGAAATGCCGCGCTCGTAATAATCTTCGATCGCCGTATCGGTCGTGAGCCGCAGCAGTTCTGAAAAATTGAGATTCGAAAGCATATTGCATTGACAAAAATGCAGCTTCATTTCGCTGTAAAAAGTTCCCTTATCGTCATAGCGTTGATGATAATCCATTACAACCTCACCGGAATATGCTGCGCGTCTAGTTCCCGTTTGATGCGGGCGATCGTATAGTTTCCCGAATGCACCATCGTTGCGATGAGCGCCGCGTCTGCTTTTCCTTCCGTAAACGCATCGGCGATGTGCTGCACGCATCCCGCTCCTCCCGAAGCGATAACCGGAACGGAAACGCTTTCGGAAATCATGCGCGTGAGCGAAAGTTCGTAACCGTTTTGCACACCGTCGGTATCGATCGCGTTTAAAACGATTTCGCCCGCTCCGAGCGAAACCGCTTTTTGCGCCCACTCTTTTGCATCCAAATCCGTTTTCGTCCTTCCGCCGTTGATGAATACGCGGTAGCCGCTCGGCATCGCTTCATCGCGCGAAGCGTCCATGCCGAGGACGATACATTGATTTCCGAAAACGCGGGCGCCATCCCTGATAAGGTCGGGATTTTTTACCGCTTGCGAATTGAGGCTCACTTTTTCCGCTCCGGCAAGAATGGTCGAGCGTATGTCGTCGATCGTTGCGATGCCGCCTCCGACGCAAAAGGGAATAAACACTTGGTGCGCGACGCGTGCGACGAGGTCGAGTATGGGGCCTCTCCCGTTTGCCGACGCCATGATATCGTAAAAGACGAGTTCGTCTACGCCTTGCCGCCAGTATTCGGCAGCCATCGCAACGGGGTCTCCGATATCGCGGTTGTTTTGAAATTTGATGCCCTTTGTCGTACGCCCGTCTTTGACGTCGAGGCAGACGATAATCCGTTTTTTCAGCATACCGCTTCTCCGCGGCAGTAATTTGCAAGGAGTTTAAGACCGTTCGCGCCCGACTTTTCAGGATGAAATTGAAAAGCCGCGACGCTGCCGCTTTCGATGACTGCCGGAACGATGCCTCCGTAGTTCGTGTAAGCTTTGACGACGAAAGCATCCTCGGGCTGCATGACATAGGAGTGCACGAAGTAAAAATCGGAATGCTCATCGACACCGGCAAAGAGGGGAGACGCACCGTTCGCGTACATCAAATCGTTCCATCCCATGTGCGGCACTTTGAGGCGCGGCGCTTCGTCGTGCGAGGCTTGCCACAGCGATGAAAATTTAATAATTTTCCCTTTGACGAGACCGAGACAGACGGTATCCCCTTCTTCGGAGTAATCGAAAATGATCTGCGAGCCGAGACAGATGCCGAGAATGGGTTTGTGCGCACCGCTCCAATCTTTTAAAAACGAATCGAAGCCCGTACGCGAAAGCTGTTCCATCGCATAAGCGGCTTCTCCTACTCCCGGAACGATGAGGCGGCTGCAGTGCGCGAGTCCGCTCGGACGCTTGGAAACCGTAAACGGAAAGCCCAGCGATTCGAGGGCGTGCTCGACGCTTTTGATATTGCCTGCGTTGTAATCGACGATTCCGATCATAGGAGCATAGTAGTATGAACGGCGGATTTTGTAAATTACCTTGTCACCGATCAAAAGCAGCACGCGAAACGGTCGGAAGATTTTATACTTCCGTAATATAAAAAGAAAGGTTTGCGATGTTTAATACAGCTCTTTCATCCGATAAAAATTGTCGTACATCTTTTGCCAGCGCGGATTGTTTTGATGCGGAACGCAGTCTTCCTGCCAGCACCACCAAAAGTATCCGCCGACATAGCGGTCGTTATACGGGGTCATGAGGTAATACGCATCGGCTTGTTTGTTAAAATCGTTTCCCGCCTTGTGCGCAGACGCAAAGCCGCATTCGCCGAAGGCGAGCAGCGAATTGGGGAAAAGCCGGTACAGGTTTTCGAATACGGTGTTCCAGTCTTCGTGTTCGCCGTCGTTGTCTTCGTCGTAATAGCTGACAAGCACGTAATCGAGCGCGGCTTTCATATCCGCGGGAATGTACTTTGCAAGCCACGCTTCCATCGTCATGCTTTGATCGCCCGGCTTGAACATATATGCCGTAAGCGCCGTCTTATATCCGCTCGAGTGCAAATATGCCCACGCCGCGTAGACTTTTTGCGCATTCAATGCGTTCGTACCGCCGAGCCATCCTTCACCGTTGATTTCGTTGCCGACTTCCCAAATATCGACATACGGAGCGAGGTGCAAAGCGCAGTCGACAAAACGCGCGGTATACGCTTTGACGGTTTTATAGCGTTTCATATCTTCGGAATCGCAGGGACACAACATGATGTACGCGACTTCGTGCAGGCGGGAAAGCAGCGGAATAAAATCAGCCGGCTTTATATCGGCATCGATGACGACGCGCGCGGCGGGTTTTACGGGAAGCGCCCGTACGGCATCCGTAACGGCATCGATTGAAGAGGATGAAAGCGCATCGAGCGTTATACCGTACAGCGGCGCGGATTTTTTTTGCAGCTCTTCTGCGGCTGTCGGATAAGCGCCAAGGCTCACCGCCGCGATAATCAAAAACAGCGTATGTCGCATCATAATTTTCCGTCCTAATTTAAAAAACCTATACAGGTAAAAGATACAAGGGTAATCATCGTCTTGACAGGATCGGCGGAAAAGAATATCGTTACCTTCTGCTAATTGAGAAAACTGCGCGCGATGATCTTCGAGGGAAAATTATTAATTATAATGTAAAAGGAAAACATAACTATGAATTGTACTGCCGGACAGCGCAAGATCATCTTTGCCGCTCTCGCCGTGCTGCCGTTTTTTACCGCCCTCATCTGTCTCGGATTCGGACGCTATGCGCTTGGCCTTTTCGATACGGTGCGCATCCTCTTTTCCGGCATAACGAAGGCTGAGATCACTGCGGTGGAACGCTCCGTCATATTCAGCGTCCGCTTGCCGCGCATCATTTTGGCGGCTTTTGTCGGAGCGGGTTTGAGCTGCGCCGGTGCCGCTTTCCAAAGTTTGTTTACGAATCCGCTTGCAACGCCCGATACGCTCGGGGTGGCGAGCGGCGCATCGTTCGGTGCGGTATCGGCGCTCCTTTTCCGAAGCAATTTGATCGTCGTACAGCTTTCGGCTCTTGTATTCGGACTTGCCGCCTGTGCCGCCACCTATTCGGCAGGACGATTCCGCGGACGCAGTTCGGTCGTCATGATCGTGCTTTCGGGCATGGTCGTCTCGGCTCTCTTTCAAGCCTTTGTGTCCCTCGTCAAATACGCCGCCGATCCGCAGGATATTTTGCCGTCGATCACGTATTGGCTTATGGGCAGTATGTCGGGTGCGAGCTGTAAAACGCTTTTGCTCGGGCTTCCGTTTATCGCTGCGGGAACGCTCATCATCTTTGCGCTCCGCTGGCGGCTCAATATTTTGTCGCTGAACGAAGACGAAGCGAGATCGATGGGTATGAACATCCGCAGGATGCGTTTCCTCGTCATCGTCGCCTCATCTCTTATCACTGCGTCCGCCGTGTCGATGTGCGGTTCCGTCGGCTGGGTGGGCTTGCTCGTTCCGCACATGTCGCGTATGCTCACGGGCAGCGACAACCGCACCGTCATCCCCGTCAGCATCAGTTTGGGGGCGGTCTTCGTCATCATTATAGACACCTTTGCAAGAAGCGCGAGTGCAGCCGAAATTCCGATTTCGATTTTGACGGCGGTTATCGGTGCACCGTTTTTTATCGCGCTTTTACGAAAGACGGGAGGGGCGTGGACATGACTTTTTGCGTACGGGACGGATGTTTCGCTTACGGCACCGAGCGCGTACTCGATCGCATTTCGTTTTCCGTCGAAAGCGGAGAAGTGTTGTGCGTACTCGGTCCGAACGGCGCCGGCAAAACGACGCTGCTCAAATGTATGACGGGATTATTAAAATGGGATGAGGGCGAAACTCTTATCGATGGCAGAGTTCTTGAAAGCCGGCATCAAAGAGATCTGTGGCGGCGCGTCGCATACGTTCCGCAGGCAAAGGGGATCGCGTTCGGTTTTACCGCCTTCGACATGGTGCTGCTCGGCAGAAGCGCTCACCTCGGCACTTTCGAACAACCTGATGAAAAAGACAAGCGCATTGCCCTTTGCGCAATGGAAGACACGGGTATCGCATCCCTCCGCGATAAGCTCTGTACCGAAATGAGTGGCGGGGAACTGCAGATGGTGCTCATCGCGCGTTCTCTTGCGGTAGAACCCGAAATGCTCGTATTCGACGAGCCCGAATCGAATTTGGATTTTAAAAATCAATTGATAATTCTAAATACGATCTATCGTCTTGCAAAAGAACGGCGTATTTCGGCCGTCGTCAGCACGCACTATCCCGCTCACGCGATGAAGATCGCCGACAAAGCGCTCATCCTGAACAAGGACGGCGAGAGCACGAGCGGCGCGGTCGAAAAAGTCATCACCGAAGATTCGATGAAAAAGGCTTTCGGCGTACAAGTGTGCATCAACGAATTCGAATATCAAAA
Source organism: Treponema socranskii subsp. socranskii VPI DR56BR1116 = ATCC 35536 (assembly GCF_000468115.1). Lineage (GTDB taxonomy): Bacteria > Spirochaetota > Spirochaetia > Treponematales > Treponemataceae > Treponema_D > Treponema_D socranskii. Next base: position 53,551 of record NZ_AVQI01000056.1, read on the forward strand.
CGCAATATACAAGGACGTCGTCCCGCTGTATTTGGTGTGAGTGTGTTAATAAAATTGAAGGAACGTGTGCGTCTTCGCGCATGATTAAAAAATTTTTCGAAAGTTGTACCTTTCTGCAAAAGTTTTTTTGGAGGAATTATGAAAAAGAATATTGTCCGTATCGGAACGGTTTTTGCGTGCTTGGCGCTTTCGGTAATCGCGCTTTCCTGCTCGAAACAGGGGACGGCAAAAGAAGAGGCGACGCGCACCGTTATCGATCACGATGACGAAAGGGTCGATATCCCGGCGAACGTCAAACGTGTCGTCGTCGCCGATGTGTGGCCGCTGCCGTCGGTCATCACGGTATTTTTGGGAAGCCCCGACCGCCTCGTCGGTATTCCGCCCGCATCGATCGGAGCTGCAAAAGCGGGACTGCTCGGAGAACTTTTCCCGTCGTATTTGCATATCGATTCGCATTTTTTTGCAAACGATACGCTGAACGTCGAAGAAGTGTTCGCGCTCAAACCCGACGTCGTATTTACGACGGCTCACCGCTTACAGCAAAAAGAGGCGATCAAAAAGGCGGGACTGTCTGTCCTTGCCGTCAGCGTGAACAAGTGGGATTACAATATCCTCGATACCTATGACGGCTGGATAGACCTGCTCAGTCAGGTTTTCCCGGAAAACGATAAAAAAGACGCGGTAAGCGCATACAGCCGCAAAGTTTACGATACGATTCAATCCCGCGTTTCCTCCCTTTCCGAAAGCGACCGCAAAAAAGTGATGTTTTTGGTTATGTGCAATGAAAAGACCATCGTTACGAGCGGCAAGCGTTTTTTCGGACAGTTTTGGTGCGATGCCGTCGGCGCGAAAAACGTCGCGGAAGAAGTCGGAGCTGAAAACAGCAGCGCCGTCATCAATATGGAACAGATCTACAAGTGGAATCCCGATATCATTTTAATAACCAATTTTACATCTCAGACGGCCGACGATCTGTACAATAACAGGACGGCAAATTACGATTGGTCGCCGATTAAAGCGGTGCAAAACCGTACGGTGTACAAAATGCCGCTCGGAACGTACCGCAGCTATACGCCGAGTGCGGACACGCCGGTAACGCTGTACTGGATCGCAAAAAAAGTCTACCCCGAACTCTTCGGCGATATCGACATCGAAAAAGAAGTGAAGTCGTATTTTAAAGATATGTACGATATCGATTTGACCGACGAGCAGATAAAGCGCATGTACAATCAGGATTCGAAAGGAGCGGCCGGAACGAGGGGCGCGTAAAGATCGTTATCCTGTGCACGGAAAGCGCCGATAATTACAGTATGAAAGATATGTTTTCGACGCTTTCACTCGCCGGATCCGTGCTCACGGACGCACGCGTCATCGGCACGGCGATCGCTGTATTTTTAGTTATGGACTTCGCCGTCTTTGTCGCAAATTATACGAAAAAGCCCAAACGGAAAAAACGTCGGCGGGTCGAAGCGGAGGCGGTAACGCAAAAAGCGGAAGCGGCTTCGGAATCGGATGAAACGGAATCTTCGTCCGCATAGTACAAAAAAACGATTATTATCGGAGCAATCATTTTTTTCGTATGTATATGCATATAGCTACAATAGCATACGATATATAATTTACAAGCTGCTATACTATCGGGCAAGCTCAGACCCGTTTCGCACAGTCTAAGCGCGCAACGGAATCGCGCAAAATCAAGCGCACGGGAAAATGAACATTCGGTTTTTCTACGGGCTGTTTTTTAATGAGCTTTACGAGCATATCGACGGCGGCGCAGCCGCGCTGAAACACATCCTGATAAACCGTTGTAAGAGAAGGATTTACAACTTTTGCATAAATATTGTCGTCGAATCCCGCTATGGAAAGATCTTCGGGAATGCGCAAACCCTGTTTTTGAAAGTACGCTAAAGCTTCGGCCGCATAATAGTCGGCGGAAAAAAACAAAGCCGTAAAAGGCTTTTTATCCGCGCATAAAAAATTATAAACGTCCGTCCGTTCGGCGCAGTCTTTCGACAGCGGAACAAAATGATTTTCGGGATTCTTTATGCCGCTGTCCGTCAAAGCCTGCATAAAACCTTCCAAACGGTCGCGATCGCCGCCGACGGGATCTTTGCGGTCGGCTAAAAACGCTATCGCCGAGTGCCCCATTTCGCGCAAATACCAAGTCATCTGATAGGTTCCCTGCCAATCATCCAAGCCGATATTATGATAAACCAATCCGTCGTCATCAAAATAACAATCGATAAAAACAAGGGGCACATCGGTTTTTTTTGGACAACGGAACAGATTTCGATCGGAACCCAAAAAAGCAGCAAGCCGTCGAGCTTCCAATTTTGAATGAGCTTAAAAATTTCCTGCGGCTCCCGCGCCGCATACAGCATCATATAATAACCGCTTTCCCGGATTTTCCGTTCCAAGGCGCCGATCATCGCTCCGGTAAACGGATCTTCAAAAACGGTTTCATCGCTTCGCGGATCCATATAAACGATTACACCGATTATGCGCGAAACACTGTGCGCAAGCAGTACGGCACCCATATTCGGCGTATATTTTTCGGCTTCGATTGCGGATTGAATTTTTTTAAGTTTTGCGGCGGAAACCTTTGCCGTCCTTCCGTGTAACACATTGGAAACGGTAGTCGCACTGACTCCGGTTTTCGCCGCAATTTCTTTTATTGTCGCCATGTTTTTTTATTTTAAATAGCCGAGCCACTTTCGCTGCGCGTTAATCATATGGTCAACCATAGGCTTAACGACGGACGCCGTGTTGACGACCGGGTTTGCAAGCAAAGCCTGAACGACAAGGTTTTTGTCCTTTTTCAAAACGGCTTCGGCGGTTAAATCGTACACGCCGCAGTAATTCCGAAGCAAAGCCGCATACCCTTTGGGCAGCTTTTTAATCGGAATTCCGTTAACACCGTTTTTATCGATAACGGCGGGAACTTCAACCGTAATCCACGAAGGAAGCTCTTCGATAAGCCCGTTGTTTTGAATATTGACAGCCGATTCTTCATAGCCGGAATTCTTAATTATACCGTCGATTATCGGAATAACGCGCTCGTGCGTTTCGAGCTTTATTTGAGCGGGTTTTTCGCGCAGTTCGACTTTATAAAAATCGTAAAAGTCGAGAATTCCGCGATGGTCGACAAGATCCCACGCCCAGCCGATGTATTCGCCGAAGTGGCTGTCTACCGTTATCGGAAGCAGGCGGTAGGTTTCCAAAATGAATTTATGCAGGCGCCGGTCTGCCCATTCGTAAGCGCTTTTTCCTTTTGACTGCCGGCGGTAAAAGCGTTCGGTTTCTTCGAATTTTCCGGTTTTGCGATACATGTCCCACACATCGCTGTAGCCGGATTCGTAATGAAAAAACTTATCGGCTTTTTTAAGCACTTCCGGATACAGGTTTTTGCCCGTTTTTTTGTTTTTAATTTCGAGCATGCAGCTGAAGTGATTCAAACCCGCCGCTTTAAAATAAATATCGTCGAGCTTCATATCGAGCATCGGCGGAAGCCATCTGCCGAGCCAGCCGATTTCGTGGCACATGCCGACAAAATGCGCTTTTGGGAACGCTCTGTTTACCGCCGTACAAATCGCGGTCATCGGGTTTGAATAGTTGAAAATCCATGCGTCGGGGCAAATTTCAACCGCATCTTTTACGATTTCCAAAATCGGCGGAATAATGCGCAGCGAATGGAACACGCCGCCGGGGCCTCCGTTTTCGCCGTATACTTGATGAATACCGAACTGCTGCGGCACTTTCCAGTCCTGATCCCACAGTTCAAAACGGTTGCCGACTTCGATCGATGAAATAATAAAATTCGCGCCTTTAAAAGCGGTTCTTCTGTCGAGTTCGGCTTTAACTTTAAAATCGAGCTTATTCTTTTGTATAAAAGCATGCGCCGTTTCGTATACCGTTTTCAGCGTATGAGCGTTTATATCGTGCAGTACGACTTCGGTTCCTTTTAACACTTTGCTGCAAAAAATGTCGCCGAGCGTACCGTACCCGAATTGAGCGCTGCCGGCACCGACCAACACAATCTTCATATAAAAACCTCCATAAAGATGCTCTTATTATTTTATTGAACCTTCAACCATTCCCTTGATAATATAGCGTTGCGCAAAAAGATATAATACGATAATCGGAATCATCGCAAGCAGGGTTGACGTTAAAATCAAATCCCACTGTTTTAAGTAAGCGCCGGCAAACGAAGTTACCGCAATCGGGAGGGTTTGCACTTTCCCGTTGGAACCCAAAACCAAAAGCGGGAGCAGGTAATCGTTCCATATCCAAATGCCGTTCAAAATGAGCACTGTAACGATGATCGGCTGCAAAAGCGGAAAAACGATTTTGAAAAAAATCATACCGCGCGAACAGCCGTCTATCGTTGCCGATTCTTCAAGTTCGTACGGGATATTTTTTATAAATCCGTGAAAGATAAAAATCGAAAGCGGACAGCCGAATCCCAAATAGGCAAAAGCGATGCCGTGGACGGTTCCCAAAAGCCGTATGTGCAAAAAATCGCCTATAACCCGCAGCCAGCGTACCAAAGGATACATAAGCACTTGAAAGGGGATAACCATCGCCGCAACGAAAAGCATAAAAATAAGGGTCGACCACTTGGTTCTGTTGCGCACAAGTACCCAAGCGCACATTGACGAAAAGATCACTATAACCGTAAGCGATACGGCCGTAATAATGACGCTGTCCACAAAGGCGCCCGGATAATCGACGGTGGCATTGCCGAAAATAAGGCCGATATTCGTAAACAGCTGTTTCCAATTTTCCGGCCGGCTTAACGCATTGCTTATAATTTCTTTTGACGTTTTTGCCGAATTGAGCACAACCATTGCAAACGGTACCATAAAAAGCACAAAAAGCACGAGCGCAAAGATTTCGGCCAGAATCCGGCGCGTATATTTTTCTCCGCCGCCTATCACAGTTCCACCTCCCTGCGCTTATTCACATTTACCTGTATCAACGATACGATTACCAAAGCCAAAAATAAAATCACCGCTTTCGCCTGCGCTTCGGCCATGCGGTTTGCCGCCGCCGTATCGAAAATATTCATTGCCAAAAGCTGGCTGGCTTTAATCGGCGAACCGAGAAAGCGGGTGGCGGGTCCTCCGTTTGTAAGCGTAAAGTTCATATCGAATTGTTTAAATGACGAAGTGAGCGTTAAAAAAAACGAAATCGTAAACGCATGCGCCATCATCGGAATAAGTATGCGGAAAATCCGTGTAAAATAGCTCGCGCCGTCGACATTCGCCGCTTCCAAAAGCGAAGAAGGAATTCCCTGAATCGCCGCAACGAAAATGAGCATAATATATCCGGCATACTGCCAAGTATTTACAAAGGACATAACCCAAATAACCGTATTCGGGCGGCTCAAAAGCGACGACTGCAAAAAACCTAAAGAAAGCTTGTTGCCGAGCATTACCAGCGCATTATTTAAAATAAACTGCCAAATATAACCTAAAACGATTCCGCCTATAAGATAGGGAACGAAAAAGCCCGCCCGATAAAAATTGCGGAATCTGACTTTCGAAGTTACGAGAAGCGATAAAATAAAACCGACAATATTAACCGAAACGATGTTTATAAGCGTAAAGCCTATCGTAATCAAAAACGAATATAAAAAATCGGGAGCGGTAAAAAGATATTTAAAGTTTGCCAAACCGACAAACTGTACGCTGCTGCGAACCCCGTTCCAATCGGTCAGCGAATAATACAGCCCGAACCCGAAGGGAATGACGATTATCATTATAAAAGCAAACAGGCAGGGAGCAATAAATAAAATATTTACCGTGCGGCTCTGTTTCATCGGTATTTCCTTAAACTTAAAAATAAAATCAACGGCGGCCGTCCGAAAATTGCAACTTTCGGACAGCTCCTTAATTACATGTATGTTAATTACACGGGGCCGGAAAAACAAATTTCCGACATCCTCGTTTTTTTACATATTCGGCAGTCCCGCAACGGCCTTTTTCATATCGGCTTTAAATTGTTCGATAGCGTCGGGGTTTTGGGCAAACAAGTCGAAGATGGGGCCGAACACGTTCCGTCCCGCACCGTCGGGCAGCATGCCGAAAAATACGCCGTAGTTGCCGCCTTTGGCGTTCGCTTCCATAAGCGCGCGGCTCAACTGGCCTTCCGGCTGCAGTTTTACGGATTTAAAGGCGGGAATCAGGCCCGCTTTTTTTACCAAAAATTCGTGTCCCCGGGGAGTTCCGGCTATGGAAGCCAAAAAGGCTTTTGCGGCTTCGGCGTTGGGGCTCTTCGCGTTGACGCACCACCAGCTCGGAGCAAACAGATACAAACCTTTTTCTTCGGTATCGAGGAAGGCGTGCGGCGCATAGCCGATTTTAAAAGTAACGCCCAGCTGCTTCAGGTTCGGATCCACCCAGTTGCCCTGATGCAAAAATGCCGCCTTGCCGCGCGCGAAAGCCGACACCTGCTTGTCGTAGCTGCCGTTTTGCAAAATGTTTTTGTCGGCGTATTTAAACAAAAGCTGCAGGTATTTCGCGTATTGGTCGAAGCGTTTTTCGTCCAGCTTGCCTTTCAGCGCCATCTTGATAATCGACGTATCGTCAAAAGCAAGACCGCCGCCCCAATAGCAGGCCAAGTTGTGCTGGGCCGCGACCCACCACATACCGCCGGCAACGGAGGCCGCCATCGATACGACCGAATCAAGTCCGAGTTCCGCTTTTTTCGAATCGATAAGTTTAAAAGCGTCTTCATAGGCTTTGCGGGTCGTCAGCTTTGCAGGATCGACACCGGCTTTTTTCAAAATATCGGCATTGTAGGCTAAGCCGTATCCTTCGATCGCAACCGGAAAACCGTACACCTTTCCGTTTTGTTTAAACGCAAGGTCGGTATCCTTTACCCAGCTTTGATCGCTTAAATCGGCAATATAGTCTTTCCAAAGATCGTAGCCGCCCTGTCCTTCAATTTGAAAAATGTCGGGCATATTTCCGGACTGAGCCTTTGCCTTCAGCGTTCCGCCGTAATCGCCGCCGCCTCCGAGCGTTTCGACGCTTACCGGAATCCCCGTCGCGGCGCTGTAGTCTGCCGCATAGGAGTCGATCGCATCTTTTATTTCAACCTTCAGCTGAAACATTTTAACCGATGTTCCTTTTGCGTCCTGTGTTCCGCTCGCAAAACACAACGATGCGGCAAAAACGACAATGAAAAGTACGGTGAGTAGCTTTTTCATCACAACCTCCTGTTTTAAACTTTTGCAGGTGTTACGTAACACCTATTTATAAAAAGAATAAACCCGTTTTTCGGCTTTGTCAAGAAAATTATGTAAAATTGTGCGAAGCGCTATACGGTACTTACACATACGTGTTTATTGCCGCGCGGGATGCCGACTTTGCCTTTCCACGGAAAGGTTTTTATGCAAATGCGGCCGCTTTTTTCAAGCTGAAAGACGAGTTCGGAAACGGTATCGTGTTCCCACGTATTGAGACCGCAGATTTTTTGCGAGCGTTCGTTTAAGAGAGGCAGCAGCATTCCTTCAAGTTCGATTTTTGTGTATGCGTTCCGGTGATTTGCGATAAAACGCAAGGCGAAGTCTTCGTCGCGCGCAGCCGGGAAAAAACGATTTCGTACAAGACAGTATATTTTTTTATACGGAGGCATCGTTCGGAAAAACCTCTCTTTCGCTTCGGCTTTCTTTTGGGCATCGCAGATGTCGCAGCCGCTGCACACCGCTTGTTCCGCGCCGAGTGCGTCGAGGAGCACTTGCCTGCGGCAGTTTTTCGTTTCGGCGAATTTTTTCATCGCGTATTCGCGGCTCCCTTTCGGAAAGCGTGAAAAGCGGGCAGTGTCCGCGGGACTCCACAGCAAAATCGCGTTTGCATCTTTTCCGTCGCGTCCGCTCCGTCCCGCTTCTTGAATATATTGTTCGGCCGTGTTCGGCGCATCGATGTGAACGATCGTGCGGATGTCTTTTTTATCGACACCCATACCGTAGGCGCAGGTCGCGCAGAGGACGGCATCGGTTTTATCGTAAAACCATTTTTCGATTTCATCCTTTTCCGATTTTTCCAAACCCGCGTGATAAAATCGCGCCGCTTCTTTTCCGTAACAGAGCATAAGATCGCGCGCGATGTCTTCGGCGCGGAGTCGCGTAGGGCAAAAAATTATCATCGGCCTTTGTTCGGTGTACGCGAGCATGAGCGCCGTGTGTTTTTTACAGCAGCTGTATTCGACGCGGTAGCGGATATTCGGACGATCGCTTTCCGATCGCACGATGCGCGCGCTTCCGTCGAAAAGCACTTCCGCTATGCGGGAAAGCACTCGGGGAGAAGCCGTCGCGGTAAAAGCGGTGACGAGGGGCGAGCCGAGTTTTTTGATGATGTTTCCGAGCGTCAAATACGAAGGGCGGAAACTGTCGCCCCATTCGGAAACGCAGTGCGCTTCGTCGATGGCGACGTGCGCGATTGCGCATTCGGAAAGGCGGGCGACCAGTGCTTCGTTTTGCAGCACTTCGGGATTCGCCAAAATGATCTTCGCACCCGCTTTTATTTTATTGAAATTTTCCGCCCGCTCTTCGGCGCTTTGGCTGCCCCGAAACGTAACATTGCCGATATTCCCTTCTTCCATACGCCGCCTTTGATCGGCCATGAGTGCGAGGAGGGGATAGATGATGAGCGTCGGCCCGTCCAAAAGCAGGGCGGGAACGAGAAAACACAAGGACTTTCCGGCTCCCGTCGGAAGGAGGATTATCTGCTTGCCGTATTCGGCCGCGTCTTCACTGCCCGCATCCGAAATATCCGCCTTCGCCGCATTTGCCGCTTTCTCCGCATCGTTTGTAATGTTCTTCGCTTCGGCCGCAATGCCGTCCGCTTCCGCAGCGCCGGCGTCATTCGTTTCCGCAGCGCCGGTGTCATTCGTTTCCGTATTCCTGCTGCGATACGCGTCGATGATGTTCGCGATGACGAGGCGCTGCCACGGATAGAGGTAGCTTATGCCGAAAGCGCGTTTTGCCGCACCGAGCGCGTCGTCGTCCAAGCCCGCTTCGCCGTCGCTATAGATTTCTTTTTCGATTTGCATAGTTTCCCCTTTTATTTTTTTCCGTTGCCGTACCGGGGGAATGTCGAATTCGCCATTCCCTCCACAGTAATAATCGGTTTAAAAAGCAAATTTACGCGGAATTGCGGAGCGCTTTTCGGACAAGCCTCTTGCAAACGGTACGGAACGCGAAGTTCCTTGCTCAATTTATAACGAGCGCGAAACGCGAAATTCCCCGTGCGGCTTGCAACGAGCGCGAAGCGCGAAGTTCCTTGCGCAACTTGTGAAGATGGGTATAATAAAAAAGGTTTAATATATTGGAAAAGTCAGATATTTGGAGGCAATAAAGAAGAAGCACCGGGAAGAAATACTGTTTGTCTGCGGCTATGAAGCGGGACCGACAGGGTATGGACTTTGCAGGGGATTGCAGCAAGCAGTAGACGGTTGCCTGCGACTCCCTTTTTATGCAACTTTCGCGCCAACTTTACCTTTCTTATAAATAAAAAAGTAAATTATAAAATACTTTCTTTCAACGAATAAATATATTTGACAATATATCTTTATCAATATATATTTTACTCATGGGGAAAACAATTATAAGTAAAGATAATCGTTTTGAGTGGGATGAAGAGAAAAACCGTGCCAATATTGAAAAGCATGGAATAGCTTTTGAAGAAATATTGGAAGTATTCGATGACCCGACCTTTTTAACAGGGTATGATTTTGAGCATTCCGAAAAAGAAGATAGGTATTACGGGATCGGAAACTTGAACGGAATATTGATAGTTCTGGTCTTTTTTACTGAGAAGAAGAACAGAATACGGTTAATATCCGCACGTCAAGCAGATAAAGACTTAAAGGAGGAATATTATGATTACTTCAAAAAAATTAACGGCTGAAAGATTGGAAGAAATAAAAAATTATCCAATATCGTATGATGAGGATAGTCCAAAACTGACAAAAGAACAAATTGCAAGGCTAAGACCGGCGCATGACGCATATTGGAATGTAACGCCCGTTAAAAAAACAATTTCCATAAAAATAGATTCAGATATTCTTGCAACACTTCAATCCTTAGGTAAGGGTTATCAAACGAGAATAAATGCTATTTTGAGGAAAGCCGTTACTACAGGTGATTATTAATCTATCTCCGCTTTAAGGCTGACACTGCTTTGCAAATGCAGCTTAGGCGGATGTTCGGACGCCCGCATCGGGCCGCACATTGGATATACAATGAAAAAGCACCGCCGTTCAAAACCGACATTCTCACTATATGGAGGTGTGTTAGGCAGGCAGTAGTTCAGAAATGGGGCAACAGCCTCGGTTTTAGGATTCCTTCTTTTTGGGCAAAAGATAACAATGTAAGAAGCGGCAGTAAAATCGAAGTAATTGCTGAAAAGGGCAAAATGGTAATTCTTCCTCAGAAAAAATCGCTTGATGATATGCTGGCTTTTGTTACACCTGATAACATTCATTCGGAAATTTCAACAGGTTATGCAACGGGTAAAGAAGAATGGTAAAATCAAATTATGTTCCCGAAAAAGGCGACTAAGAACGAGCATCGCCCGTTTGCACTTTAAAACGATATTAGGCGTACACGCCGATAGTGTGAAGGTTGGGAAATGAAAAAAAATTATGTATTTTTAATTTTATTTAATATCTGTTTGTTGAATTGCAATGCTCAGCAAAATTTCAGTTCATCGTATAAATACTCGCAGATGTACTACAAAGATGATATCGAAAAAATAACGTTTACAATACCGAAAGAAAAAGCTGTTGAAGGAACGGCAAAACTTTTATTTCTCGATAAGAACAATAATGAAACCGTATGTTACGAAATGCCGGTTCAAATAAAAAACAATAAATGTAAATATGTTCTTAAGAAAATTCCGTCGGGCAGAATTGGGGGAATTACAAGAGAATTATATGAGGAATATTACGGTTCTGAATATGAATGGTTAATTCATCTAAAAATAATTTTTGAAGACGGTTCCGAATATATCTACGAGGATAATTACTTGTGTATCGGTGCGATGTTTGATGATGAAAACATCGGTTATACCGGCAATTACAATTTTGAAATTCGCGGTAAAATAAAAATAGAAGAGGATGATTTTTCATTTATTTTACCGGCCGGGTATAAGGAATTTACCGCACTCCAAAATAAACTTTTTCCTGCTCAGAAAAACTTTGCAAAAGTATATTCAACGGTCGATTATTCTTATTGGGCCGGTTTTTCACTAAAAAAACCTTTTAGGGAATTTTTTTCAATAGGCTCATTTCAACTTATTGAATTTTCGATATATCACGATACATGGACGGATTTTTTGATTGCTTTCGGGGATTTTCTAAAGGAAACACATTCGGTTAAAAAATCGGATGTTGTAAAAGTGAAAACTGCAAACGGCCTTGAGGGTGTAAAAGAGACTGTTAAAACCGGATCAAATTCATTCAGAGAAGTATATCTGTTTCCTTGTAAAGATAAAATTCTATATATTGCAATTGATAGAAAAATTAAAGATTCTGAATTGGAAAAAATAATTCCTTCAATTTTGGAAACTCTGGAAGTAAAAACTATAGAGTATCAACGCGATACGCTTGAGGCAAAATCAGACTGAAAATGAAGAACTTATAGAGCAATCTGTTCAAAAAGTAAAGTATACATATTGGCCTGATAAAAAGATTAAAGTACAGAAGATATATACTATAAACGGAAAGAGAGATAAGATAATAAATATATGAAAATGCCTTATAAACAGGAGATTGTTCCGGATTCGGCGGAATCAGGTTTTGTAGCCTCATATCCAGATCTTCCGGGCTGTATAACGTGCGGTTCAACAATTTCGGATGCGGTTAATAATGCAGAAGATGCAAAAAAGGCGTGGCTTTTGGCTGCCATTGAAGAACATATTGAAATCGCAGAACCGAAAAGTGTAGATTCTTATTCCGGTCAATTCAAACTACGTATTCCGAAATCTTTGCACAAGACTCTTGTCGAAGATTCTAAAAAGGAAGGAGTAAGTATGAACCAATATTGTATATATCTTCTTGCAAAGAATTCAGAAAAAGAACATGGTGTATTAACACAAAAAAAGCTGTATTCGTATAGCAAAGGTTCGTAGCCGACACGCGGACAAGCCGCAAATGCAGGTTAAGTAAATGTCAGGCGGACGCTCCGCGCAGGGGAGAATGTAAAATTTGCGTTGTCTTATCGTATACCATCTATAAAAATCCATATTATTCGATTAATATAATATGGATGAGGTTCTATGATTTCTATTGAAAAAACATTAACGATATTGAAAATTGTTTTTTCTGTTTTTATGGTTTTCCATATTGCTATAATAATTTCAATAATATTTTTAGATATTATACCTGTAGACTACTTATGGGGCGGACAACTGAAAACAAAAGGTGAACTTTTTATATTCGAATTAATTTCAATTTTAATACAAACAATTTGTCTTCTATATGTGCTCTTATACAAGAAATATTTCTCAGAAAAAGCAGCCGGTAAAATTATTGCGTGGATTTTGTTTATAATATTTTCTTTTAATACCGTTGGAAATATACTTGCAAAAACACTTTTTGAAAAATTAGTATTTACACCGGTAACCTTATGTTTAAGTCTGCTGATGTTACGCATAGCATTGACAAAAAAGACCGAGAAATAAATAGTGAGTATTAGAAAAGCCGTATTTAATTATCAATAACAGGTTAAGCGAATGTTATACGGACGCTCTGCCGGAGCGAAGCGCTGGGAGTACTTATGAAATTTGATATTGATGAAAGTTTGCTTTGGAAAGGAAAACCTAAACAAGGCATTGTATTTACAAAATCAGATATTTTTATGATTCCTTTTTCTGTATTATGGGCGGGATTTGTTGTTTTTTGGGAAATAAACGTATTACGAATAAAGGATGCTCCTATTTTTTTTACGTTGTGGGGCATACCTTTTATTTTAGCGGGAATTTACATTACGATAGGACGCTTTATACATGATTATCTAAATAGAAAAAATACAGAATATTTTGTTACGGATAAAAGAGTAATAATTGTAAAATACAAAAGAATCGAAAGCATACCGAAGGGGAAATGGACTACATTAAGACTGATAGAATATGCAAACGGAACAGGAACTATTCTGTTCGCCGAACAGCCGAGTTTTTTTCACCGATCCGGATTTACGTCATACGGATTATCCTCTGAATTGAGCGTTCCGGGGTTTTACAAAATAAAAGACGCCAAGAACGTAATGAAATTGTTAGAGGAATAAACCGTGCTTTAATATAAATGATAGAACCGTATTAAAATTACCGACAGAATATGACTTTATCGTTTGTTTGGGTTGTTATGAAAAAATCATCTTCGGCGAAAAACACAGGGCCGGGCTGCCGAGTGCGTAAACCCCACATGAAAATGCGATCTGTTGCCGTTTAAGTTTTTTTCGGATAAAGTAGTAAAATACATTTACTTATTATGGGAGGCGGATGCATGATTGCCGCGATTTTATTCGGATTGCTTGCAGCGATTGCGGGATTATTGTTTTGGATTTTTATCGTCATGCTGATCGTAAAAACGATAAAAAAACAGCCGAAAAAAAATACGCTCATACGTTCGGGCGTTTCCGGATTGTTGTGGATTGTCTTCTTTTCATGTTCGATCGTTATCGGAACAAAAGCTTTGATAAACGGCGATCCGCTCGTAAATAAAATCGCCGAAAGCGTCGGAGAAACGACGGCGAACATTGCGGAACATTCATACGAAGGTATAAAAAAAGGTTGGAACAAAGCACTGCTCAATAAAATTAATAAACTTTCCGTTTCCTTCGTTTCCATACGGGAAATCGATAAAGACGAACGGGACACCTTTGATTTTGCGGATACGAACGGGAAAAAAATATTCGAAATACTGTTGTCGATCGACAATCCTTTGGACGCTTCGAAAAAAATTCCGTACCGAAAAATAAATAAAGAACAGCTGATTTTCGGAAAAGACGTAAACGGAAACTACATACCCGTGTTTATCATCGACGATTCGGGGCTTTCAACCATTCCGTGGATTTTTACGTTTTTTCTTCCGACGTACAGAAAAGACGGAGCGTCGGTGAATATTCCGACGGGTAAATCCGAACTGCGCCTCAGGCTCGACGCGGTTGAAAAAGATTCGATAGAAAAAATCATCTTCGGCGAAAAAGACATACCGATTCCGAAAACTCCCGCCGATACAATCGATTTGTAGACGCGCCGCTTGCAGTCTTGCTCTTGCGGTTGAGAAAGATATCGTTTTGTTATATAGTATAAATATGAAGCTCATACAAAAAGCGGCGTTCGCATCGCTCGTTCTATCCGCATCGCTGTTGCTTTCGTGCAAAACGCTCGTCGGCAATGCAGTTTCCACGGCGCTCGCGGGTGCAAACGGCAAGGGCGTTCCGCAAAAGAAAAAAGCGTCCGCCGCCGATCCTATGCTCGCGATCACCGGCGAAACGGACGTAACGCTCGTCGGAGAATTTTTCCCGACGGTGCTCAAAAGCTATGAAATCCTGCAAGCTGCGAATCCCCGCCATATCGGTTTGATGACGATGACGGGTTCGCTCAATATCATGTATGCGAACGCGTTCGTGCAAACTCCTGCGGAAACGCTGCCGAACGAAGAATTCGATCGCCAGCACGAAGCGTTCGAGCGCGCAAAGCTGCACTACCTCCGCGGCCGCGATCTCTGCCTTAAAGCTCTCGACGGAAGACACGCGGGTTTTCGCGCCGCCGTTTTGAGCGGAGACGAAGAGGCGGTCAGAAAAGCATGCGCAAAGCTCGGCATGTACGATGTCGAAGCTTCTTATTGGGCGTGTGCGGGCTGGCTCGGTGCGTTCAGCCTCGATCCGCTCAGCGCCGATCTTCTCGGCACTATCCGTTCTCCCGCTCTGATCCTCGAACGCGCTGCTTTTCTCGCTCCCGATTACAATGCTGGTGCGATTTGGGAGCTTTTGTGTAATTTTTACATGAGCGCTCCTCCCGAATTCGGAGGAGATACGGAAAGGGGACTCCATTGTTACAACGAAGCGCTCCGCGCATCGGGCGGAAAAACGCCGGGTCCCTATGTTACCTATGCCGAGGCGATATGCGTTCCCGCGGGAGACAGGGGAGGCTTTGAAAGCTCTCTTCGTAAAGCGCTCGCGATCGATCCCGATGCGGATCCTTCGAGCCGCCTTATGACGACGATCGTGCAAAAAAAAGCGAAACGATTGCTCGAACATGCGTCGGATTATTTTCTCGAATGGTGATCGCCGCATTCGCTTCGAATTGCGGCCGGTAATTTATTAATTTTCGATTGAGGAATACGATATGAAATTACGTTTTATTATTTTTTCGATGCTGTTTGCGTGCGTCGCCGTATTGCCGGCGCAGCAGGTAAAAACGCTTAAAATAGCGACCGTCGCGCCGAGCCGTTCCGCATGGGATGTGCAGGAGCGCATCCTCGCGCAGGATTGGGCGAAAGATACCGGAGGCGCGATCCAGCTGCAGTTTATGGGAACGAACGCGATGGGCGGAGAGACGGGCGTCGTGCAAAAGCTCAACACGATCCGTCCCGGACAAAAAGCGCCGATCGACGGAGCGATCTTTACGAGCCTCGGTATCGCAACGCTCGCGCCGGAAACGCATATTTTGACGACGGCCGTTCCGTTTATGTTTCGGAATCAGGAAGAAGTCGATTTTGTGCTCGACACGTTTGCGCCGACGTTTCAAAAAGCGATTTCCGCAAAAGGTTACGTGCTGCTCGGCTGGTTTAACGTCGGCTGGGCGTATTTTTATACGAAAAAACCGGTGCATACGCCCGCCGATTTAAAGACGCAAAAACTTTCCGTCGCCGGCATCGGGCTGCCGCAGCTTTCCGATGCGTTCAAAGCGGCCGGTTTCCGCACCGAAGATATTTCGCCCGATAAACTTTTGCAAAGCGTAAAAACGCCCGGCGGCGTCGAAGGTTTTTATTCGATTCCGATGTATGCCTATGCGGGGCAGTATTATAAATCGCTGCCCTATATTCTCGATGCGCCGATATGCCCCGTTATGGCAGCCCTCATCATATCGGCTCCTGCGTGGGCGGACATTTCCCCCGCGCATAAAACGGCTATGCTGAACGGAGTCAAAAAAGCGCAGGCAAATTTTATCGCAGCTCAGCGTTCTTCCGACAAAGAATACCTCGACCGCTGCGTCGAAGGCGGCTGTACCCTCGTCAAGCTCACCGCCGCGGAGCGCAAAGTCATGGAAGAGACGCTCAACAAAGACGCCGCCGCGATGATAAAAACCGGACTCCTCGACGAAAAATTTTATGCCGATATCGAAGCGCTTTTAAAACGCCGCCGCGGTGAATAACCGGTGAATACTATGCTGCGAAAAATCGAAAACGCTTTAGCGGTCATCCTCATCGCCCTCATCGCCGCGCTCCCGCTCTTTTTTAAATTTATGCAGGGTCTGTGCCGTGTGCAAGTGCCCGGCGCCGATATCGCTTTGCTCCATTTCGTATTTTTATTCGCAAGCCTCGCAGGGCTCATAACATGGCGCGAAGAAAAGCATTTGAGTCTCGCGTCGGTGAGCGCATCTTTCGGCGAAAAGATACGCCGCTCGATCGAAGCGGTCAAAACGGGAGCTGCAAACTGTATCCTCTCGGCGCTCTTTATCGACGCGCTCTGCCAGCTTGTCAATCCCGCGCAGTTCGATGCGCGTTTTTGGGGCATGAGTACGCGGATTTTTTTCGCTTCGCTTCCGCTGTGCTATTTCGGCATCATTTTCGCGATCGCACGCAGAAAAGGCGATCTCATCGCCGCCGTCATCGGCATCGCACTCGGCATCCTTATTTCGATGGGACCCTTTACCGGCATCCTGTATTATCTTTTCGGCGTACAAAACGCACAGTCCCTGTACGCGATAAACGATGCGTGGCTTTCGTTTTCGAAAATCGCGCTTTTGCCGCTCATCGTCATTTTCGCAGCTCTCGCGTTTTGCGGTATGCCGCTTTTTCTCGTGCTCGGCGGCATCGCATACGTGCTCTTTTCCGCGAGCGGCGGATACGTCGACGTCATCCCGCTTGAAACGTACCGCATACTCACCGACCGCAATATCGCGGCGATTCCCCTCTTTACGATTGCGGGCTACATCCTCGCGCACGGCAGCGCGGGAAACCGCTATGTCGCCGTATTCAAATCGCTCATAGGTCCGTTCCGCGGCGGAACGGTTATCGCGGCCGTCATCGTGACGACGTTTTTCAGCACCTTTACCGGCGTTTCCGGCATAACGATCCTCGCGCTCGGCCCGCTGCTTGCCGTCGTACTCACGGGTTCGGGCTATTCCAAAGACAGAGCCGAATCTCTCGTAACCGCATCCGGCGCGATAGGTTTGCTTTTTCCGCCGAGCGCCGCGATCATCATGTATGCGACCGTCAATTATTTTTCCGTCGACGTGTTCGAACTTTTTAAAGGCGCGATTATCCCCGGCTGCATTATGGCGGTTTCGATGATGGTGACGGGAGCCGTATTGGACAAAAAGGGAGAGCGGCCGAAGTTTTCCGTAAAAGAAGCGCGGAATGCTCTCCTTCACTGCATCCCCGAACTGCTCATGCCGCTTTTTATCTCAGTGTTTTATTTTAAAGGCGTGTTCGATCTCTTTGAAGTTGCGGCTTTCGCCGTCATCTACGCGTTTTGTCTTTCGGTATTCGTCCGCCGCGATTTTACTTTAACAAAATCGGCCCGTATCGTCGCTTCGAGCGTTCCCGTTTCAGGCGGCGTTTTGTTTATACTCGGCGCCGCGTCCGGCATCTCCTATTTTATGCTCGATGCGAACGTCCCCGCTATCCTGACGGACTTTATCACGCAGTACGTAAAAAATCCGTACGTGTTTTTGATATTGATGAACCTCGTCCTGATCGTCGTCGGCTGCCTCATGGATATGTTTTCCGCGATCCTCATCGTTTCCCCGCTTTTGCTGCCGCTCGCGGAATCTTTCGGCGTGAGTGCGGTCAGAGCCGCTGTCATATTTTTGATGAACCTTTCGATAGGATTTTTGACGCCGCCGGTCGGCATGGATCTGTTTATTTCGTCCTATACCTTCGATAAGCCGCTTTCCCGCGTCGTGAGGGGCATCATTCCGTTTTTGATCGTACAGTTCGCAGTCCTCATGCTCGTCACTTACGTGCCGTATTTTACGGAAGCGCTTTTGTAGTGCGACGAAGTGCGTCCCGCTGTGCATTATACGCTTCGACGCGCGCTTTTATATCGCGGTAATTTTCCGGATAGTACGCATACTTACGGACGAGGCGGCGCACTCCGTCTTTTATGCCGTAAAGGCGCAGTTCGTCGAAGGGCGGGTCTGAAGCGAATACGCTCCCGTCGACGATCGACGAAAGACCGTTTATCGCTATCCAATTTTCTTTGAGCTTCCGCCCTTCGCGCATCGGAGCGTCGAGCGGCACGGCGATATAATCGCTTTCGCTTCGATAGGTTCTGTGATGCGATTTTGCGCGGTATCTTTCGAGGATGAGTTTTTCGTAGCCGAGCTTATCGAGCTTTTTTGCGCCTTCGTACGTTTGAATATCTGCACGCCACTTCCATTCCCGAACGTTGACGACGACCGAAACGACTGCGGCCGAAAAAACGAGAGAGGCGATGATGCCGAGCAGAACCGTCACGCTTCGAGTCCCGGAATCTTTTGCCTGAGCGATTTTAAAAACTGCGCGCCGCTTACCCCTTCGCGAAGACATGCAAAGAGACAATTGTCGCCTGCAACGGTGCCGAGTATATCGTCCAAGTCCATATTGTCGAGCGCGTTGCTGACCGTATTCGCGTGTCCCGGAAAAGTTTTAATGACGACGATATTGCCCGAACAGTCTATGCTGATATAACCGCGCAAAAAATCCTGAATGTAAATCTTTTCCGCTTCCGTGCGCTCTTCTTCTTTTTCGAGCGTGTAGATATAGCCGCCTTTTCCGTCGCTCATTTTGCCGACTTTGAGCAGCTTCAAATCGCGCGAAAGAGTCGCCTGCGTCACATCGTACCCCGTTTTTTGCAAGTGGGCGAGCAGCGACTCCTGGCTTTCGATCCTGTTGTTTTTAATAAGTTTTTCTATCGCGGCAAGCCGCGCACGCCTTTCTTTTACAGCCATCGTATATTGTATACCTCATTTTCGCCGAACATACAATCGGAAGTCTCGAACCCTTTCAATGCAGCTCGACGTAGGTTTTTCCCGCTCCTCCGTCTTCGGGAGGCGCAAAACAAAACGCTTTTACGCCCGCACAGTGCGAAAGATAATTTTGCACCGCCTGCTGCAGCACGCCGTTTCCCTTTCCGTGTATGACGCTGAAGCGCTTAAAATCGTGAATCGTGCAGAGGTCGAGCTGCCGTTCGAGGGCGGCGATCGCTTCGGCTTCGCGGAGTCCCAAAAGACGCAGTTCGAAAGCCGGATGTTCGCCCGCACTTTCGCGCTTCGTTTCGACGGTGACAAGCGGTGCGGATGAAAGCGAGAGCGAAGCGGCGGGCGTCAAATCTTTTTGCTTCATTTCGATTTTTATCGAACCGAACTGTACGAGAAATCTTTCCTTGCCCGTACGCGAAACGATCGTGCCGCTCATACGTTTTTCACCTGCAATGACGGCAGTCCCCGGCTCAAAGGACGGCGCTTTGCTTTTCGTTTCGTTTGCATTGCCGGCGCTTCGGAGCGCGCGGAGCGCTTCGGCGTTTTTCACGCGGCGTTTTGTCGGCTTCGCGCTTTTCGGATGCGGCATCGGAGTGATATTTTTAAATGCGTTTTGCGCATCGGAAAGTTTTTCGCCTTTTTCGTCGAGCGCTTTTTTTTGCGAGGCGACCGCTTCCGTCAATTCGTCGATGTGGCGTTTTACTGCGAGCGTTTTTTCCCTCGTGATTTCGCCCTCTCTGATGACGCGAACGAGATTTTCAAGACGCTTCCGGCTTTCCGAAAGAAAAGCTTCGGCTTTTTCGTGCGCCGCCTCTTGCAGCTCTTGCTCCTTTTGTCGGTTTTCGAGCTCTTTCGCGTCGAGAACGTATTGCCTTTCCGCGAGTTCTTCTTCTTTCCGACGGCAGTCTTGCACGAGAGCATCGGCTTCGGCGTGCTTTGCCGTAAGCCCCGCGATAAGGGCGGAAATATCGGCGGTATTTCCCGCGATATACTCTCTCGCTTTTTCGACGACGGAAGGAGGGAGACCGCTTTTTTGCGCGATGTCGAGGGCGCGGCTTTCGCCCGGAACGCCCATGAGTATGCGGTAAGTCGGCGCGAGGGTTTTCCCGTCGAACTCGGCCGACGCGTTGATGCAGCTTTCGTGCGTCCATCCGTAATTTTTGAGCACGCCCTGATGCGTCGTCACGAGCGTAAACGCTTTTTTTTCGATAAGCGCGTCGAGAACCGCCATGCCGATCGCAGCACCTTCCTGCGGATCGGTACCGCTTCCGAGTTCGTCGAGGAGGACGAGGCTTTTTTCGCCGCATTCGGCGATCGCACGTGCGATGTTTTTCATGTGAGAGCCGAACGTCGAAAGCGACGAGTCGATCGATTGTCCGTCGCCTATGTCGGCAAACACTTTATCGAAGATCGCAAGGCGCGAACCTTCCGCTGCGGGAATCGGAAAGCCGCTTTGGTTCAAAAGCGAAAAGAGCGCTATCGTTTTAAGCGTAACCGTTTTGCCGCCGGTATTCGGCCCCGTGATTATTAAAACTCTTTTTCCGCTCATAAAGCGCACGTCTATCGGTACCGCTTTTTCTCCGAGCAGGGGATGACGCGCTTGAAGCAGCGAGAGCGCATCATCCTTTCCGCAGGGAAGCGCATAGGCCGCGCGGTGTTCACCTCCCCATTTCGCCCTCGCATAAGCTTCGTCGATCGCGATCATAGAAGGAAGAGCCGCTTCGAACAGGGGCACATGAGGCGCAAGCGATGCGGTAAGCTTTTTTAAAATCGCTTTGACCGCAATTTGGAGATTCGCCTCTTCTTCGAGCAGTTCGTTTCCCGTCCGTACCGATTCTTCCGGCTCTATGTACACGGTTTGTCCCGACTGCGACACTTCGTGCACGATACCCGCAATGCGGCTTCTGTGAGAAGCTTTGACCGCGAGCACTTGATGACCCGAACGGAGAGCGGGCACCGTCGATTCGAGGGCGGAGGAAAGCTTTTGGTTTGCCGTATACGAGCGCATAATGCTTTGAATTTTTTTATTGAGGTTTGCGATTTTCGTTTTTATCTCGCGGAGTTCGGGAAGATCTTTCAGCTCTCCGTCGGAAGCTACGACGCGTGCGATCTCGGACGCGGGCTTCGTTAAATCGGGAAGGCGTCGGACGGCTTCGGAAAGCGTTTCGATCGAAAGCTCTTTTTCGGCTCCCTCGATGTGCGACGAAAGTTTTTTGACCGAAGCGCAAAAGAGCGAAAGCGCGTGAAACTCTTCGACGGAAAGAGAAGAACCCGGAACGCTTATACGAAAAAAAAGAGGAGCGACCGGAGGCCACGAAAAAAGCCCGATTCCGAACGAAGACGAGTTGTATGCGCTCCAATCGCGGCTTATATTTTTAAGCGCTTCGATTTTCGCTTCGTCCGTAAGCGGAAGCCGTTCGCAAAAACTCTTTTTCCCTTCTTCGCTTACGCAGTAGGCGGCCGCTTCGTCTCTGATACGGAAATAGTCAAGCTCGGAAAGTGCTGATGCATCCATGCTAATCTTCCCAACTTTGCGATTTCATTTCATCCTTTATGCGCATCCAGCTCGCATAGCGTTCTTCGGTGATGACGCCCGCGTACACGGCTTCGAGGATTTTGCAGCCGGGCTCCGCCGTATGCGTACAGCTCATGCCGAATGTGCAGCTGCCGACGATCGGTTTGAACTCACGGAAATAAAGCGCCAAATCTTCCGCTGCAATGTCGTGCAGCACAAAGCGGCGGATACCCGGCGTATCGATGATCGAAGCCTCATCTCCCTCTCGTCCGGTAAAGCGCTTATCGATGACGATCGTATTGAGCGAACCCTTTGTCGTCGTATGAGCGCCGCGCTCATATTTTCGGCTTAAATCCCCCGTGCGGAGCGCTTCGTTTCCCGCAAGCGCGTTTATAAGGCTCGACTTTCCGACGCCCGACTGCCCGACAAAGGCAGCAACGCGCCCTGAAAGCGTGCGCGCCAATGCATCGAGACCCGCACCCGTTTTCGCCGAAACATACAATACCGCATATCCGAGGTCTTCCCATATTTTTGTGCGCGCTTGAAAATCGATGTCGTCACCGGCTGCGAGGTCGCATTTATTACATACGATAATCGGTTCGAGATTTTGACATTCGGCTTGCGCGAGTTCGCGGTCGATAAAACGCGGACGGAACGGCGGTTCGTCGGGTGTCGTCACCAAAACGATAAAATCGAGGTTTGCCGCAAGAAGCTGCGGACATTTGCGTTTGACGTTCCAGCGTACAAACGAGTTTTTGCGCGGCACGAGCGAGAGTATCTGCCCCTTCGAAGAATCGAGCTTATCGGTTTCGACTTCCACAATGTCGCCCGGAGCGAGCGGGTTGTAAAACCGGTCTTCGCTTTTTAATATCTTTCCTTTGAGCGAACACGAGCGCGGTTTTCCGTCAGTGCAGCGCACCGTAAAAAAATTATTCGTTCCGTCGACGACCGTTCCCTGCATAAAAACATCGTAATAAAAAGGACGCGATTTTGCAAGCGGGGGCGTTTGAGCGCATTCCTGCAGAGTACGACCGGTCGCCGCTTGCAGCGGAAACCTGTAGTCAGGACGGCAGTGTCGTCTTTTCGCATTCCGCGGTTTGTCCGGTATACCATTATATTGAAGCGTTCTCTATCATAAATTCTTGTGTTATGTTATTATCGTAACCGTAACAGTGTAAATCGATTTTCAGGAGTATGAATATGAATACGAGTATGGGTGTGTATATGAAACGGAACGGTATATTCGCCGCAGTGATTCTGTGTGCGCTTGTCGTTTCGTCGTGCGGCACGACGAAAGTGAGGCGCGTCCGTGCCGATAAAGTCATCGACATGGACGGCAACTGGAACGACAACGATGTGCGCATCGTCTGTGCATCGCTCATCGCCGACTGTGCGAGTTCGCCCGCAGTCGCGCAATACCGGCGGCAAAACGGGCGGAATCCCGTCGCCATCGTCGGAAAAATCCGCAACGACAGCGACGAACACATCGACACGAGCATCGTTGAAAAGCGTTTTCAGAGCGCGATCATCAACAGCGGAACCTTGGACTTCGTCTCCGATAAAAACGAGCGGACGGAACTCCGCGATGAACGTCTCGATCAGCAGTCGAATTCGAGCAAAGAAACGATGAAGCGCTTAAAAAACGAAACGGGCGCCGACGTTATGCTACTCGGTTCGATCAAGACGATGGTGCAAAAAGAAGGACGAAAATCGGTTCGCGCGTATTTCGTGTATGCTCAGCTGCACGATATCGAAACGAATAAGATTTTGTGGAGCGGTGAAAACAGCGAAATCAAAAAAGTGATAACGCGTCCGGCAGCAAAGCTCTAGCATGAAGCGACGGAAATACCGCATACGATGTGCGCTGCAAAACGTTGTCGCTGCAGCGTGCATCTGCGTTTTTGCATCCTGCGCTTCTTCGCCGAAGGGAGAGGCGGAAGCGCTCGCTCATATCGACTCGCGGCCGCATGCAATTAAAAAGAAAAAATACAATGAAGCCCGTTTTTATAAAGCGCTCGACGAAGGTGACTTTGAAAAGTGCACGGCGTTTTTGCTCGGTCAAAAGATCACCGACAAAGAACGCATCCGCCAATACCTCGATCTCGCTTTTGCCGAGCACTTCAGCAAAGCCTACGATTCGTCGATCGAAGTATGCAATAAAACCGATGCGCTCATGGAAGACGCCGTTACGAAAAGCCTTACCCGCACCGTGCTTTCGGCGACGCTGAACGAAAACGCGTCCGAGTATTCGGGCAGGGTGTACGAATACCTCTACGTAAACGTCTTCAATGCGCTCAATTATTATCATAAAGGCGATACGGAAGGCGCCCTCGTCGAAATCAGAAAGATCGGCAACAAACAGCGCGAATACATAGCGAAGTACGGAAAAGCCGTGCTCGCAAAGGATGCTCCGCAAAAGCGCGAAATTACCGATGCCGATTATGCGGCGGCGATGTTCGGTATCAATATGCCCGCGCTCATCGCAAAGTCTCCGCCCCAAGCGACGAAGGACGACGTATTCCGCGATTCCGCCGCCGCCCGCTATGTAAGTATGCTCTTTCGGCTCATGAACGGAGACGCAGACGATGCGCGGATCGATGCGGATGTTCTTGCAAAGCTCAGTCCCCGTTTTTCCGCTGCACAAGCGCTTACGATGCCGGAGGGCAGAGGCAGACTCGACGTGCTTGCATTTTGCGGTCTGATCGGAAGGAGATACGAGCAGGCGTTTTATTTTCCGGGCGATGTCGTCAACGGGCTCGCCGGTCTCAATTTCAGCGTCATCGGTTTCGGGTCTGCTGCGATGATCGTGCTGCCGCCTTTTCCGAACGGCGTCGTCATTCCCGCCTTCCGTCTGAAGTTCGTATATCCGGCTTTCGACGCGTCGTCGGTGAGGCCTCATATCGCGGGAGTGCGGATACTCGTCTCCGATGTAAACGCATCCGGTAAACCTGCCGCAGTCCGAAATATCGTCGGTAAACACGACGGTCAGTCCGTCATCGGCACGGACGGGAAGGGCGGGGCGGCTGTTGTATACGATCTCAGTCTCCTCGAAGATTTCAACGATGCCGTCGATAAGGATGTGCGCACCCATGCGGCAAAAGCTTTTGCCAAAAGCGTCGTTCGGAGCCTCATCAAAAAGTCCGCCGCCGTCGCTGCGGGGGAAGCGACGCTCGCCGCCTTTGCCGATGCGAACGGCAATAAAAAATCGTTTGCCGATGCGCTTTTATACGAGCTTGCCTATCTCAGCGTTACGGCGGCGATCGAAGCGGTCGATTTGGCGGAGACTGCGGACGTCCGCCAAAGCGTATGCCTGCCCGCACGCGCGTATGCGGGCGGATGTGCCGTCGAACCGGGAAGCTATGACGTTACCGTGCAGTATGTCGATACGGCGTCGAATATCGTCTTTCAAGAACGCTTTTCATCCGTCAAAGTCGAATCGGGCATTCCCGTCCTCATCGAATCGTCGTATATGAAAAAGTGAACGCTCTCTCGATGAGCGAGGATGCAGAGGTTATGTCCGGTAACGTACCTTGACGCTTTTGATTTGCATTATTAACAAAAGTTCTTAAATCCGTACTAATTGTACAATCTTGTACTGCCGGTCACGCCCTAAAAGGCGGATAAGTATGCGATGTTTACAATGTAAAAAAATGCGGCGGATTTTTTAACGGCATTCCGAAAAACCGCCGTCGATGACAAGGTTATGTCCGGTAACATAACTTGACGCTTCCGATGCTAAAAATACGGCGGCGCCTTTAATATCCTTATGCAGTACTCCCATATGGCCGAGCGGTGTCAACGCCGAATATTCTTCTAAAAAGGCCGGCGACAATTCTCCTTTGTCGAATCCTCCGGGAGAAAGAGCGTTGACGCGTACATTATAGGGTGCCATAAACGCTGCAAGATCGCGGGTTAATCCGAGTATACCGCTTTTTGCGGCGGCATATTCTATAGGCTGTTCCATCTTATGCGCTCTGTGATACATCGCTCTGTTGCGCCCTACAAGCGCTGCGATGGAAGCGAGATTTATAATACATCCCGATTTTTGTTCGGCCATGTATCGTGCTGCAGTCTGACAACAATAGAGCACTCCTACAAGGTTGCTGTCTATCATAGCCTTTATAGCGGCGGGATCCCGTTTCAAAAAATTGCATTCGCCTTTTCCCGATCCGCCGCCTGCATTATTGACAAGAATATCGATTCGCCCGAATTGCCGTACGACGGTATCGGCAAGCGCTTGACAACTTGCATAATTCGTTTGATCCAATTCGTACGCATAGGCATTTCCGTCGATGAGCTTTGCGACCCGTTCCGCGCGGGAGAGTTCACGGGATGTAAAAACGACTTTTGCACCGTATTCAAGAAACGCATCGACTATGTCGCGTCCGAGTCCGGTATAGCCGCCCGTAACGACGGCGATTTTATTGTCTAACCGAAACAATGCTTCCGTGCTTCCCATCGTTCAATCCTTAACGCATTAAATTCGGCAGGAACATAACGATCTGCGGGAAGAAAATCAGCAGTAATAAAACAATCGTGAGCGGGATAAACATCGGCAATATCGATTTTGCAAGCGTTTTGAAAGGAATGCCGCTTATCTTGGAAACCACGAACAGCGATACGCCCATCGGCGGCGTCAATATGCCGATCATCATATTCATCGTTACGACGACACCGAAATGCACGGGGTCGATTCCCAATGCGATCGCAACGGGAACGAGCATCGGAATGACGAGCAATTGTATAGCCATCGTTTCGATAACGCATCCGAGTATGACTAACAATAAATCGACTGCGAGTAAAAATACGATGGGGTTGGACGTATACCGTAAAAAGAACATCGCTATTTTTTGCGGTATCTGTTCACGTGCAAGCACGTAACCCATAAGCGAAATGGCAGCCGTCAAAAACCCTATAACCGCCGCATTGCTCAACGTATCTTTCAGCACTTTCCGCATCACGCTTAATGAAAACGTTTTATATACGAAGATACCGAGAATCAGCGCATAAAACGATGTAACCGCAGCGGCTTCCGTCGGAGTAAAAATGCCCGAAAAGATACCGCCGATGATGATGATCGGTGTAAGCAATGCGGGAAAGGCTTTAACGAATGCATTCCACCGTTCGCTAAAAGTTGATTTGGGATAGGTTTTGTAATGACGCTTTTTCGCATAAAAATAGACGTATATCATAAGCGAAATGGAAACGAGGATTGCGGGAAACACGCCGCCTAAAAACAGTTTACCGACGGAGACGCTTGCAATCGCCCCGTAGATTACCAACGGAATACTCGGCGGCATAAGCGGCCCGACGACGCTCGACGCTGCAGTGATCGCACCGCTGAATCCGTCGTCAAAACCTTCTTCCCTCATCGCTTGAATTTCTATCTGTCCCAAACCGCCTGCATCCGCATGCGCAGAGCCGGACATGCCCGAAAATAGTAGACTTGCAAGCACATTTACGTGGCCGAGTCCGCCGGGAATATGTCCGACACAGGTTTTTGCAAAGGTGAAAATACGATCGGTGATACCGGTCGCGTTCATTAAATTGCCGCTGAAGATAAAAAACGGTACCGCCAAAAGCGTATATGAATCGACTCCGGCGACAAGCCGCTGCGCACAAAGCATGATACCGCCGTGTTGGAACATATATATAAGACATGCACATATAATCGCAAAAGTTATCGGCATACCGATAACGAGTAAAATGATCCATATAATAAAAAATAACGTCATAATTATCTCTCAACGGCGAGGGAATTGATTTGCTCTTTTTTTTGCAAATGCTTTAAATCGATACCTGCATTAACAAGCGAACGTATTGTCATTAAAGCAAAACCGATCGGTATGACAATATAGAGCATACCGTTGTTGACGGGAAGCGTGATAGGCGACTGCCGCCGAGCGAACGGCATATTCAAAATACCGAAATATGTTATGACGGCGCTTGAAACACCTAAGAGGATATCGACAACGAATAAAAGTATTTTCCGAACTTTTTGAGGCAAAACTCCGACGATGATATCGATTCCGATATGTTCGCGATAATGAATTGCTTGGCCGGCGCCGAAAAACACGATGTAGACATATAACCACCGTGCCAGCTCTTCCGTCCAAATAGGCGAATACCGTACATGGGATGCAATAAATTTATTTCGAAATACGATTTGAATGAGAACGGAAAAAAACATTATTAAAAAGCAAGCGTCTTCGATACATTCTTCGAATAGTACCGTTTTTTCATACCACGATTTTTTATTCTGCATAACATATCCTCTGTAAACGGGGCTGTCTCGAAAGTCGGTCGCTTTTTCGACAGCCGTCGAGTCTAAAACCGAGCCTTTGATTGTAACGACGCGGTTTTAAACACCGCGTGTACAACAAAAGTCAAAGCGCGGCAAGTTTCGCTATCAGACCTTCTACGCCGAGCTCTTTTTCCAGTGCGGCGTATTTCGGAGCCATCGCTTTACGCATCGGCGCCGTGTCGGGATACGTAACCGTTAAACCGCGCGATTTGAAAAACGCAATTATCTTTTCCGAATTTTCATTGATACGTTTAATGCTTTCGTCTTTTGCGGCTTTTCCTGCTTGCATAATCCATTCTTGCTGCTGTTTCGAAAGACTTTCCCATCGCTTTTGCGAAAAGAGGATCGACTTATCCTGTACGATGTGATTGTCGATGGCGACCGCGTTTTGCGCTTCATAAAATTTCATCGACTCGATTGTCGGAAGCGGATTTTCCTGCGCATCGACGCTATTCGTTTTCAGTGCAAGGTATACTTCGCTGAATGCAATCGACGTAGGACGGGCGCCGACGGCTTCCGCCCAATCTTTAATGCCTCGCGAATTCGGAATGCGTATTCGCAGATTTTTATAATCGTTTATAGTATGCAACGGCCGGTTCGACGATGTTTGCCTTGTACCGAAAAGCGTAGAAGAAATAACGCGCATATTGAATTCGTCTTGCATCTTTTTTTGCATACGTACTCCCCATTCGGAAGCCATAATCTTATCGAGGTGATCGAGATCGCGGACGACGTATCCGCTTTCAAGGACGGCGAGTTCGGGAATCAATGTACTGACTCCGCCCATCGGTTCCATATAGGCGTCGAGTTCATTCATCGTAATCTGCTGAATCATTTCTTTTGCATTTCCGAGTTGACCGTTCGGAAACAGTTCCGCTTTTACCGTACCGCCGGAGAGCTGTTCCAGCGTCGCAGCGAATTTCTGTGCAACGGCGTATTCTACGCTCGCAGTATTGCCGTCGACGCCGAATCGCAGCGTAACGTTTTTTGCATTTCCCGCATCACCCTGTCCCGCGGCAAATAATCCCGCCGCAATACCGGCACTCAACAATACCGTATACAGTTTTTTCATAACACCTCCTATAAAAACTCCTATGACGATTCAATTATCAATCCATTTTGCTTATATGTCAACTAAAATTTTTATTGATATTTTTACTGATATTTCAGTTGACAGCCGGTAAAAGTGCATTTATAATTTGAACAGTAAATGTACGACGGCTTATGAAAAAAACTAATACAAAGTGCGGCAGCAAAAAAAACGAAGAATCGCTTACTTCATACGTTTACAATACGTTTATCGAACGTCTTCTGCACAATAAAATCCTTCCCGGTACGCTTGTCGATCGGCAAAAGCTTGCCGCCGAACTCGGGGTCAGCATTGCGCCGGTGAGGGATGCGCTTATCCGTCTCGCGTTCGACGGGTATGTGGAAAGTTTTCCGCGCAGAGGAACGATTGTAAAGTCGATAAACCGTGACGACGTATACGGTTCCGCCGTATTACGGGAAGCCGTCGAATGTCAGGCTGCCAGAATATACTGTAAAATATTGTGTTCCGTCGATAAAACACCGTTCATAGAAGCCGCTCAAAGAGTTGATCATGCGTTTTCGGAAACGTCGGACAATTTTGTTTTGCGATGGAATTATGATGTCGATTTTCACACGATGCTGGTCACATTATCGGGATGTTCCGCATTGGTCGAATTATTTAAGAAAATTATGCGTGCCGGTACGTTTTACCAAATCAATACGTTCTTACTGCAATCCGACCGGCAGGAAAAGTTAAGTCACACGGAATTGCTTCATAACCTTTGTACCGACGATCCCGATAAAGCCGAAAAAATAATACGAACACACTTAAAAAGCGGGAAGTATAATTTTTATAAAATGGCGAGGTAGCAGTATGACAACAAAACTTCAAGGTATTTTTCCGGCGCTCTTAACTCCGTTTACCTCCGATAATAAAATCGATGAAGGGGCATTGAGGCGCGCAGTCGAGCGAAATATCGAACAAGGCGTTTCGGGATTTTATGTTTGCGGAAGTACCGGCGAAGCATTTTTGCTTACCGCGGAAGAGCGCAAACGGATATTGGAAATCGTTGCGGATCAAACAAAAGAACGAGTGAGCATCATTGCGCATATCGGCGCCATTTCAACGGACTTGACGTTGGATTTAGGCAGACACGCCGTTTCCGTAAAAGGTGTAACGGCGCTTTCATCGATACCGCCGTTTTATTACGGTTTTACGCGAAATGAAATTATTAAATATTATTCGGATATCGCAGAGGAATTGACTTTTCCGTTGATTCCCTATAATTTTCCGAAACTTTCAGGTGTAACGCTTACGCCCGAAATAGTTACGGAACTCAGAAAAAATAAAAATATCGTCGGAATAAAATTTACTTCGCAAAATTTCTATGATTTGGAACGGATAAAAACGAGCGATGCCGGACTTACCGTTTTCAACGGCTTCGACGAAATGTTTTTAGCAGGATTGAGCATGGGGGCGGACGGAGCGATAGGCAGTACATTCAATTTTATGGCGGATAAATTCATTGCAATAAAAAAAGAGTTTGCGGCAAATAATATCGCAAAAGCGCGCGAACTGCAAACGGAGGCGAATACCGTTATTCAAATACTGCTTACCGCCGACGATTTTATGGCGGCAGAAAAATATGCAATGGATATAATCGGCATTTCTTACGGCGTTCCGCGCAGACCTTTTATGCCGTTGACAGCCGATGAAAAGAAATTCTTTGACGAAAAATTACCGCCGTTGTTAAATAAATAAGATTCAATTTCGACAAAATACGGTTAGCCGCGACGGAAAAAGCCCTCGTACAATAACAAATCTCCCTATGTTAAATCCCCATATTGAGTACGCACGTCCTTTTTGTTATCATATACAATATCTTTTAAGAGGAAAATTATGATTACTTTAAAATTCGGCGGCACGTCGATGGAAAGCGCACGCCGCATCCTTTCATCCGCTGACATTATTATCTCTCGCGCGGAGAGTGAGCGTGTAAGCGTCGTCGTTTCCGCCGTCGCGGGTGTTTCGAATAAATTGCAGGAAAGCATCGACGCGTGCGTAAAAGGCATGCATGCAGAAAATTTTGTTCACGAACTGAGAAAAATTCACTCGGATATCTGCGAAGAGCTTCAGTCGAAACTTCCGGGTTTGAGTGCCGCGTCGGTTTTAAAAGAGCTTGTGCCGATTTTCGAAGAATACGAAAAATTATTAACCGGCTGCGTGTCTTTCGGCGAATGTCCCGGTACCGTTCACTGCCGCATCATGGGCATGGGAGAGCTTTTAAGCGCGCTGATCATGAAAGCGGTTTTGCTCGCAAAAGGGCAGAGCGTCATTTTGCTCGATTCGCGGAAATTCATTTTTACGACGGGCAATCACAGAGAAGGGGATCCCGACTACGCGAAGTGTGCCGAAGCGATGCTGCCGTACCGCGACGGAGAAAATCAATCGCAAACGCGCATTTTATTGTTTCCGGGCTTTATCTGCTCTTGGGTACGCGGTACCGGCTGCGCTCCCGTTCCGGGACTGCTCGGCAGAAACGGTTCCGATTTTTCAGCTTCGATCATCGCCGCATCGCTCGGTTCTTCGAAAGTGGAATTTTGGACGGACGTCGACGGCATCTATACGGCCGATCCGCGCGTCGTAAAAGACGCGATTCTCGTCGATGACATGAGCTACGAAGAAGCGCTCGAACTCGCATTTTTCGGAAGCAAAGTGCTTCACCCGAAAACGATCGCGCCGCTTGCGGCAAAGGATATCGAAGCGTGGAGCAAAAACAGTCACCGTCCCGATGCCCGCGGCACGAGGATCGGACGCGGCCCTTTTGAAAGCGAAAAAAAAGTCGGAGATGTTCGCGGCATTTCGTGTTTGAAAAATACGGCAATGCTGAGCGTGAGCGGAACGAATATGCGCGGAAGAACCGGTATGGCAAGCAGAATCTTTGCCGCCGTTTCCCGCGCATCGATTTCAATTTTGCTCATTACACAGTCGTCGTCGGAATATACGATTTCGTTTTGCATCCGCGATACGGAAGCCGACCGCGCCCTCGATGCGTTGAAAGCGGAATTCGAACTCGAAATAAGCGACGGCGTCATCAACCCGATCGAAGTGGAAAAAAACTGCGCAATCGTTTCGATCGTCGGCGACAACATGATTCAAAAGCGCGGAGTGGCATCACGTTTTTTTTCCGCGCTCGCTTCTCAAGACGTCAATATCATTGCGATCGCGCAAGGTTCGTCGGAGCGCTGTACGTCCTGCGTCGTGCTCGGCGAATACGGGGACACCGCCGTTCGCGCCGCTCACCGCTTCTTTTTCAACACGGCGCAGACTATCGAAGTGTTTGTGTTCGGTGCCGGAACGATCGGCGGCGCGCTCATCGACCAAATCCGCGACCAGAGGGAAAAGCTGCTTTCGGAAAACGTCGATATCCGCGTCATGGCGATTTCGACGGTCGACGGAATGTTCGTCGAAGCCGACGGCATAGATCTTGCGTCGTGGCGGGAAAAAATAAAAGAGATGCCGCAGAAGTCGAGCGTCGATGAAATTATTAAATTCGTCAAAGAGACGAAACCGCTCAATCCCGTGTTCGTCGACTGCACCGCTTCCTACGATTTGCCGGAACGCTACATCGATCTGTTCAAAGCCGGTCTTTCGGTCGTAACGCCGAACAAGCGGGCGAACTCGATGAAGATCGATTATTATCGCGAGCTGCGGAAAATCGCAAACGGTATGAGGCGCCGCTTTCTCTACGAAGCGAACGTCGGCGCGGGGCTTCCCATCATCGACACGCTGCAGAATTTATTTAAAAGCGGAGATAAGCTTACGGGCTTTACGGGCATCATGTCGGGATCTCTTTCGTATATTTTCGGACGGCTCGACGAAGACGTGCCGTTCAGCAAAGCGGTACAAGAAGCGAAAGAGCTTCGCTTTACCGAGCCCGATCCGCGCGACGATTTGAACGGTATGGACGTCGCACGAAAAGCGCTCATCATCGCGCGAGAGGCGGGGGCTGCGATCGAACTCGACGATGTCAAAATCAACAAAGTGTTTCCCGATTCTTTCGATTCGTCGGGTACGGTCGAAGAGTTTATGAAAAAGCTCGAAGAAGTCGACGACTATTTTCATAAAAAGATCGCCGATCTTCGAAAAGAAGGCAAAGTGCTCCGCATGGGCGCGTCGATTAAAGACGGCTCCTATACCGTCGGTATGCTCGAAGTCGGCAAAGACGATCCGCTCTACGGCGTAAAGGGCGGGGAAAACGCTTTTGTATTTCACACCGAACGCTATCAGCCGATTCCGCTCACCGTGCGCGGTTACGGAGCGGGTGCGGGCGTGACGGCGGCGGGTGTTTTCGGAGATATTTTGCGCACGGTAAGCTTTAATCCCGAAAAATAGAGAGGGCTGTCTCAAAATCGGCGGAGGCGCGCTATGGTTATCGTTTTAAAAAAGAATATTTCCGAAGACGACAGAAAAAAGCTTGCGCTCTTTCTCGCGCAAAACGATTTTAAAACGAATGAAATCGTCGGAGAAGAAGCGACGATCATCGCCGCCGTCGGCAAACTCAAAGTCGATCCGCGTGAAGTCGAAATACTTTCCGGCGTCGAACGCGTCATTCCGATTTCAAAACCGTACAAGATGGCCAGCCGCGAGTTTAAGCCCGAAAACACCGTCGTCGAAATCCTTTCAAACCGCGGTCAAGTTGTCAAAGTCGGCGGCATGCGCATCACGGCGATTGCAGGTCCCTGTGCCGTCGAATCGCGGGAGCAGATGATGTGTGCGGCCGAAAGCGTTGCAAAAAGCGGAGCGGCCATGCTGCGGGGCGGCGCCTATAAACCGCGCACTTCTCCGTATTCGTTTCAAGGCTTGGGCGAAGAAGGCTTAAAATTATTAAAAGAAGCAGGCGATGCGTACGGTATGCCGGTCGTTACCGAAGTCGTCGCGTCGGAGTACATTCCCGTTATGGAAGCTCACGGCGTCGACGTGTATCAAGTCGGCGCTCGCAATATGCAAAACTTCGAATTGTTAAAGCGGCTCGGAAAAATCGACAAGCCGGTGATTTTAAAGCGCGGGCTTTCAGCGACGATCGAAGAGTGGCTTATGTCCGCGGAATACCTCCTTTCGTCGGGCTGCAAAAACGTGATTTTGTGCGAACGCGGTATCCGCACTTACGAGCGGGCGACGCGCAATACGCTCGATCTTTCGGCGATCCCCATTTTGCGGAGTATGACGCACCTTCCGATCATCGTCGATCCGAGTCATGCCCTCGGCATCCGTGATAAAGTGTCACCTATGGCTCTCGCAGCCGTCGCCGCAGGAGCCGACGGGATCATCGTGGAAGTGCACTGCAATCCCGATAAAGCGCTTTCCGACGGAGCGCAGTCGCTGTATCCCGAACAGTTCGATAAACTCATGCGCGACATAGAAGCGCTTTCGCCCGTCGTCGGAAAATCCCTCGTGCGTGTAAGGAACGCGGAAAAAAAGAGCGAAGAGTCCGGGCAAAAAAAATCGCACGAAGGCGTCGTATGCGCGTTCAGCGGAAAGCGGGGCGCCTATGCGGAGCAGGCGATATCGCGTTATTTCGACGGAGAAGCGGCTTCTCTTTCGGTCGATTCGTTCCGCGAAATTTTTCAAAAGGTCGCAAGTGGAGAAGCGGATTACGGCATGGTGCCGATCGAAAATACGCTTGCGGGTTCGGTGTACGAAAACTACGATAACTTGACGCAGTTTGAAGATGTAAGCATCGTCGGTGCGGTGCTGCTTCGCATTCAGCATTCGCTGCTCGGCGTCAAAGGCGCGTCGCTCGATTCGATAAAAACGGTGTATTCGCATCCGCAGGCTTTAAGCCAGTGTTCGAAATTTCTTCTGCGCTATAATTGGAGTAAAATCGAATGCGTTTCTACGGCGACGGCTGCAAGCGAAGTTGCCGAGCTCGCGTCGAAAGAAAACGCTGCGATCGCAAGCGCCGTCAACGCCGATTATTATAATCTTGAAGTGCTCAAAGATTCGATCGAAGACGACGCGGCAAATTATACGCGCTTTGTCGTCATTGCCCCAAATCACTTTGTCGATTCGAACGGCGGGAAGCGGACGGCCGATAAAAATTATAAAGCGTGGAACGCAAAGCCGAATACTGCATCGTTTATGTTCAGCGTAAAAAACGAACCGGGCGCGCTGTGTACTTGTCTCGGCATATTTCGGTTGTCCCGTCTCAATTTGACGCGGCTCGAATCGCGTCCGATTCACGGCGAGCCGTGGCGTTATCGTTTTTACGCGGACGCGGAGCTTCCTGAAGACGAGCGCGATGCCGCTTCGTACGTCGACGGCGTGATGACCGCGCTCAAAGCGGAAGCCGAAGACGTGCGGCTTCTCGGCATTTACGCCGAAAGCAGAAAAAAGATATAGGCGCGGCAATGAGGTTTGTATGAAAAATTACGTGATATCGATTCTCGTGGAAAATCATGCGGGCGTTTTGAGCCGCGTATCGGGGCTTTTTTCCAGGCGCGGTTACAACATCGATTCTCTTACCGTGTGCGCGACTGAAAATCCCGAACAGTCGCGCATGACGATCGTCGTAAAGGGCGACGAATACATCCTCGATCAAATCGAAAAGCAGCTTGCAAAGCTCGTCGAAGTGATTTCGATTCAGCACTGCGATCCTGCGAAAACCTGCGAACGCGAAATGGCTCTCATCAAAGTAAAGGCCGGTGCGGAAAACAGGGCGGCGATCATCGGAACCTGCGATATCTTCCGCGCGCACATCGTCGACGTAAGCACGGGATCCGTGATCATCGAAGCGACCGGCAGCGAAGAAAAAATCGCAAGCCTTATCGCACTTCTCGAACCTTACGGCATCCTCGAATTTGCCAAAACGGGATTGAACGCGATGGGGCGCGGCGAGGACGTTTTAAAATAATCATGCACGGCTTCGAACCGCTTCCGGGAACGGAAAATGCCTGCGCAAAAAAATCCGGCAAAAAGATCCGGCGCGTGCTCGGCATCGATCC
Organism: Treponema socranskii subsp. socranskii VPI DR56BR1116 = ATCC 35536; assembly: GCF_000468115.1. Classification (GTDB taxonomy): domain Bacteria; phylum Spirochaetota; class Spirochaetia; order Treponematales; family Treponemataceae; genus Treponema_D; species Treponema_D socranskii. The sequence continues at coordinate 89,600 of NZ_AVQI01000056.1, forward strand.
GGGACTTGCATCGACGGGATTCGGAGTGGTCGATTATAAAGACGGCCGCTACCGCATGGTAAGTTACGGCGTCATAGAAACCGCTGCCCGTACTCCGCACGGCGAACGCCTTTTGGCGCTGTACGCACGGCTCTGTTCGATCATCGAAGAATTCTCTCCCGGAGAAGCGGCGATGGAAAAACTGTATTTTGCGCGCAATACGTCTTCCGCGATGGGTGTTGCCGAAGCGCGGGGAGTGGCAACGCTGTGCATCGCTCAGCACGGTATCTCTCTCGGAGAATATACACCCAATCAAATCAAACAGGCGGTGACGGGGACGGCCGCAGCGGACAAGGCTCTTGTCGAAAAATACGTAAAACTCCTCCTGGCGCTCGAAGCCGAACCGAAGCCCGATCACGCGGCCGACGCGCTCGCGGGCGCGCTCACGCATTTGCACTATGCAAATGTTTTGTGATATAGTGATCTCATGTTCAACAGCCTTACCGGCACGATTACCGGAAAATCTCAAAATACGGTTTCGATCGATACGCACGGCATCGAGTGGATGCTCACCGTACCCGGCTCTTCGCTCGATGCGCTTCCCCGCGTCGGAGAAGAGGGCAGGATATTTACGTATCTCGTGCATACCCAAGATATCATGTCGCTTTACGGTTTTGCGTCGGACGAAGAGCGATCTCTTTTTTTCGATCTTTTAAAAGTCGACGGCATCGGCCCGAGGGCTGCGGTAAAGATTCTGACGAATATCGCGGGAAGCGATCTCGTTTCGGCTCTCGACAAAGGAGACGTTTCCGTGCTCGAGCGGATTCCGGGTATCGGAAAAAAGACCGCGGCGAAAATGCTGCTTGCACTCAAAGGCAAACTGACCATTCCGGGCGCCCCCGATACCCGCCGCGTAAGCGCAAATCCCTTTGAAGCGGTCGTCGCATCTCTCGTATCTATGGGCTATGAACGAAAGATATGCGAAGGTGCGGTCGCATCTTCGGCTTCGAGTCTTTCAAAGACGGACGGCTGGGACGCGAAAAAACAAACCGAAAAAGAGGATGCGGTGTTCCGCCGCGCCCTCACGGAGCTTGCACAATGAGCGGAAAACGCAAAATACGCACCGACGCTGAAATGCACGATGAAAATGCCGCACTTGCCCCGTCCCTTTCCGCTCCAGAGGATTTTTCCCGCATCGTCCGCGCCGATTTTTCAGGTGAAGAGGACGCACAGGAAAACAAACTCCGCCCTCAGCTTTTAAACGAATTTCTCGGACAGGAGACGACGAAAAAAAATCTTTCGGTCTTTATCGCCGCGGCGCGGAACCGGGAAGAAGCGCTCGATCACCTCTTTTTAATCGGGCCGCCGGGACTCGGCAAAACGACGCTCGCTCAGATCACCGCGCACGAACTCGGCGCGGATTTTAAGATAACCTCTGCACCCGCGCTCGACAAACCCAAAGACCTCGTCGGTATCCTTTCGACGATTACGCCGCGGACGGTATTTTTTATCGATGAAATCCATCGGCTCAAGCCCGCGATCGAAGAAATGCTCTACATCGCGATGGAAGACTTCGAACTCGACTGGGTGATCGGTCAGGGAGCGGCAGCCCGCACGGTGCGCATTCCGATTCCTCCGTTTACGCTTGTCGGAGCGACGACGCGGGCGGGCAGCGTATCGACGCCTCTTGTCAGCCGCTTCGGTATCATCGAGCACTTGAATTATTATACGGGCGAAGAGCTCGCTTCGATCATTCACCGTTCCGCGAAGCTGCTTTCCGTTTCGGTCGACGACGATGCGGCCTTTCTCATCGCATCGTGTTCGCGCGGAACCCCCCGCGTCGCAAACCGCGTGCTCAAGCGTATGCGCGATTTTGCGCAAGTGGACGGTCGCGGCAGGATCACAAAGGATATCGTCGAAGCCGGTCTTTCGCGCCTCGAAATCGACAGTCTCGGGCTTGAGCGCTACGACAGGACGATTTTGCGTTCGGTTATCGAAAATTTCGGCGGCGGGCCGGTCGGAGCGGAAACGCTTGCGATATCCGTCGGAGAATCGCTCGACACCCTCGTCGATTACTATGAACCCTATCTCATTCAATGCGGGCTTTTGCAGCGGACAAACAGGGGCCGCCTTGCGACGGAAAAAGCGTACAAACATCTCGGCATCGAAGGAGCGATTCGTCATGAAAACGACGGACTTTTATTTTGATCTGCCGGAAGAGCTTGTCGCGCAGCATCCGTCGGGTATACGGGGCGAAGATAAACTCATGCGCCTCGATAAGAAGAGCGGCAGCGTTTCGCACTTCGATATGCGCGATCTTCCCGACTTGCTTGAGCCCGGCACGCTCGCCGTCTTTAACGATTCCCGAGTCCGCCGCGCGCGTGTGTTCGGCGTAAAAGAGACGACCGGCCGCGAATGCGAGTTTATGTTTTTACATCAAATCGATGAAAAAGGCTCTCTGTGGCGTACGATGGTAAAAGGCGCAAAAAAGCAAAAGCGCGGCATGCGTTACGCGTTTCCGGACGGCTTTTTCGGCGTTATCGAGGGAGAAGATGCCGGAACGGAATTTCGAAATCTCAAGTTTGACAATCCGATTTCCGAAAGCTGGTTTGAAAAAAACGGTCACATACCGCTTCCTCCTTACATCAAGCGAGGCGATACGGCTTCCGATGCGGAGCGCTATCAAAACGTGTATGCAAAGACGACCGGAAGCGCAGCTTGTCCGACTGCCGGCCTTCACTTTACCGAAGACATGCTTTCGCGCCTGAAAGAGAAGGGAATCGATATCGCGTGGGTGACGCTCCACGTCGGGCTCGGAACTTTTTTGCCCGTACGCGAAAGCGAAATCGAAAAACACAAAATGCACGAAGAAGCGTACACTGTCCCCGATCTTACCGCGCAAAAGATCAACGATGCAAAACGGAGCGGGAGACGCGTGCTTGCCGTCGGAACGACGTCCGTGCGAACGCTCGAATCTTCATGCGATGAAAACGGTTTTGTAAAAGCGGGGGCGGGGAGTACGCATATTTTTATGTATCCCGGTTTTCGATTTAAAGTCGCGGACGAACTCTTTACGAATTTTCACACGCCCGAATCGACGCTCATCATGCTTGTGAGCGCTTTTGCCGGGCGAGAACATATTTTAAATGCGTATAAAATCGCCGTAGAAAAGCGTTACCGTTTTTTCAGCTACGGAGACGCGATGCTCATCCGCTGACGCTTCACTCGCTGAGCTCTTTTAAGCCTTTCATTTCGCGTTCGAGGAAAACCGATAAGATCGTCCGTAAAAGCACGATGCCGCCGAGCGTCAAAAGTTCGATGAGTGCGGGGTTTAAAATCGTCTTTATGATATCGGCTGCGATGAGGAGTTCGAGACCGAGCAAAAGATAGACGCCCAAATCCGAACGGATGATCATGATTGTGCGAAGTTTTTCTTTGCCGCTGAAATGCAGCACTTCTCCTTTGATGAACTGCACGACGGCGATGAGCGCACCGTAGATGACGACGGCGATGCTTATGACGCTTATAACAAATTCGATGTGTTCGAGAATCGGATATAAAATCTCTTTCATGGTTTTTACAACTCCTGTAAAAATAATTTTATTAATTTTTCTGCTGCATCCGCTTCGTAATCGCTTTATGTCAGCTGCTCGAGCGAATAGCGCGTCAAATTGACAAACTGCGTCCGTAAAATCGGATTGTACGAAATGTCTTTTGCCGCTTTGTCGAATTGCGAAGCGGCCGTGTCCGTAAAGAGCGAGATGTCTTTTGCCGCAAGCGGCAAGCGCGTTCCGATGAGGCGGTTTTCGAGTTCGATACAGCGAAACGTCACCGCACCCGAAAACGCGAGTTTGATATTCGTTATCATGTTTTTTTCGTTGTCTGCAAGAAACGCAAACGAAGCGCTTGTCTCGGTGATTTTCCGGTCGGCTCCGAGACGGCGGAATACCGTTACGTCCCAGTCGCCGAGGGGTATGCGGATGTTCGATAAAATCGAACCGTGCGGTATGCCGGTAAAATTGAGGAGCGGCACGTAGACGGAGTCGAGCGAGCTTTTTAATTCGAGCCTCGCATCGAGGGCGAGAAGCGGGGCGTAAAGCGTACGCCGTATTCCTTTTGCACAGATATTGCCGCCGAGGGTCGCGATGTTCCGCACAAAGGGGTTTGCGATGCTTTTGACCGATTCGGTAAGCGCTTCGGGAACCCGCGCGCTCGCAAGCGAGAGAATGTCCGAAAGCGTAACGGCCGGTCCGCAGTCGATATACCGTTCGTGCATCGTTATGGAAGCGAGATCGGAGATGCCGTGAACGGAAATCGCTTTTTGAGGCATACGCTCAAGGGATGTGCAGCCGCCGACGACTTCGAGAGCCGATACCGATGTGAGCTGGTAAAACAATTCGGCTGTCGTCTTTGCAAAGAAAAACGTGTGATTATTTTGCATTTTTTTGCGCTCCCATGCGCTGCACTCTAAAATCGAAAGCATAGAGGATGCCGTCGACGAGCATATCGGTGTTTGTACAGCACGGCGAAAGAAGCGACACTTGCTCCGCGATTAGCTTTCTTGCGGGCTTTACGGCGGTGTTTAAAACAGTCTGTGCCGCAAATATTTTTCCTGCGTTGCAATAGCCGCACAACCGTATGCCGGCTTTATTAAACCCCTTGGCGATGTCTCCGTAGTCTTCGGTTTTTGTAAAAGCGTCGAGCGTCACGATATCGGCATCCCGCGCGAGGGCGGCGGGAACGATGCAGCTCGGAACGGCTTTGCCGTCAAGGCAGACGGTACACGCGCCGCATACCCCTTCGCCGCAGCCGCACTTTGCCGAAAGGCGGCCGCCTCTTCTGAGCACGTTTATCAATTTTTCGTACGGCAAAGCTTCGAGTAGGGTTTTTTCACCGTCGAGCGTCACAGGTATTTTCATGCGTTTTCTCCGGAAAGATTTTGCGTTTTGGAATGCATCGTTTCGGCACTGCACGGCAGTTCGCGTATGCAAAAGCCGAGTGCCTGCGAAAGAGCGGCCGAAAAGGCTGCGGGGATAATGCTGTGTACGAGGTTCCCGATTTGAGACGGAGGAGAATCCGACTGCACAAATGAAATATGCACGCCGTCGCACGAGATCGTCTCTCCTTTGACGAGCTGTACGAGTTCCTGTTGGATCGCGATACGGATCGTATTTTCGGCTGCCCGCAGCGCGAACACTTGTCCGCAGTCGATCGTTATCCATATTCCTTTGATGCGTTCTTTGTACGTATAGGGATCGAGTTCGATTTCGACGACAGCGCATCCGAACGAACTCGTGTAAAAGGGGACGCCGGAAAAAGTTTCTTTGTTCCACAGCTTTTTGATTGCCGGCGGAAGACCTCTTTTTACGGTGATGGGAAGAACCTGTTTTGCCGCTTTCTTTTTTTCGAGTTCGGTGCAGCACTGATGCAAAAGTTGTGTCGTAATGCTCAAGCTGCCGTAGATGCTGTTCGGCGTCGGCAAATCGCTTCCGCTCTGTTCGTCCGGCGATATCGTGACGGCGGACGAAGATACTTTGAGCAGGGATGATACGAGCTTTGTCCAAATATCCGAAATCGTCGCGGACGGGACGGGAGAGTGAATCGTCACCGTTTCGTCTTCTTCGAGCGTCACCGATACCTTTTGTTTTTCCGTAACGAGATCGTTGTTCAAATAGCCCGAACCGCCGAAGGCGCAAGCCATGCCGATACCGCGTATCGGCAGCGCAAAAAAAGTATCGAGCGAATCGGACTTTTCGGCCGCGTCGATTTTAAATGCGGCGTATTTGCGGTTATAATCGCTTATTTTGACGGCATTCGCGATTGCAGCTTCCGTTTTACCCGTGCGGAACGTAAAGGGCATGGTGCTTTGTTCGGAAGCGGCACGCATATTTTTTATGCGGAATTCGGACGGCAGTATCTCGGCGCGTTCGGCTATTTGCTGCACGTGGTTTTCGATCGCAAAAAACGCCTGCGCGTCGATGATATCGGCGAACACGGATGTCGGAGAAGAAGGCGAGGTCGCGGCTTTCGCACTTATTAAAATGTTTGGGATATCGTATATGCCGCACGAAGCGATCGCGAGGCGATCGACGATTTCCTGTGCGAAGGGATTACAGTATCCGACGTCGGCTTCGATCGAAATCTTTGTCGCCAGTATATCGCCCGCTTTCGAAACGGCGCTCTCGCACGTGATAGAGGCGGCGACTCCGGGCTTCATAAAGGTTTTGTGTTCTTCGCGGGAAAGCGAAAGCTTTACCGGCTTTCCCGTCAAATATGCGGCGAGAGAAGCTTGGATGACGAGCGTCGCGTTGCGCCACATACCGTTCGCATCGTGTCCCGACGTATTCGTTCCCTTTATGACGATGCGGTCTTCGCCGATTTTGAGCGCGGCTGAAACGGCGCTTTTGAGATAGAGCGGCCACTGCGTCGGCGCAAAGATCGTGAGTGTGCCGTTTTCCATAAAGCAAAACGCGCCGTTCGTTTCCGGCCACGACGGCTGCACGGTGTTTTGCACCCATGTACCCGACACGACGTAATCGGCATTTCGAAACAGTTCTTCCGCTTTGCTTTCGGAGCGGAAGCAGCCCGTTTGTACTGTGCGTTCGGCGACGACTTCACTCGTTTTTTCGTTCGAGTCGGCACCGTCTTGCACAATCGGAACGGGCGTGTCCTCCGGCGCATCGATGTACATTGCGTGTGCGATTTTTAAAAGCTTTTTCGATTCGCTCTTTTCTTTCGGCAGCGTTACCGCAGGCAGCGCATAGCCCTTTGCAACCGAGCGCAGCGCCGATTCGACCGTCGCGCTGTCAAAGGCTATTTCGATTTTGCTCGTGAGCTCGTACACGGTCTCTTCGTCCGGCCCGACGATGATGCCGACGGGTTCTCCGAAATACGAAACACGCTCGGTACAGAATACGGGCGTGTCTGATGCGAGCGTGCGCATCGCATTTTTTCCGGGAATGTCGCGCGCGGTAAAAAACGCATAACCTTCAGGCAGTTCGGGAACGGATATGCCGACGATCGTACCCGACGACACGGGACCTCTCACGAGCGCGCCGTAGAGCATATCGGCTTTGATACAGTCGGTGTAGTATTCATACACGAGAAGCGGCTCTCTCTTTCCTTTTTTGTCGCTTTTCTTTTTCGCTTTTTCAGGCATGGTGTGCCGCTCCTATGGATCCGACCGCTTCGATGACGCTGTCCGTCATATCGCTTGTCATACCGGGCCACAGCGGGATCGAAATCGTCGATGCGAAACGTTTTTGTGCATTCGGAAAATGAAACGCACGGAATTCGGGATACAATTTTTTCCAGTACGTAAAATGAAAGAGGGGTATAAAGTGCACCGAAACGCCGATGCCGCGCGACTGCAGTTCTTTTGCAAAGTCGTCGCGGGAAATCGTGAGCGCATCCGGTTTTATACGCATGAGGTAGAGATGCCATGCGTTTCCCTCTCCGTCGGGAGGGACTTCGATAAAGTCGAGTTTTGAAAACGCATCGTCGTATTTTTTTGCAATAGCTTTCCGCGCTTCCAAAAATGCGCGGGCTTTTTTCAGCTGTTCGATGCCGAGCGCGGCGAGGATATCGGGCAAATTGAATTTATAGCCGCATTCGGCGATATCGTATTCCCACGAAGCGCGGGGGGACGTATAGCGATCCCATGCAGCTCTGTCCATGCCGTGCATACGCATGAGCGCGATGCGCTTTGCAAGCTTTTCATCGCGTACGCATACCATACCGCCTTCGCCCGTCGTTATGGTCTTTGTCGCGTAAAACGAAAATACGCCCGCATCTCCGATCGTTCCCGCGTAACCGAGCTTTGTCGGAGAAGGGAAGGAGTGCGCCGCATCTTCTATGACGCGGACATCGTACGCTTTTGCAAGGGCGCATATTTTTTCCATACGGCACACGTTTCCGGCGATGTGTACCGGCACGATTGCTTTTACTCGCTTTCCCTTTTCGCTCTGCAATATGGCTTCGATGTTTTGTACGTCGATATTGTAGGAATCTTTTTCGATGTCGGCAAAAAATACGTCCGCTCCCAAATGCCGCGCGCATGCGGCGGTCGATACGAACGTGTAGGGCGTCGTGATTACGGCACTTCCCTTTGTAACGCCGCACGCATCCATCGCGAGGATCATGCCGCTCGTATTGCTGTTTACGGCAAAGCTTTGCACGTTTTGCACATCGAGCGAAAGCGCTTCTCTTGTATCCCGTACATCGCTTTCCGCAGCATTCATCATGTCGGAAAAATCGCTTTCAAAACGCAGCGCGTATTTTCCCGTTGTAAGCCAGCCGCTTTTAAGCACTTCGAGCACCGCCCGCTCTTCTTCGATACCTATAGCGGGGCGGGAAAAGGGAACGTGTATGTCAGCCACGGTTTGCCTCCGCGTAAAAGGCTTTGAGAGAAGGGACGTCTTCGGAAAGTACGGACACGAGATATTGTTTATTGCGGTATTTTTTTTCTTCACCCGAAGTGCGGAAACATACGGGATGGAGTTTTTCAAGGAGCGAGCGCAAGTGCGCTTCGGCATACGGCGTGTTTTTCAAACGCATGATTTTTTTGTACGAAGTCTTTTGCGCTTCTTCTTCGGGAAGCCGTAAGGGTTCGATCGCCCGCTCTCCTTTTCTCGCTCCGGTAAATACGATGTCGATGTCTTTGTACGGTTCGAAACCGCTGAAACGGATAATCTGTTCGGCGAGCTCCGTTATCTTTACGGGCTGCCCCATATCGAGGAGGTAGGACGAACCGTTTTCGCCGACGCCGCCCGTACGCAAGACGAGGGAACACGCTTCGGGTATCGTCATAAAATAGCGCTCCATAGCTTTGTCGGTGACGGTAACGGGACCGCCGTTTTTAATCTGTTCCATAAAGAGCGGTAAAATGGAACCGCGCGAACCGAGTACATTGCCGAATCGGACGAACATAAACGATGTTCCGTCCCGCGCTTTATCCGCATAGGAGAGCACGAGTTTTTCGCACAGCATTTTCGATACGCCGTAGACGGAAACGGGACTGACGGCTTTGTCGGTCGAAACGAGCACGAAGCGGCGGACGCCGTGAGCGATGCACGCATCGAGAAGATTTTTCGTGCCGAATACGTTGTTTTCGATCGCGGCGACGGGATTTTCTTCCATGAGCGGAACGTGTTTATAAGCCGCACAGTGAAAGACGACGTCGCATTTCGTGTGCGAAACGATGTAGTCGACATAGTCTTTATCTTTCATGTCGCCGATGATAGGCACGACCGTCGCTTTTTCGCCGACGCCTTCTTTTTGCAAAAGGTGCAGTTCGCGGTCTATTTGATAGATGGAATTTTCGCCGTGACCGAAGAGGTACAAACGTTCGGCTCCTCCCGACAAAAGCTGACGCGAAAGCTCCGAGCCGATGGAACCTCCGGCTCCCGTGATGCACACGCGCTTTCCGCGCAAGTACGAAAGGCTTTCTTTCAGCGAAATCGTTACGGGTGTGCGTCCGAGTATGTCCAGCGGATCGATATCTCGCGCCTGCACCAAATGCGCCGTACCGTTTACGATCTGGCTCACGCTCGGAAGAATTTTAATATGCTTAAAGCCGCCCGATTTGAGCGTTTCGTAAATTTCTTTTATCCGTTCAACGCTTGCGCTCGGAATCGCGATGATCGCTTCGTCGCTGTCGGTACAGCGGATAATCTTTGCGATGTCGGCAACAGGACCGAGCACCGGAATGCCGTCGAACTCCTGCCCGATGAGCGATTTGTCATCGTCGAGAAAGGCTGCGACTTTGCCGAATATTTTTTTACGCTTGATGTCGCCGGCAATGGAAATGCCTGCAAAACCCGCGCCGATTATGTACAAATGCTTGTCGGATCTGTTCACGGTTTTTTATTATAGCACAGCCGTCCGCGTTTTACAATTCGATAAACGACTCTGTAAAATCCGTGCGGCCGCACTTCACAGACGGAACGATACGGGTATGCTACTCGCTCGAATTTCGTTTGACTTCCGCTTCGCTTGCGCGGAGGTAGAGCGGCCCGTCGAAATCGGCAAGCGGTTTTTCTCCCGTTGCGATTTTCGCTTCGGTGAGCGCAAAGAGCGAGTCGGTCGTAAGTTCCGAAAAATCGAGCGCATACAGCTTTGTGCCGATACCGTTTTGTCGGGCGGCTTCGGCAAAACACTTCGCATCGGGTCCCGTGCAGAGCGCTTCTTTCGTATCTTTTAAGGCATGCAGTATCGTTTCGATTTCATAATCTCCGGGCGGGAGCATTTCCGTTCCGCTTTCGAAAACCGCTGCGTAGAATCTGTGTTTTTTCGCATCGATTGCGGAAACGACGGGAAAGGGGAGGGCGCGGTAGGGATAGGCGTAGACTTCGAGTGTCGGGATGCCGTAGATGGGCGCGCCCGTCGCCTGTTCGACGGCTTTAAGCGCGGCAAAGGCGAGCCTGAGTCCCGTAAAAGAACCCGGTCCTCGGCAGAGCGCCGTATAGTCGAGCTCCGCTATCCGTAAGCCCGCTTTCGATACGACGGCGTCGATTGCGGGAAGCAGCGTTTCCGATTGTTTCATGCCGATATCGTAGACCGAAGATACGACGGCATCATCGTTTTTTGCCGCAACCGTAAGGCGCGTTCCGGCGGAATCTATTGCAAGCGCTTTCACATAATCCTCCCGAAAAACCTAAATGCGCCCTACCGTATCGTTTCGTGCGGCCAGTTGGAGATGCGCACGGTGCGCGTGCCGTCGTCGTTTACGCCGATGTCGATCGTAATCGCCGTATCGGGCAGTTCACTCATGATCTTTTCGCTCCATTCGATAACGCATACGCCCTCTCCGTAAAGCATATCGTCCGTTCCGAGATTGATAAAATCTTCGGCGCCATCGAGACGATAGACGTCCATGTGATAGAGCGGCATCGTTCCCGAATATTCGCTGATGAGACAAAAAGTGGGACTCGTGATTTCGTCGCGTATGTCGAGGGAACGTGCGATGCCTTTGGTGAGTGTCGTCTTCCCTGCAGCAAGCGGACCGCGCATGGCAAGTATGTCGCCTTTTTTCAGGAGCGCGCCGATTTTTTGTCCGAGCGTTTCGGTTTCTTCGGCGCTCTTCGTCGTAAAGGTCATAGGGGCAGCTTTCCTTTGGAATCCGCTGTGATGATATATGTCCTCAATGCGCTTTTAATCGGAACGACGGGATAGTTGATCGGTTCCGAAATGATTACGTCGATTTTTTTTGTACCGAGCGGATCGGTTTCTATGCTGAACTCCACAGGCGTCTCAAAATCGCCTCCGGGAAGCTCTATGATAGCCTCTCCTTTGAATTTGCGGAGATAATAAATGCTGCCTTCTTCGCGGCAGATGTTCCGAATTTCTACAACTCTCATTTCTGTACGATACCGTAATAAAGTTTAATAATCAAGACGGGATATTCCGTTCGTCGTCCGGTACGGCGCCGTATCGATACACGTATGCGAAGATGCGATTCCGCGCTTTGTCGGATATGTCCGTAAAGAGAACGCCGAGGGAAAACGTATTGTTTGCGGGGTTTTTATGAACGCCGACGATGAGTCCCGTCGCTTCGTATGTCGTTTCGGAAAGCATGATCGAAACGCGCAGACGCTGGTTTTCTTTTATCGGGAGATTCGTCACAATCGCGCAGCCGTCCCCGGAAACGTTCGCAAGGATGCCGTTGTGCGGTTTTGTTTTTTCCTGTCTGTCGTTCGCCGCAAAAAAAACGCAGGGAACGTTGATGGCGCTGCGCTTCGATTTCCGCTTTGTCTGCGGCTGCAGATCGTTTGTATGTGACAATATCATCTCAGTACCGTCGTCGAAACCGATCGAATAACGGATGACGCGTGTTTGAAAGCGGTAGGTCATACCGCTCCTCGTCATAAACACGAAATCGCTTTTTGAAAGCGGGGCGGGTTTACGTTCCGAGTTGTATAGCGTTCGCGGAATGGAAAGCGTCATATTTTCCGCCGTATTTTTTTTCAAGGTGCATCGGATCTGTACGCCCGGCAACAACAAAAATGAAAGTTTTGTCTCTTCGGGTATGCCTGCCGTCGACGTGATCCATGTATCCGCCGCATCCTGTATTTCGATTTTACGGCGGAGTCTGAAAAGAGACGTGATCTTTTTTTCGGAGCTGCCGTTTTTTACCATCGCGGCGTAGTGAGCGTTGAAGAGTTTATCGACTTCGGCCGCATTGTAGATGAGATAGCTTATATTGGGCGCTTTATTCGCGCGGCAGATCTCCCACAAAAGGGAAGCTTCGTCCTTCGAAAGCGAAAGCCGCTTTGCCGTCTTTTCGATGTCGCCGTAGGTCGTCGGCCGTTTTTTTTGCGCTTCAATCCATTCGGGAGAAGAGCGGATGCGCTTTCGTATTTGATACAACAGGTAGATGACAAAAAAGACGAGTATGATAAAGGCGGGGATGAGTAAATATGCGTAATACTTTGTCGCAAGCCGCGCTTGGAGAGGCGTGATGCCGCTCGGTACGTTATAGCGCATGGAAAACCTCCAGCGCTTTTGAGGCAAGCTTTAAACGCGGACATATTTCGTATTCGGCCAAATCGCCGACGAGCACCGTATCGTTCGCTTTGAGCGCTTCTTCGAAGTCCGAAAGTACGGGTGTAAGGTCGGCAAAAAACTCGGACACTTGTTTTCCGTCTATGACGATTGCGCTGTAGGTGTCGGGAAAAAGGGATGCCAGAGAAGCCGTCCGGCAAAAAACTTCGATATCGTCGGCAAGCTCTGCGATCGATTTCGTCGCTTCTTTTCCTTTGCCGTTTTGCAGATCGACGGGGACTCGTTCCATGCGTTCGGCAAGCGATGAAAAAAGATCGGAAAGCTTTTTAAAAGAATCGGCTATCGACTGTTTTGTCACAACTTCGAATTCTATTTTCATCGAAGGTGCAAGCGGAAGCTTTGCATATTCGTCGAACGAAGAAGCGTCGACTTTTTGCCCGTCTATGTAGATACCGATGACGGCAGCGTCGTTTTCTTCGCAGGTCGCTTCAAACGAGCGTAACACGTCTCCGATCGTTTTTTCGCCTTCAAGCGTCACGTCGATTTTTGCACCGTTGACAAATAAATCCATAACATTCCCTTAATTGATTTTTTTTATTCGTTATTTCTGTTGTTTCGCCGCATAAAATTCGAAATGGTCGTCTGTTGACTTTCGAGACTGTTCAGCGACCCTTCCATGCTCGCAAACTTTCTTCGAAGCTCTTTTTCTTTTTTATCCATCTGCGTTTCAAGCTGTGCTATCTTCGTTTCCGACGATTTGATGCGCGTGCCGAGCGCGCTTAGCTTTGTGCCGATGATACCGCCCGTTTGGACGTATGCGCCGAGTTCGCGATCCAATCGGTATGCGATGCCCGAATCGACTATGAGGTCTCCGTCGCTGTCATAACCGAACATATTTTTAATGTCTTCAAGGTGTGAGGCGAGGGCGGCATCGAGTTTTTTTTCATCGATTTCGAGATAACCGCGCAGCCGGCTCGGCGTATAGCCTCCGGTGCTCCCGCTCGCGTTCGTCGAAATGCCGATTTGCGAGAGCATTGTTATGACCGCATCTTCTTTTGCCTGATAGCGCGCGCTTTGAATCGCTTGAAAATTCGATTTCATGCTCGTAAGCGAAAAGTCGCCCATAAAAAGACCGAGCCGCTCTTTTTCTTTTTCGCGCCGGTCGTCGGAAAGGTAGGTGAGCTCGTCGACGATTTCGCTTTTGTTTTGCGAAAGGATATTGATTTGCGCGATCGATTCGTTGTATTTTCCGACGAAAGTGATGAGCGCGTCTTTTGCCGATTTGACATCAGGATCTATTTTGATCGTCGCCGTCCTTTCGGTTTTTTCATGTACGTGGAGCGTTACGTCGGGCACGACGTCGTCGATATCGTTCGTCGGCCGCTTGATCGTAATGCCTTCGTACGTGATGATCGCATCTTGCGCCGTCGATGCGGCATTGTTCGGCGTAAAACCGCCTGCGGACTTCGGATCGTAGAGCGAAACGGACGACATCGTAAAAGCGCTTCCCGTGTTCCTGTTTCGGATGACGATCGAAGCGATACCCGGGTAATCGTTCATGTCGATATCGACAGTCGTTTTGTCGCTCGTCAAAATATTCGGCGTCGCGATTTCTTTTTCGCTCCCGTCGCTCATGGCCGCGTAGACGACGCTTGCCGACGTTACGGGTAAAAGATCCGTGTTTTTCGTTTCCGTATTTTTCGGAAGCATGGTATCCGACGGATTGTTGTCGATGACGACATCCTGAAACGACGCATAGCCTGCGCTCGGAAGTTCGGGCGCAAGCGGTCTTTTATTGAGCGCTTCCGTTACGTCTTCTACCGCTTCTTTTGTGAGCGTAAACGAAATGCGCTTTCCTTCATTTCCCTGCGGCACTGCAAGGGAAAATCCGCTTCTCGGCGGAATCGTCACGCTTCCGTTTGAAACGGCGATTGCCGCATTCGTGAGGCGAGGGAGTCCTTCCTGTTCGAGGGAGGTCGTTTGCGGCGGAGCGGGGCGAAATTCCGTTTTTACCTTTCCGAACGACGCCGCATCCGATTTTACCGCTCTTATCATCCCCGTTTCGATCGCAAAGGTTTTCGCTTCGTCTTCAAACGTGAGACGGTTCGCTTCTCCCGTTTTTTTCGATTCGATGAGGATCGTTTTCGTTCCCGCCCCCGATCCGATGACGAGCGAATTGATAAGATCGCCGCCTCTCTTGTTGAGCGCTTTTGAAAAATCGGTAAGAGAGCCGCCTTTCCAGTTAAACGAAACGGATTTGTCGGCGACGCGAAACGTGTAGGTACCTTGGGGGACTTTTGTGTTATCGGGGAGTTCGGACGATAAAAAACGGTCGGCGGTCGCCGGCTGTATGACGTTGACTTTAAATGATTGATACTGCGCGCCCCGATTCGCATCCGCCGTAATCGCGTATTCGTCGGATGATGAGGCGAGCTTATTGTTGAACGGATTTTCGTAGGAATACAGCGTTTTAACGCTGTCGCGGAATTCCGTCAGCTTTCGGTTAACGTCCCGCCACGCGTTTTGCTGCGCTTGATAGGTTTTCAGCGTGTCCTGTTCCCTTGTGAGCGGGACACGCTCAACCTTCATAAGTTTTTCTACCGTGTCGTTCGTGTTGTATTTGTCGGTGACACCCGGTATGTTCAATCCTGGCATAATCCGCGTTCGTCCGAACGATTCGATTAAATCATTTCGTCAAAAAGCAAACCGATCGCTTTTTTCATGCTGACTTTCATCTTCTGTATATCTTCGGACGGTATCTCCTTGATCACCTTGTTGGTGCTCGGATCCAATACGCTGATGACGACTTGTCCGAGCTCTTCATTGACACTGAAGCGCAGGCTCCTTCGTCCCATCACCATATCGGACAGCCGTTGGAGCTGCTGTGCGTTTTCCCGTATTTCGGCGAGATTTTGTGCAATGTTTTGCGCTACTTCAGCTCCTCCCGGCACCGAGCGGGCGACTCCCGCCGTCGCCGTACCGGCACCCGGTATTTGCGGAGCGACTTTGAAGTAGTTCTGGCCATCCATTGCCAAAGCCTGCCCGATACTGCTGGTAATTGTATTCATAGGGCAATCCTCCTGAAAAAGAACGGGAAGGGGCGCATCCTTTCCGTTACGTTTATTGTCAAAAAGACGACATCCGGTTGTCTCTCGGACAATAATCCGATTTCTTTACTGCAGCAGCGCTAAAACGTTTTGCGTTTGGCTGTTTGCCTGTGCAAGCATCGCGGTTCCCGATTGTGTGAGAATCGAGTTTTTCGTGTAGTCCACGATTTCCGCAGCCATATCGGTATCTCTAATACGCGATTCGGCAGCCTGCATGTTTTCCGCAGCGACGTTTACGCCTTTTGACGCCATCTCGAAGCGGTTTTGATACGCACCGAGATCCGCCCGTTGTTTCGTTACCCGAAGCAGCGCGCTGTCTACGGCGCCGAGCGTGGCGTTTGCCAAGTCCGGCGTTGCAATCGAAATCTGCTCGTTGTCACCGTTTGCGTTTTTCAAGCCGAGCGCCGTTGCCGTCATCGTGCCGATGTATACGCGGACGTTTTGGTCGACGTTTGCACCGACATGGAACTGCATCGTCTTTGCGCCGTCCCAGCGGCCGAAACTGCCCGTAAGCATATTCATGCCGTTGAATTGCGCTTGACTTGCGACACGATCGACTTCCGACACAAGCTGAGAAACCTCAACTTGAATCTGCATGCGATCTTCATCGCTGTAGATGCCGTTCGACGCTTGAATCGCCAGTTCGCGGACGCGCTGAAGGATATCCGTTGTTTCCTGAAGATAGCCTTCCGTCGTCTGCAAAAACGATACACCGTTTTCGATGTTTCGCCCTGCCTGATTCAAACCGCGGATTTGACTCCGCAACTTTTCGGACACTGCAAGACCCGATGCATCATCTCCGGCTTTATTGATCCTTTCGCCGGAAGCGAGTTTCTCGATGTTTCCCTGTATGTTGGCATTCGAAATGCCGAGCACACGTTCCGCATAGAGCGAACTCATATTGTGATTGATAATCATAATTTGTGCCCTCCATGTTTACGTACCGCAGAACATCATGCTCTGCGACCTTGCCGTGAAGGCTGACTTTCCGGTTAGTGCGCCCCCGGAAAGCAGATTCAGACCCGTTACGGCAGGAAAAATCAGCCTTTTTGCAAGCCGATTTTTCCTGCCGCCACAACCTATGGATTGCACATTGTCAAAGAACAAAAGCATGTCCGAACGCATGCTCGATAGTTACAGTACACACGGAAATAGGGCGGAACCCGCCTTTCCTCTATAAGTGTACTACACTATCTCAGTAATGACAAGACATTTTGCGTCTGCGCGTTCGCCTGTGCGAGCATCGCCGTTCCCGCCTGTTGCAAAACGGTATTTTTCGTAAACTCGACCATCTGTTTTGCCATGTTTGTATCGCGGATGCGGCTTTCCGACGCCTGCGTATTTTCGGCTGCGATATCGAGGCCGCGGATCGCGTATTCCATGCGGTTTTGATACGCGCCCAAATCGGCTCGCTGTTTGTTGATCCGCTTGATCGCTTCGTCGAGCGTGCCGATGACGCGGTTCGCTTCTTCCGGCGTTGCAATCGAAACCTTTTCTTCCGTACCGAGCACGCGCAGTCCGAGCGCCGTCGCCGACATCGTGCCGATGTACACCTGCATCCTCTGATCCATGTTCGCTCCGATATGGAACCACATGGAACCGGTAACCGTGTTTTCTCCCGTCGGGCGGGCGAAACGTCCGGTGAGCATGTTCATGCCGTTGAATTGGGCGGAACTTGCGACGCGGTCGATTTCCTCTACGAGGGAAGAAACTTCGACTTGGATCTGCATGCGGTCTTCATCGCTGTAGATGCCGTTCGACGCTTGGATAGCCAGTTCGCGGATGCGCTGGATGATGTCCGTCGTTTCCTGCAGATAGCCTTCGGTCGTTTGGATAAAACTGATACCGTTTTGCGCGTTCGTCGACGCTTGATTCAAACCGCGGATTTGACTGCGCATCTTTTCAGATACGGCGAGTCCCGACGCATCGTCTCCCGCGCGGTTGATCCGTTCGCCCGATGAAAGCTTTTCCATATCTTTTGCAAGACTGACACCGGTAACGCCGAGCTGACGGCTGGCAAAGAATGCCGACATGTTGTGGTTGATAACCATAGGTATTCCTCCGTGGAATAGATGTACGGCAGAATCCTTTCTGCCGGTTTGCAAAAAAGTGCATCTGTTTACAAGGCTACATCTACACTTTTCTGCAAGTGAATTGTAAATTTGCAACGGTACGGCTTAACAAGTCGCGCCGCAAATTCCAATCCTTATTCACTATCGGCACGGAGAACAAAAAACTTTAGCGAATTTTTAAATTTTTTTTCGATTTTTTCAATGGATCATCGGAGCATTTCGATGATGCGCCGCATACTGCGCCCCGCCTTTCCGCGGTGGGAAATTGCATTTTTTTCTTCGTCGGAAAGTTCCGCTGCGGTTTTTCCGATTTCGGGGATAAAAAAAATCGGATCGTAGCCGAAGCCGCCGTTTCCGCGAGAATCTTCGATCGATGCGACGATTTGCCCTTCCATCGTTTCCTGCGCAGCGTACATGCGCTCGTCCCCCAAATAGAGCACCATCGAACACGTGTAATGCGCACTCCGCTCGCCGTGCAAAAAACGACAATCGCCGGTACTCCCTGAAAGCGCGTCGTTCAACTCTTCGATGAGAAAGCGGTTTTGCGCGTCCTGCGCCGTCTTTTTGCCGTCCGCTCTGCCTCGTGGAAAATCCCGTCCGCCGTAACGCGAAGAGAAAATGCCGGGTCTGCCTCCGAGCGCGTCGACCGAAATGCCCGAATCGTCGGCGATGACGGGGCAGTGCACGATGTCGTAGAGAGCGCGCGCTTTTATCAAAGCGTTTTCGAAAAAGGTCGCTCCCGTTTCTTCCGGATCAAAATCGATCCCTTCGTCCGTCGGAATGACGATTTTGTGCGGCGAAAAGATTTTAGCCGCTTCGCGCTTTTTGTGCGCATTGTTCGTAGCGAGGTAGAGCTTCATACAATCCATCATACAGCGAAAGCAAAGTTTTCGCAACGAGAACGATTTTTATTTGCGCAAAAAAAGCGTTACAGCTGTTCGACTTCCGTTTCGGAAAGACCGGTCATTGTGCAGATTTCGGCAATCGGGTAGTTGTGCGTCCGCATGAGCTTCGCCGTTTCAAGCTTAGCTTGGTATGAGCCTTCGGAAATGCCTTCCTGCAGAGCGATTTCCCGCTCTTCTTCTCGCTGTACGGCGATGTCT
>NZ_AVQI01000057.1 GCF_000468115.1 Treponema socranskii subsp. socranskii VPI DR56BR1116 = ATCC 35536
TATGTTAATTGCCGAATACGATTACGACGTGGACATAGCCGTGCAGCGGGAAGAAGAAAGAGAAATTGCCTTGAAAGAAGGCGAAGCGAAAGGTTTTTCGCTGGGCATCGCACAAGGCGAAGCGAAAGGTCTTTCCGAAGGCTCGTATCTAGCGAAGCTCGAAACGGCAAAGCTGATGAAGCAGGCACATTGCAAACTTGATTTTATTACGCAAATGACCGGCCTTTCTGCTGAAGAAATTGAAAATCTTTCAGAGTGAGTAGGAATGAATATGCTCATAGCCGAATACGATTACGATGTGGACATAGCCGTGCAGCGGGAAGAAGAAAGAGAAATTGCACTACAGGAAGGCCTTTCCAAAGGCTCATATCAAGCAAAGCTCGAAACGGCAAAAACCATGCTTGCTATGCACTATCCGCTTGAAGACATTTGCAAGATTACCGGTCTCACCGAAGCGGAAATCGAACAACTGTAAGATGAGCCGTCTCCCGCGGCAGCAATTCGTCATATCTTCGATCCGGTGCAA
>NZ_AVQI01000058.1 GCF_000468115.1 Treponema socranskii subsp. socranskii VPI DR56BR1116 = ATCC 35536
CAGGGCGACACTCCCGCGCAGATTTTATCTTTAAGCGGACGTCTTGTCCGCTTAAAGAGTTTATTCCGTTTTGGATTGAATTGTCTCAATCCAAAAGACCTTTTCTTATACGACTCCCCGGTAATTAAAACTCCACAATCGTGCCGAAGTCTTTCCAGCCTTCTGCGGCTTGGTAGAGTGCTTTGGAGCCGGCGGGGACGCGGAGCGTTGCGGATGCGATGGGCGTGTTTTCAAACGCGCCGTTAATAACCGGCGGAGTTGCCGCTTTACACTTTACCGTCTTCAGTTTAGGATCGTTCGAAAATGAAAACCATATTTTGGTAAGCGTTGAGGGGAGCTCGACCGATGTCAATTCGGGACATCCGGCAAGAAAGTAGCCATAAAGAGCCGTTATGTTTTCCGGCACAACCATCGAGCTCACTTTTATGCTGCACAGCGAAGAGAAACCGATAGATTCCAGCGAAGACGGCAGGTTAAGCGTTGTAAGGTTGGGACAGCCGTCAAACACATAGTCTTCAATACGCTTTAAGCCGTCCGGCAGTGTAACGGAAGTCAGTGCGGCAATGTCTCTAAAAGAGTTCTCTTCCAATTTTGTTACGCTTGCAGGAACGGTGTAAGAAGTGTCCGGTTTGCCGCACGGGTACCAGAGGAGTACGGTTTTATCTTTGTTAAAGATAACACCGTTTTGGGAAGAAAGGTAGGCGTTATCGGATGCGACCGTTACGTTTTGCAGTGTAGTTCCCCAAATTTGAGGGTGCTCTATGCCCGTTACCGTGTAGGTTACGCCGTCGTGGGTAACTTCTTTGGGTATGGTAAGCGATGTTCCCGTGTATGGTGTCGAGTTTAAATAAGATGTCTCGGCGGTTACGCTCACCTTTCGCTCATCTTTGTCCGTTACATGGTAGCGCACGCCGCCTTCTTCAAAGTAGTCGGGTATGACGACGGCAGGTTTTACGGTAATGGTACCTGAAAGGGCGGTTTGTCCGCTTACCGTGTCGACTACCTTTATGCGCGTTGAGCCGGCATTGCTGCACGTTACCGTAATATTGCCGTGGCTGTTCAAGTTCGCCGTATCGAGCGTGATGATGCCCGCCGTTTCAGGCGTTGCCGTGTAGCTGCCCGAGCCCGATGTTACAAGCGTGTAGGTAAAGCTTTGTCCCTTTTCTTTGGTAAAACTCCGCGTATCCAGAGTGAGTGCGGTTCCTGAATATTTAAACTTTACTTTGATGTTTGCATCCGCCGTTACGGTGTGGTTGTAGGTTGTGTTTGTTCCCGCTCCTGCAATGACCGTGCCGTTGTTTGTCCATTTTTCGACCGCGTAGTTCGGGTCGGCCTCTGCGGTAAAGGTTACGGTTTTACCCTGTTCTACAACATTGCCCGAAGTGATTTCCGTGCCGTCAACTTCGGCTTTGAGCGTACCGTTTCCGCTGTCTACGCCGAAATCGATTTTGAACT